>CAKOIB010000015.1 GCA_934086255.1 uncultured Bacilli bacterium
GAGCTTTCTATTAAGAATGTGTCTGGGTTTACATTTATTATCTCTTTAGTTGTTGTTTTTTCTTCAAGTGGAGCGCCTGCTGGGAAAGTTGTTATTTCCTTAGTGCTCATGTATTTTGTATACAAATCAATATCAGTTTCATCAACTTGTCCATCACCATTTAAATCTGCTGCTATTAACGTATAATTTAGAAAATTAAATGCAAAATCATTTACATATCTATTAGCAATAGTTTTATCATTAGTTTTAATCTGCCCATCATCATTTGTGTCACCAAGTTTATATGTCATAGTGTTTTGTTTATCCACTACATGATATTGTATTACATCTTTATTTATAGATGAGTTTATTAAATCTTTTATAGTTAATTTATAATACGCCATATCACATGTAGAATTATTAGTTATAGTAACTGTTTTAGGTTTATAGTCTCCTTCAAGAGCCTGTCTTGTAGATATAGGATACTTACTAACTAGCATTAACTCATCACTTTCTTTAAAGTTTATATCAAGTTCACATTTAGATATTTTTATATTTCTTCTTCCTAGTAAGTTAATACTTGGATTAAACAAAGCAAAAGAAATACTAACTACTATTAGTATTAGAAATATTATTATAGTTATTATCTTTTTATTTCTTCCTTTACTTTTTATAGGGTTATAAGTATTTTGCCCCCCCCCCATACGAATATTTGTTCACGTTATTTCCTCCTTAGTTTTTATTAAAAAAATATATAATTTTCGAATTATTTTACCCGATTTTATGTTTGAAATAATAAGAATTATTTTTTTGTGGATTATTACACATTAATTTTATAACAAAAATACCACTTTTTCAAGTACTATTTCTTGTTAGATTTTTCTACTCTCAATAAACTTGACACGCAAACATTTATTTGTTATATTTATATTGCACGTATCTTTGGGCGCCGTCTTCATTATCTTTTTTTAAGAAATGAGGTGATAATTATGATGAGTAAAAAAGACTTTGTCATTTTGCTACAATTTGTAGTTATTATTTTATTATTAATTATCTTCTTAAAATATTTTAAGTAATAGTTATAATAAATGCGACGTCTCTCTGATATAGAGAAGCGTCGCATCTTTCGTCAACACAAGAAGACGGCGTTCAAGGAACGTGCTTCTTTATATATAATATACTACTTTTAGTAGTTTTATACAAGTATTTATCGTTATTTTATTAATGCTATTCTTCGATAAAGTTTTCTCCTTTATGTGGTTCTGTTCTCAATAGATCATTATAATCAAATTGTCTTAATACTTCATATAAAACTATTGCAACACAATTTGAAAGATTAAGACTTCTTACATCACTTGTCATTGGTATTCTCATACAGTGTTCTAAGTCTTTTTGTAATATTTCTTTTGGTATACCTGTGCTTTCTTTACCAAATATTAAGTAAATATCTTTATTTATATCTTCTTTATAGTTAAAACTACTATGAGGTTTTTTACCATATCTTGTGAAATAGTAATATGTTCCTTTGTTTTTATTTTTAAAGTCATCAAAGTTTTCATATACTTCATACTTTAATTTATCTATATAGTTTACTCCACTTCTTCTTATTCTTTTTTCATCTAGTTCAAAACCAAGTGGTTTTATAAGATGTAGTTTAGCTCCAGTTGCTACACATGTTCTCATAATGTTTCCAGTATTTTGTGGTATTTCTGGTTCATATAGTACTATGTTTATCATATTTCATATCCTTTTAAGAATTGTTCTATTTCGTTTATTGTTAGTACTTTGTCATCTGATGATAATATATCTATAATTTTACCACTTTTAAATACTAATAGTGTTGGATATTTATTTACTTTTTTTACTAAGTCACTACTTTTATATTTATTATATATTTTAGTAGAATAATCATTTTCATCACTTTTAAATCCAAGGTTTAAATATACTATATCATCGTTTAGATTATTACTAGTGATATATTTTTTAAACTTTGATTCAAAACTACGACATGTTTTTTCACTAGTAGTACACATATATACTACAAGGAAGTCTCTTTCTTGTAGTATGTTTGATAGATTATTATATTTTACTTCCATAAGGGTATCTGTTATTACTGGATCATTTAATTTATTATTATCATATTGTTTATACCAAGAAAATAAGTATAAACTTATTATAATTGTTGATAGAATTATTAATAATAATACAAAATAGTTTTTAGTTTTTACTTCTTTCATTATAGTCTCACCTCATTTTATATTTTAACACATTAATTATTTATTTTGAAGTGTTTTTAACACTTTTAATGCATCGTTAAATGTTTCAACTTTATATAATTTTAATTTATAGTTTTTTTCTTTTATAGTGTTGTATGCTTCATCATAGTTTTCTTTAGGTACTAGGAATATATCACATTTTTTTCTTTTTGCTCCGAGTAGTTTATATTTTACTCCTCCAATTTCTCCGACTATACCATCTTTATCAATAGTGCCTGTTCCACATACTTTATTACCTTTAGTTATGTCAGTATTATTAAGTTTATTATATATTGATAGAGATAGCATTAATCCTCCGGATGGTCCACTTTGTTTACCTGAGAAGTCAAATGTTATTTTAGGATCCACTTCATAGTTATAATCATTTAAGATGTATACTCCCATTCTTTTTTCATTGTCTATTAGTTTTATTTTTGTTTTAGTAATTATTTCTTTATTATTTCTTTGTACTTTTATTATTACATCATCATTTTCATTTTTTTTATTTATTATTTCTTTTATTTGTGATGCATCATTTATTTTAATATTATCTACTTCGATTATTTTATCTTTTGTTTTTAGATTTGTTGTTGCAAAGTCATCTATGTATATTACATATAAGTCACTTTTGGTAGTGGTTATTTTTTTATTTGAGTTGGTGTATGCTACAAATATTGCATTATTTATTGATTGATTAAAGTACATCTTTTCTCTAAATTCATAGTTTTCTTTTGTTTCTTTTTTATATGTTACATCTTTTACTTTTTCTTTTTCAAAGCTTGGTATTATATATGATAAAAGATATGTAATAACATTACCTTTTAACTCTGTTACATAGGTTGCATTTATTGAGCCATTTTTCTTTTTTTCATTTGTTATTTTTATATCTTTATCAAGGTTCATTGTTCCTCCCCCAATAGTTATATAGTAATCTACTGGTATAAGCATTATTGAAATGAATATTACTAAGGTTATTGTATAGATTATTGTTTTTTTATCAAAAAAGTTTTTAATATTTGTAATTATTTTATTTTTCATAGATTGTTTTCTCCTTAATATAATTATAACAGGAAAGTGAGGAAAGTATGAAAAAAAAGTTTTATTCTTTAATGGTTATGTTATGTTTGTCTTTTGTTATTTTTTTTATGTTTGTTAATTCTAATGTAGTAAACGATTCTATATTTTTTAGTTATGAATTATTTATTAAGAATATTTTCCCATCACTATTTCCTATGTTTATTATATCATATATTTTAGTAGAAATTGGTATACCTGAGTTTTTAGGTAGTATTTTTTATAAAGTTTTTAATAAATTGTTTTTAGTTAATAGTAATGCTAGTTTTGTTTTTTTTATGAGTATGATTACTGGTTTTCCTAGTAGTGCTAAGTATATTGATATGTTAATGGATAAGAAGAAAATTGATTCTTATGATGCTTCGAAGATATTAACATTTACTTTTTTTTCTAATCCTTTGTTTATTGTAAATACAGTTGGTGTCATGTTTCTTGGTAGTATTAATTTAGGTTTTATTATATTAATTTCTCATGTTATTGGTAATGTTTTAGTAGGTATTGTTTTTAGGAGTTATAATAAATCTAATATAACTGAAGTCATTGATGTTAGAAAAAGTATTAAGGATCTTGTTAATAGAATTAATACTACTAATTTTTTTAGTGTTTTTTTAAATGGTATAAAGGATGCAATTAATACTATGATTTTAATATTTGGTATTATTGTAACTTTTCAAATAATTATTGGTATTTTGCCTTGTAATGTGTTTTTTAAAGGTGTTATTGAGATGACTACTGGTTTAAGAACTATATCTTTTTATGATGATTTATATTTAAAAGTGTTTTTATCTACATTTTTTATAAGTTTTGGCGGATTTTCTGTTCATACACAAATAATGAATATATTAAATAAAAAAAGAGTAAAATATTTACCCTTTCTGCTTGCTAGAGTTATTCATGGTGTTATAAGTGCACTTATTGCGATTGTGTTATTTCACTTAATGGATGGACTATTGTAAATCCGAATTTTTTTGTACCATCGACATAGCTATATTCAAGTGTTATTGTCAGGATGTTATTTTCCAGGTTTATTTTGCTTGATGATGATTGTGATAGTATTTCAGTGTTGCTGAAATATGGTATTTCATAAGTGACATTGTTATATATTATTTTACCATTGTCTATTTTTATATTTCTTTTTGTACCATTGAAGTTGCAGTCTATTGATTTTTCTTGTGATAAGTTTTCACAACTAGTAACTTTATTTTTTATAAGATCTCCTTGTATTCTTGCAATCATTAGATTATCAAAGTCTTTGAACTCTTTTTCCATTTGTTTATCAGTAACATCTGATTTTACTTCCATTATTATATTGAATAGTCCAACGAGTATGATCATAAGGAGTGCAAATGATACTATTACTTCGACTAGGGTTATTCCTTTATTATTTAATTTCATGTGTACCTCCTTATTAGTTTGAGACGACTGCTCTAGTTGAAACATTTATATTTGAAAGTCCTGTGTCATGTCCAAAGTAGAAAAGGCCTGCATTTGTCCCAGCACTATGATTTCCACCACGGACAAACCATGATGAATTAGAATAGATAAAGCTTGCATAATCTGCGTACCAATTACCATGTATTCCTGTTGGCGCCATTTCTTTTGTTGCGTCTCCTAGTTTTCCTCTTGTATATTGTGTATTGCTCTCACCATAACTGTATTTATCATAGTATCTTTTACTTGGGAATGCATATGTTCCTGTAAATGATGTCCCCTTAACTAAGATTCCTGTGAATGCTGAGTTCATGTTGTTAGTTGTTGCACTTCCAACCATAGGTTGTCCATTTGTCCATACCATGTTACCCATCATATATTCCCATGAACCACCACTTAAGTCATATATTCCTGTGATGTTTCCTGTTGTTGATGTACTTTGTCCTAATGTTGTTGTATATGAATTACAAGCTGTACCACTTGATGTAGATCCTTCACTTTGTGGTCCACATCCTGTTGTATATGTATTTGCACTATTTATTGCTACTTCTTTATTTATTCCATATTTACTATGTGATAGATATGCTACTGCGCCCCATTCCATATTTTTTATCATATGAGTTTCATCACTTGTACTAAAACCATATTGATTTCCAGATTCTCTCATCTTTTGGATTCCATTAAATAATGTTCCTACTTGTGCTCCTCTCCATGATGTTACATCTGGTTTTATCTGAGGTCTTATTGTTTGTAAGTTACATCCTGAACCTACTGCTGATGTATTTGTTGGAGTACATGAAATATTACTTGATACTTCAAACTTACCTACCCATATTCCTGTTAGTTCTTCTCCAGTTTCTCTTACGTTGTTGTCATTCTTATCCCACCAGAATGCTGGATGGGTATATGTACTTGTTCCTGCTTTTAAACTTCCATTTGTACTATCTGTACATGTTTCACTTGTACTACTAGTACCTGTTACTGCATCATTACATTTTATTGTACCAGAACTATTTGTACCACTCTCAAACTTAACATTTATTTCTTGTGGTGTATTGGTATTTAAATATGTGTAAGTATATCTAGGTATCCATACCCACATTGTATTAATATCACTCATTGGTATTGTAGTTCCTGCACTTGCATTTAAATATTTAGTTCTATTTGTGCTTGTAACGGTTACTGCATTTGCCCACATCTTATTGCTATAGTTGTACCAATTACTATTGTTATTAGACGAGTCTGCCTTTTTCCATTGTTTTGCTGTTTCATCATAGTATACTGGTATCATGTTACTTGTAAGTTTTGGTGCATTAGCTCCGCTTGTATCTATTTTTGGTATATCATCTTTTTCATATTTTAATTTAACATTGGCATAACCAGAATTAGTTTTTATAATTAGTCTATATATTTCTTGTTGATTGTCTCTATCATTATAATCAGGTAAACTTAATATATAGGTTCTAAGATCTGGTAATTTATTTGTGTCTTTTTTTAATTCATTTTTTAGACTTGATATATTATAGTTAGTTAGTATTAATGTAGGATTTAGTTTGGCTTTTAGATTTGTACATATATCTTTGTTGGTACCTGCGAGTGAATCACAAGATTTTTCATTACCATTTGTATCGTGTCCTATTAAAAGAATATATTTATTTGTACTTATTTCATTATTTGCTTGTTGTTGTAGTGCCTCATCTGTTATGTATTCTTGGAATAGTTTTCTAAAGTAATGTAGTTCGTATTGACTTGATATATCATTATAGTTTTCACTTCTTGCATATTCACCTGAAAGTGGCATGAAGTTACTATATAGTACTGTAAATATTACCATCATTACTAGTGTTACTGCTAGTATTTCCGCTAGTGCGAACCCTTTATTATTCTTTTTTATTTTCATATAAAATCACCCTTGATTATTAACTAAATCTATTATATAATATTTATATAATAATTTCTAGTGTAAATTAAAAGAATATGAGAATAAAGAGGGATTTTATGAGAGAATTTGATTTTTTAAATACTCCAATTGTTGATATAGTAAATGAAATAATCATTGATTCTGTTAAGAGAAATGCAAGTGATATTCATTTTGATCCAATGGAAAATTACTTAAAAATAAGGATAAGAATTGATGGTAGTTTGATTGATTATGCAATTATTGAGAATAAGTATAAAAGAAACTTAGTAACAAGGGTTAAGTTACTTGCAGGAATGAATATTACTGAGTCTCGTTTACCACAAGATGGTGCGATTAAGACTACTCTTGAAGGAATGGATTTGGATATGCGTGTTTCTGCTCTTCCTACTTCTTTTGGTGAAAAGATTGTAATAAGAATTCTTGATTATTCAATGAGTTTGAAGGGTCTTGAAACTCTTGGTTTTACTGATGAAAATTATAATATTATTTTAAAGATGATTGCTAATCCAAATGGTATTATTTTAGTTACTGGTGCGACTGGTTCTGGTAAAAGTACTACTGTTTATTCTATTTTACAAAGGCTTAATCGTGAAGAAACTAATATTATTACTGTTGAAGATCCAGTAGAAATGAATATTGAAGGTATTAATCAAGTGCAAGTTAATCCTGAAATAGGACTTGACTTTGCTAGTGTTCTTCGTTCTATTTTAAGACAGGATCCGAATATAGTACTAATTGGGGAAATAAGGGATAGTGAGACTGCTAAAATAGCGGTTCGTGCTTCAATTACTGGGCATTTAGTATTGTCTACATTGCATACTAATAATTCTTTGACTACTATTGAAAGACTTATTGATATGGATGTTGAAAGGTATTTGCTTGCTAGTTCTTTAAAGGGAATTATTTCACAAACTCTTGCTAAGAGATTGTGTAAAAAGTGTGCAAAAAAAAGACCTACTACTGAGGGTGAAAAGAAGATTTTTAAGAAATCTCTTGGTCTTGATGTTAATGAGGTTTATGAGCCTGGTAAGTGTGAAGAGTGTCATAATGGTTATAAGGGAAGAATTGCTTTGCAAGAAGTGCTTCTTATTAATGAAGAAATAAGGGATGCAATTAATAAAGATGAAGATAGACATGCTCTTAGAAAACTTATTTATCAAAAAGGTGTTAAGACTCTTCTTCAAGATGGACTTATAAAGATTATGAATGGTATTACTACTTTTGAGGAAGTATTTAAGTTAGTCGATTTGGATGATGATGTTGATGATGTGTTTAGTGCTAAGGCTAATGAGTTTAATGATATAGTAAATGATGCTCCGGAAAATATTGGTATGAAAAATATTGATGATAGATTAGATGATGAGGTTATTAATAAGAGTATTGATGATGCTATAAAGACTAATAATGTTGTTAGTATACCTAGTGGTAATGATGTAAGTAGTGTTTCAAAGGATGCAGAGCCTATTAAGAATGAAGTTAATAATAATATTTTTAATACTTTAAGGGTTGATAGTATAGATACTAATCCTAATGTTGATGCTAAAGATGAAGATAAAGTTGATGTTGGGTATCCTGGTAATTCTTTGGATAATAATGTTTTAAATAATGATACTTTTAAAATAGATAATTCTTTAGATAGTTCTACTAATGTTAATTCTAATGATAATAGTGTTGTTAATACTAAGAGTATGGATACTACTGTAGGTTCTAATGATAATAGTGAAGCTATAGAAGGCATAAAAAGATCATCTACTTATACGGATGAACTTATTAATTTGATTAATCAAGATAAAGACATTAATTAATGTCTTTTTAATTTACATATTTATCTAAATTATCAGGTACTTTATCATTCATGATTGTATTGATGATTTTGTCTTCTTTTTCTTTTGAGACTTCTTTTCCTGTTAATGTACTTATTTCTTTTATAACGTCTCTTAGTGCTTCTTCGTTTTTCATGTTGTTGTTTTGTAGTTTTTCTGCTAATGAAAGTATTGTGTTCTTATCGACATTAGTTTTTTTTTCTACTTTTTTGAAGAAACTATCACTTAATTTCAAAAATAAAACCCCCTACTAATATAATTTATGTAGAGGGTGTTTTTTTGATACTAGTTTTTATATGTTTTAGCTAGTATTTTTGCATATTTTAATTGTGTTTTTAGATCAGGGTATATATACATTATTTCATCTTTTACTTTTGAACCTATTGTGTATTCATCACTATTCATTTCATTTAGCATTTCTTTATGGTTTTTTAAGTAATCTTTTATGCTTGTTTCATCGCTTTCTACAGCATACATTTCTTCGTACATCATTGATAGTACTTCTTTTTCTAAACCTATATCTTCTTTTTTACCTAGACTATTATATATTATTAAGGCATGTACATATTCGTGTATGTTTATTAATAGTGTTTTTTCATCTATTATTTCTGGAACGCATACTTTAAAATCTGTTATAATTTCGTTTTCTACTTTATAAAAACATCCAATAAAATCTCTTGTTTCTTCGTTATAGTAATCTATATTTGTTGTTTTATTGCTTATTGCTATAAAACTTTTGTTTTCATACAAGTTGTGTCTTGTTATGAAATCAATGAATTTATCAAAGTATGTCATTTTTGTTTTTAAATTGGATTTGTATTGGTGTTCCTTCAAAGTCAAAGTTTTCTCTTATTTTGTTTTCTATGTAGCGTTCATATGAGAAATGTACTAGTCCTTTATCATTTACATTGAATGTAAACTTAGGTGGTTTGGTTCCTGTTTGATAAACATAATATATTTTTAGTCTTTGTCCTTTGTATGATGGTGCTGGGTTTAGTTGATATGCTTCTTGAATAATGTTGTTTAAAGTACTTGTTTTTATTTCTTTTATTATGTTTTGTTTTACTTTTTTTACTTCAGGCATTAGAGTATGTATTCTTTTTTTAGTTAGTGCAGATAGGAATACTATTGGTGCATATGGAATGAATTTGAATTCTTCACGTAGTTCTTTGGTAAAGCTTTTTATATCTTTATCTTTTTCTTCTACTGTGTCCCATTTGTTTACAACAATTATTATTCCTTTTCCTTTTTCTATTGCATATCCTGCGATGTGTTTATCGTGTTCTATTATTCCTTCTTCTCTATTTATAACAAGTAAGCAAATATCAGCACGATCTATTGCACGCATGCTTCTAAGAAGGCTGTATTTTTCTATTGCTTCGAATACTTTTCCTTTTTTTCTCATTCCTGCGGTGTCTATTAGAATGTAGTCTTCTTTATCGTATTTAAAGTCTATATCTATTGCGTCTCTTGTTGTTCCGGCAATATTGCTTACTATTACTCTTTCTTCGTTTAATAAAGCATTTACTAGACTACTTTTTCCAACGTTTGGTCTTCCTATGACACAGATTTTAGTAATGTCTGTTTCTTCTTTTTGTTTTTGTTTAAAGTCTGTTACTATTTCATCTAAAAGATCGGCGATTCCTTTGTTATGTTCGCCACTTATTTCTATGTATTTATCAAAACCAAGTTCATAGAAATCATATAGATGGTTTTCTGCTTGTTTATTGTCTACTTTATTTATTGCAACGATTACTTCTTTTCCTGATTTTCTAAGTAAGTCTCTTACTTCAAGATCGTTTGTAGTTAGTCCTTCTTTGGCGTCTACTACAAATATTATTTTATCTGCTTCGATTACTCCGATTTCTACTTGGACTTTTATTTCATTGTTGAATAGTTCTTTTGAAACATCTATTCCTCCGGTGTCTATTAGGTTGAAGTTGTATCCACGATAGTTTACTTCTCCATAGATTCTGTCTCTTGTGACTCCTGGTGTGTCTTCGATTATTGATATTTTTTTACCTACTAATTTATTGAATAGTGTGGATTTTCCAACGTTTGGTCTTCCTACTATACATACTGTTGGTATCATTGTATCACCCCTTTGACTGGTTAAGATTATACCAAATAATTAAGAAAAAATCTAGTTTATATTGTTTTTTTTGAGAAAATATTCATTATTTTAGCGGTTTTATATACTATTTGGTTGTTTTTTGTTAGTGCGTATGTTTTTCCTATTGCTTTACCTCCGATTGTTAAAGCGGATATTATGCTTGTTATTAAGATTGTTGTTAGTACTGGATTTATGTTTAGTATATTAGATAGTTTTATGGCTATTGAAAGTCCACAGCTACCGCTTACTACTCCGCATATGTCTCCGATTACATCGTTGCAGAATGATGATACTTTTTCTTTGTTTTTTATAAAGTTGATTGCAGTTTTTGAACCCATTACTTTTTGTGAGGCCATGCTGTGAAATGATTTATCATCACTTGTTGATACTGCTACTCCGATTATATCAAAGATTATTCCTAGTAGTATGAATATTAGTACTAAAATAATGCTTACTATGATGAATACATTTGGTATTATAAGTTCTGATATTAAGGATAGTAATAATGATATAGTAAAAGCAATTGATGTTATTGTTAGTATCCATTTTTTATCTACTTTTTGTTTTTGTTTCATTTAATCTCTTCCTTTTTTATTAATTATAACAAATTAATTAGTTTAAAAAAAGACCTAAAGGTCTTAAAGAATGGCTATGTCATAGTTAACTTTACGTCTTAGGTCAAGTTGGATTTCCCTATTTCTTACTTACCGTTACCAGTGTAGCAGTTCCCTTTTAAAAGAAATAGTAGTATGTCACCATATCTACGACTTGATTACCACTTAGTACGCACTGCAATCCTATGAGATGTCACTCTAGGGGTTTTCCCCAGCAATAATTATTATTACTATGCTCTTTTGCAATTATAGTTTCATATGGTTACCAAATTATTTATCACTGGCCATGTAATAAAAAACTTATCCATAATCCCAAATAATCACTCAAGCCAAGCTACTCTATTCATAACTTTCGCCACATAATAGGTTCTTACTTATTTCGTAAAAAGTCCGTCAAGGTTATCTGTATAGGCTTTTCACAAGAATAAGTCTCCACGAATAAATGGGTCGGTTGCTATATGCCATTATAGTCGCCCATAAATTCTTAACCCTCAGCATCCACCCCAAACTGGGCGTATGAAGCAAACACCAAGGACTTCATCGATGTGCTCTTTAGTGGATTTTTAGCCCCACCTTCGTAATAAATTATTGACTAGAATAATGTGCCATTTGTTTTATTAATTATAGCATATTTTTGTTTAAAAATCAATATTTTCTGTATGTTATTAATTGATCTGGTAGTAAGAAAATATTATTATTGTTATAGATTATGTCTAGGGCTCCTACTTTTAAGTAGTCTGATACATCATCTAGGGTGTCTCCTTCTTTTGTTATGTATATTTTTATATCTTTTTTTGGTATTAAAAGAGTTTGTCCTACATAGATGTATTCGTTTTTTTCTAATCCATTTATTGCTTCGATTATATCGGTTGTAGTATTTGCATTTTTAGCGATGCTATATAGTGTATCTTTATTTGTTACTGTATATCTATCATATATATTGTATGTAGTTGTAGGAATATTTAGTACTTGTCCTTTTAAGATGTTGTATGGTTGTTTTAGATTGTTTGTTCTTATTATTTCTATTGGTGGTATACCGTATAAGTTTGATATAGAAAATATGGTATCATTTTCTTTTACTGTGTATTCTTCCATAGTTAGTTCACCTCATTTAATTGTATGAAAAAAAGAGTTTTATTTTACTCTTTGTCTTCTTTTTTTTCATCTTTATCTTTATTTTCTTTTATATCAGGTATTTCTATTACTAGTCCTAATTCTTCGGTTAATCTTTTTAATTCATCATCAATACTTCTTATTTTAGTATTTTCATCTTTTAATGGCATGGTTCCTCCTTATTATTTTTTGTATACTGCGTATCTATTATCACTATTGAATGATAACTCATCATATTTTAATATTTCTTTTAGGTATCCATCATATAAATATAGTTTATTGTCTTTTATGAAGTATATGTCTTCATTATTCATTACAATGTTTTCTGCTTCACTTTTAAATAAGACTTGTGTTACACCAAATGTAGAATTATACTTATAAAATGTATTATTGTTAAGGTAATAGTAATTATTATTTACTTTGTTTATATATTGATAGTTAGATATTATATCAGTATAGTTTTGTTCATATTTTATTTGTGTTTTTCTAAATTCATACATATTTATAGATTTAAACTCATTGTTTTGATATGTTAGTCCTCCATCATTGATATTGCCTACTTCTTCAACTTTTCTTTTTTTAGGATCTATTTTATATTGAATTAGATTGTCTTTGTCTGTTAGATATATTTTTTTATCGACTACTCCATTTATGTATGAGTCTGTTGATATTTTGTTTTTTAATTTAATTGTTTTCTTTTTATCATTTTTCATGTTGTAAACATATATTTCTTTAAAATCATGTTTATCATCATAGTTTGGTATTACATAGTATTTATCTATTTGGACTCCTAGTGTGTTTAGATATGTATCGTTTTTGAATGTATTTATTTTACTTAAGTATTTATTGGTTATTTTAAAGAATCCATTGTATTTATAAAGGTAAATGTATGTATTATCGCTTATATTATCTTGATAGACTTCGACTTGGTCTATTGTTTTTATTTTTGAGTCTTTTATGTCCCATGAAGGGTTTGTGTATCCTAGTTGTTTTAAATCTTTTACGAATGATTTAATGTGTTTGGATGATTCGTAGTAGGATTTTAATTTAGAGTTTTCTAGACAGATTATATTGGTATTTTCCAGTGGTGTATAGATGCATTTTATGTCTTCGGTGTCATAATAGTATATTTTATCTATTACTTTTTTCTTTTTATGGTATAGGTTTTGTGTGTCTAATACAAAGTAATTGTTATCTATATTTATTTCAAAGTTATATCTATTGTCTTTATATATTTCATGTATTTTATAGTTTTGATCTTTATAATTTAGTTCATAGTTTATATCATGTTCTTTTTTAAAGATATAAGATATTAATTGTAATAATAGTATTACTATAAATAATAATATAATTCTTTTTACTACTTTTTTCATTTTTACTCCTTAATCATTTATAACACTTAGCCTTATTATTTCATCCATGTTATCGTCTTTTGCACATATATTTTTTTTGATTTCTTTACATTTTTCACATTTATATATTATTTTGTATGTATCTTTATGTTTTTCTACTCCGATTGGTTTTAAGAAACCTTGACAGGTGCATTTTCTATCACCAGGGTTGTTGTCTATGTGAATTGAGTATAAACAATTAGGACAATGGTCTCTTGCAGTATAACCAAGTGTTTTTACTATGGTGTTGCAATTTTTACAAATAAACTCTTCATCAATCATTTTGAATCTTTTATCGTCCATGTTATCACTCCTTGATATAATTTTATCACTTAATTATTAGTAAGTAAATAAAAAGAGCATTTAAGCTCTTTGATCTATATAAACGCTAAAGGGCTAGCGATTAGCGTTGTCCCTTTATAATATATTTTATGTATTTAGTTTTTAGATGTTACATGTTTAGTATATGTAGTTTTATTTAGTTTTATTCTTATTTGATTTATATTTATTTATAAGCTTTTTTAAATAATTCTTAGTTTTTTATTTTTTGAAATTGTCACATGTTGTGATTATATTATTGAACTCAAAAAATGGTCTGAAATATTATAATTATTTTATTAGTTTTTGTAGTATGTTTATTGTATTAATCGAGATTTTTTGTCTCTAGTTTTTTAGTTTCTTTTTCTAATTCTTTTAAACTTTTGTATGGTGTTGGTAGATCTTCTGGCATTGTTCCTCCTAATCTTTTGATGCTATTTCTTATTTCTTTTCCTACTTCATAATGAACATAGTTTGCTTTATACTCATTATCAACTTTATCTCTTTTTAATTTAGCATCTGTTTGAGCAATTCTAAATATATTATCTGCGAGTTCTTCGCTACCCATGTTATCTAGTATATCTTCTCTATATCTGAGCTTTTTTCTTTTAAAAATATCGTCTGCTGTTTCACCATTATAAAGACCCTTATATCCTGCATTATGAAATCTAGCTAAATCTTTTACTCCACTTTTAACTGCTGTTTTATTTAAATTATAATTTCCTTTTCTTGCTTGATTTCTCCGATATAATCTTTTCTCATCTTCATTAAGCTCATTATACTCTTTTTCAGATAGTTCTTGTTTTCTTGTTTGTATTGCAAAATAAGTTTGAGCAAGTGCTATTATTTCTTTTTTAGGATTACCATTCATTACTATTAAATAACATGCATATCTAGATAATTTGTAATCTATAACTTTTCTTGTTGCACCTTTTGCTAGTTTTATCATTTTGCGTTGTACCGCAAAATGATCATCTATATTATATTTGCTTTCTTCACATGCAACTTTAGCCCTTTCAATTAAATCATTTATACTTCGCCATTGTTGATATCCTAAAACTTTTTGTAATTCTCGTGCATTCCAATATTCATTACCATTCTCATCAATATGCTTAATATCTTCGAAAACTTTTTTTGTATATTCTTTTATTTCATTCATTTTATCATCTTCCTTTCTATGGACTGCAAGTCTTAATTTTTGACTTGTTCTTTCTAATTTCAAATGTAACACTTCCATCTTGATCTATTCTATATATCTCAGATTTTTCTAAATTATTTAATGTCTCTTTGTTTGGATGATTATATCTATTGTTTTTACCTACTGATATTATTGAATATTTTGGTTTTATTTATCTATAAACTCTTTTCTAGTTTTGATTTTTCATTATCGTAATACAAATAAATTGATATATGTCGATGTTCTTATATTTTTTTATTCGAAAATAACTCTACTATTTGATGATTATAAGATTAAATTAGTTATTTAAATTAAAATATTATTAACTATCGTATCATATAAGTTCATATTCTCTAATGGCAATTCTTTCATCTGAACAGTATTCTATTACAAATTTGTTTTCTCTTTTGCATATTAATATTCCCATTGTATTATTGTTACTTATTTCTTTTATGTTTTTATCTATATAATTCATATACTTTTGAACCCGTGAAATATATTCAACTTTAAATTGGTTAACTTTTAATTCAATTACTACATAACAATTAAACTTTATATTAAATAATAACAAATCTATATAATGATTTCTATCACCTATTTTTATTTTATATTCACTACCTATAAAACTAAATGAATTACCAAGTTCTCTCATAAATGATTCTATATCTTCTAATATTAAATTATGTAATGCTTTTTCGTTAAATATCTCAATATTATTCTTATTTCTAATTAATATTGGATTTGGTACTAAATCTTTTGCTTCAATCTTATCATCAAGTATTAATTTGTTTTTAGTTTCGATTGGTAATCTATTGTATTCATTATTGCGAATCTTTTCTCTTAATAAATCACGCCCAATATTTTGTTCTCTACAGATATTGATATAATACCTTATTTCATCTATATTTTTTAAAGGTAATAACTCAACATAATGGCTCCAAGACAATTGTGTCGCAAGCTGCGACACTTTTTCATTACTAAACATACTATAGAATTGTTTCATCCTAAATAATGTTCTTCTGTTATATTTTTTACCAACTTCAACAACTAATTTTTTAGAATATTCATCTATAATATTATCTCCATATTTTCCACCTGCATCATTTAGCAACTTGCCAATTTCAAAATATGTAATAACTTTATGTCTTTCCTTCGAATAGTCTTTTACTTTTGAATATATTTCATTATCCACTAATTTATTTTTTATTTCATTATAATAATTCATATTTACTCCTTACTA
>CAKOIB010000016.1 GCA_934086255.1 uncultured Bacilli bacterium
ATAAGAGTATTTCTTTGCACTAAGCTTATTAGTATCAACCTTAGAATCAATCCATGCTCTAAGTCTATAACTAGTTACTACCTCAGCCTTATTATTTGAAAAAACTTCATCTTGTGAACTAAGTATATAATTATTTATTTGATCAATTGTTGTTGGTTGTACTACTACTGTTTCAGTAGCACCCTCTACTTTAGTAAGATATACTTTAATCTCACTATCACTTAAAGCATTTTCAACTGTAATTGGTTCTAGTACTACTTTATAATTAATCTTTCTTTGTGTATTATCATTTGCTCTAGTCTTAATATAAGACAACACTTGAAAATCAAAATAATTAGTAAGTGCCATACCTTCTTCATCTTTAATAGGAAGTGCATTATCCATTCCTATTTCATTTGTTTCAGTATAACTCATCTTAACCTGTCCAGATGATATACTATTATTACCTGTTAACAACTCACTATTCCATAATGCATAAGTACCAAAAGATACTATTGCAATACTAAAAAGTGAAATAGCAACAAGCATTAATGTTTTCTTCTTTTTAGTTTCCATTTTTACCTCCAATTTTCTTAAACACGACAAAATTCTGTCTATGATATCTAAATTATACAACAATAATTTTCACTTTTCAATATCAAAAATCACTTTTTAAAAAACAAAACTTTTTTAGCCACTAAAATTATTAAAAATATTAATATAATAACTCTATAATTTTGTTAGTATAATATAGTTATATCATAAACCACTATAACATAAAATAAAATAGTTTATGCGCAAAAATGACAAAAAGTTACAAAAAAACAAATAAAACATAATTAATAAGTATTATTTGTTTTATATATACTGGTGAAAACTTGGTAAAAACCGGTGAAAAGTTGGCAAAAAACCAGCAAAAGCCAGCAAAACTTATTTCCAATAAGAAACACCATCGGTTTTATCATTTCTTTAAAAAATCACACTTCTTACATAACTCTTCGCACTTAATACCATTCCTAAATCCATTAAGCATGTTAACATAACGATCACTATTAATAACATCATCTAAACTATCTTTATAAATATTCCCAAAAACTATATCCCCATTAGAATCCAAACAACAAGGAACTATACTGCCATCTACTAAAATACCAATATGATCCCTTAAAGCATAACAAGTACCATTACTATTACTCATTTCATTATCCAAACTAGGCCATATAAAAGACTCATTAAAACTAACAAATACTCTATCCTTAAGTTTAATAGAATCATTTACATTAATCTTAGTATTATAATGTTTCTCTAATATAGAAATAATTTTATCACTATTACTATTAGAAACCCATAATCTATAAGATATATAAGTATCAGGCAATTTATCAACAACATCAAATATACTATTCATATAATCAATTAAACAAACACCATACTTCTCATCATAACTATGAATAGATATATTTAATTGTCTTACTTTATTACTCTTTAATCTATCTATTAAATACCCATTAGTAGTAATATTAACATAATAAGAAAAAGACGCCATATCAATAAGCTCATTAATCCTTGGATGCAATAAAGGTTCACCCATTACATGCAAATATAAATACTTAGTATAACCCTTTAACTTATCCAAAATAATATTAAAACTATTAACATCAATAAAACCCTTATCACGTTTATTACCAATACAAAAATCACAACTAAGATTACAACAATTAGTAATCTCTACATAAACCTTCTTATACATATCTACCCTTCCCATCAATTAAATCCTCATAAAAAATACGTCCATCTTCAATATAACCCATCTTATCCCTATAAACAGGATTAAAAACCAAAAGCAAAGAAGGATCAATAATATACTCATCAGTCTCCAACCACCAATGCTCCTTACCCTTAGAACAAACAATCCCATCCAAAACAGGCAACCTCCCATAAACTATATCAACATCATTATACTTAATATAAAGCATTTTTACAACACATTCAGAAGCACCAATATTATAACCATCTTTAAAAAAAACCAAAAAATCAGACAAAAGATTATCCATATTATAATCAATCGAAGAAACCTTATCCCATTCTAAATCATTAAACTTTCTAATAAACCCAGTTCTAAGTCCCAAAGACACTATATCATTAAAATCCTTATCATTGAACCTCAAATAATTAAGCAAATCATAACCCATAAAATCATCATTACCAACAAACTCCCTATAAAAATCACTACTTAACATATTAAACACTCCTTATCATAAAACACTATAACACAATTAAAAAAAGTTTATGCGCAAAAATGACAAAAAGTTACAAAAAAAGAAAAAGTACAATTATTTTTTAATTTTTGTACTTTTAAAACATTTAATTCTTAAGAGCAGTAATAGGCACTACATAAACCCCATCAGGTCTTATATAAGAAGCACTAACCATTCCACCAAAAATATATCATATTCTAAACATAACATCAATAAAAATCCTATAAATTATGAAGTTTTATTCCTACACTTTTCTACATTTCATTCCTATAGATTCCAAACAACAAAATAAAAGAATACTTATATTAAAGTACTCTATTATTTATAAAGTTCATTAAGTTCATCTACTGCATTTAATATTTTATACACACTAGTATGAGGATTAGAAAATAATAACTCTTCATTATTTTTAATAGCCCTCTCCTCAAAAGACATTGCTATTTTTCTTGCAGTATCCGTTGAATCCTTAATAATTCTATACATATCCATACTTTCTGTGTAAACACCATTTAAGTTATGTAATTCTTTTTTTACATCTTTACTAGTTTTAAACATCAACCTATTACTTCGATAATGCATCATATACCATATCTCAAAAGTAGGAGTAGATGTAATTATTTCTATATTATTTAAAACACATTCTTCTTTTATATCTTTTATACATTTAATTCTTTTTTCATCTAAATCTGTATCTAAAACCAAAAATATTCTACAATTTTCTTCAGAAGAAATATCCTCATTGCGAATATACTTTAATAAATCCTCCAGCATTCCTTTAGGATCAGTACTATTACCTGTAGAAAACTGAATTCTTAAATTACGATTAGCATAATTTCTAAAATAATAATATTCTGAAGATTTTTTACCACCTTCTGAACATATTACAATTAAAGGTTTCTTCTTATTATGCTTTAATTGTCTCCTAGCCATAAATCAATATCTTTAATAAATGGAATAGCACCATATCTACCATTTATATAACCTTTTTGAATATTTTCATTCTTTCTAACAGAAAATGAATCAAGTGGATACAAATCAGAAACACCATTTATTGGATTTTTTTCAGTAAACCAGATTTGGTCTCTTCTAAACAAATCTAAATTAAGCAAATTAGTAGCATGTGTTGTAAATATTAATTGACTATTAGCTTTATTAATTTCTTTATTATTAAATAGTTTAATAATAAACTCAACTAAAGCAGGATGCATACTCTTTTCAAGTTCATCAACGACAACAACTTTAGTAGTAGCAAAAGCTCTTCTTAAAAATGGTGCAAAAGCAAACAAAACTCGTGTCCCAGAAGATTCCGCGTTAAAATTAAGCCTATAAGTATGACTATTATTATCATCGTCAACAATTTCATGTTCAAGTTCAATATTAACATTTTTAACTTTAAACTTTTCGCCCGTTCTTGCTAATGGCGGAATTAACATATCAACCATAGCACTATCCATTTCTTTTTCCTCATAATCAACAGTTATATCTTTTATTAAGATATCAGCTTCTTTTAATAACCTTAAAGTAAACTCTTTTAAATCACTATCATTGTTACTATAATCAATCAAATCTTTATCTTCTATATCATTAAATGAATCATATATATCAATAGAATTAGCAAACCATAAATATGCATCTTTTGTTTTTTCATAATTCCAAGTAGTAGCAGTAGATAAAAATAATTTATTATCCGTATTATTCGTTGATAATGATTCCAATTTAACTTTATCAACTTTAAAATCATAAACATTTGTATTAGTTCTTGTAAAAATATTAGTTGGTTTTTGACTATAATAAGCATCTAAAACTTCATCATAAACTCTATCAGCATCAGCACTAAAAAAATATCTATACTTAATACCTTTGACAATAAATATAAACTCAAACTCACTTGGTTCATTTTTACTAACTTCATCAAACAAAAAAGGTTTAATAAAACTCCATTTGCCACCAATTGGTATTGAACTAGAATTTCTAATCATTAACATTGCACAAGACAATGCTTTTAATATATTAGATTTACCAGAAGCATTAGCACCATATATAGCAGTAGTTCTAAGTAATTCAAAATCATCTATATTAATAACATTATCAAGATTTTCATCACCATTACCTTTTTCCATAGATAAAGTCACTTTATTTTTAAAAGACAAAAAGTTTTTAACACTAAACTCAATAAGCATTTTATCTCCTCCTAAAACTATTATATACAAAAAAATCACAAAAGTATACTTATTTTATTAATTTTTGCATTTCTTTTACAAATATTAATAAAATATATTATTATTTTACTAATATTTTAAGATTTGTCAAGTATATTTTTATATTTATAAATAAAAGAAGTACATAATAATTTACATATTAAAAACTCTATTCCTATAGATTCCAAACAATAAAATAAAAGAACTAGATTAAACTAGTTCAATTATAGCCATTAACGCGTCATCTCCACGTCTTTCATCTAATTTTAATATTCTAGTATACCCACCATTACGTTGTTCATAACGAGGAGCTATTTCTTCGAATAATTTCTTAGTAGCTTCCTTATTATTCATTAAGAAAGCTGCTGCTTTTCTACGAGAAACTAAACTACCATTCTTTCCATAAGTAACCATTTTATCAAAACATCTTCTTACTTCCTTAGCTCTAGTTTCTGTAGTAGTAATTCTTTCATTCATAATAAGACTAATAGTAAGATTAGCTAACATACTTCTTCTATGCTTATTATCAACACCTAATTTTCTATATCCCATAGTATCCTCCTTCTATTAATCTTCGTCTTTTAAAGTTAAGTTTAATTCTTTAACTTTATCCAACACTTCTTTTAATGATTTTTTACCAAGATTTCTAATCTTCATAACATCACTATTAGATTTATTAACTAAATCTTGTAATGTATGAACACCTGCTCTTTTTAAACAATTATAAGCACGAACAGAGAAATCTAAATCCTCAATTGGAGTTTCTAATGCCTTCTTAATTGGATCTTCTTTCTTTTCAATCATAAATCCAGTAGCATCAGCAATCTTATCTAGTTTAGTTACTAATTCTAAATGCTCAATTAAGATTCTACTAGCAAGAGCAACAGCTTCTTCTGGTTTAATAGAATCATTAGTCCAAACTTCAAGCACTAATTTATCATAACTTTCATCTTGACCAACACGAGCATCTAATACTTCATAAGCAACTCTTTCAATAGGAGAATATAAAGAATCAATTGCAATAACTCCTACTTTCTTATCAGAAAGCAATTTCTTATTTTCATCTGCTCTTACATATCCTCTACCACTAGATACAGTCATTTCCATATCAAGCTTACCACCTTCAGCTAAAGTAGCAATAACTTGATCTTTATTAACTATTTCAACATCAGCATCACATTCAATATCTCCAGCCGTAACAACACCTTCACCACTTGCACTCAATCTAATAGTTCTATCTTCTTCACAATATTTCTTAATAACAATAGACTTTAAATTAAGTACTATAGAAGTAACGTCTTCGATTACACCTTCAATAGTTTGAAACTCATGTAAAACTCCATCTATTTTTACACTAGTAATAGCAGAACCAGGAAGAGAAGATAACATAACTCTTCTTAGCGCATTACCAATTGTATAACCAAAACCTCTTTCAAGTGGTTCTAGTTCAAACTTTGCATAATTACTTTTTTCATTCTTTTCAACAATTTTATAATTTGGTTTTTCAAATTGAATCATAGTCTAACCTCCTTACTCTTACTTAGTTACGTGGTCTTTTTGGTGGACGACATCCATTATGTGGAATTGGTGTAACATCAGTAATTGTTACAACTTCAAGTCCAGCTGTTTGTAATGATCTTATAGCGGTTTCTCTTCCAGGTCCAACACCTTTAACTACTACATCAACTTTACGCATTCCATAATCAAATGCAACCTTACCTGCTTTTTCAGCAGCAATTCCTGCGGCAAATGGAGTAGATTTTTTACTACCTTTAAATCCAATTGCACCACTTGATGCCCATGATACTACATTCCCTTCTTTATCTGTTATAGTTGTAATTGTATTATTAAAAGTTGAATGAATATGAGCAACACCCTCAGGTATATTTTTCTTTACTTTTCTTTTTCTTTGTTTATAAGCCATAGTTTAACCTCACTTTCACTATTTCTTTTTGTTTGCAACAACTTTTCCTCTACCCTTACGAGTACGAGCATTTCTATTTGTTCTTTGTCCTCTTACAGGTAATCCTCTTTTATGACGAGACCCTTCATATGAATTAATTTCCATTTTAGTTTTAATATTCATACTAACTTCACGTCTTAGATCCCCTTCAGTAACATAATTACCTAATTCATCACGAATCTTACCAAGTTCTTCGTTTGATAAATCTTTTGTTCTTTTTTCTGGATCAACTTTAACTGCATCTAGTATTTTCATTGCAGTAGTACGTCCAATACCATAAATATAAGTCAAAGAAATCTTAATTTTCTTTTCATTAGGTATTTCTACACCCTTAATACGTGCCATATTTTTTCCTCCTTACTAACCTTGAGTTTGTTTGTGTTTTGGATTTTCACAAATTACCATAACTTTTCCCTTACGTTTAATAATTCTGCATTTTGCACAAATTTTCTTAACTGATGGTTTTACTTTCATTTTAATTCCCTCCTACTTTCTATAGGTTATACGCCCACGTGTTAAATCATATGGAGAAAGTTCGATCATAACCTTATCACCCGGTGAAATACGAATATTATTTAATCGCATTTTACCAGAAACGTGAGCTTCAATCTTATGACCATTCTCTAATTGAACATAGAAGTTTCCTCCAGGAATAACTTCAAGAACTTTTCCTTCAACTTCGATTACATCATTCTTTGCCATTTAACAACACTCCTGTCAATATTTCGTATCCATCATCAGTAACAACTACTGTATGTTCAAAGTGTGCTGATGGACTATAATCTTCACTCTCAATAGTCCACTCGTCTTCACATACGACAATCTCAGGACTACCAAGATTAAGCATTGGCTCAATCGCTAGAACCATACCTTTTTTTAATTTTGGACCAGTATTTTTAATACCATAATTTGGAACATCTGGATCTTCATGAACACTAGTCCCAACTCCATGACCCACTAGTTCTTTAATAACACCCAAATTATGTTCTTTAGAATAAGATTCTATAGCATAACCTATATCACCTATCCTATTACCAGGTTTAATTTGTTCTAAACCTTTATAAAGAGACATTTCAGTATGATACAAAAGATACTTCTTATCATCATCTATATCACCAACAGGATAACTCCAAGCAGAGTCACCATGATATCCCTTATAACAAGCACCAATATCTATTTTAATGATATCACCATTCTTTAATTTGGTATTCGAAGGTATTCCATGCACTACTTCATGATTTATACTAGTACAAATAGCACCAGGAAAACCTTCAAAACCTTTAAAAGAAGGATAAGCATCATGTTCTAATATGAACTTTTCTGCTAAATCATTAAGCTCTTTAGTAGTAACACCAGGCTTGATATAATTCTTTAAATATTGATGTGTTTGATAAACAATATTACCAGCAATCCTAAGAAGTTCAATTTCTCTATCACTTTTAATAGTTATCATTTAAACACCTCTACTTTATTAATTCACTAGCAAGATTAAAAGTTTCATCAGGTAAACTACTATTAATAGTTACAAGTACACCTTTATCTTTATAGTAATCGATAAGAGGTTGTGTCTTTTCTAAATATTCATTATATCTTTGTTCAAAAGTTTCTAATGAATCATCTTGCCTTTGAATAAGCACTTCTCCACAATCATCACACAATCCATCGATCTTTGGTAATAAATCCTTATTCCTAGTAGAATAACTTCTCTTACACTTAGGACAAACAAGTCTACTTGTTACCCTAGAAGAAAGCTCATCCTTTGGAACATCCAAATATATTACCACTCCTAAATCTCTATTTAGTTTACTAAGTACATCATCATACATCTTAGCTTGTTCAACAGTTCTTGGAAAACCATCTAATATATACAATGAATCCCCTATTTTATTAAGTTGTTCTTCCAAAGCACTAAAAACAGTATTATCATCAATCAACATACCAGACTTCATTGCTTCACGAAGACTCTCATCATTTTTAGCCTTTTCTCTTAACATATCCCCAGTTGACAAAGGTAAATAACCATAACTATTAGATAAACTATTAGATAAAGTACCTTTACCAGCAGCAGGTGGAGCTATTAAAATAATATTTTTCACTATCTAACCGCTCTCCTTTTTGTTCTTTTATTAATAGAATAATCTCTACTCATCAAACTACTTTCTAATTGCTTATATGTTTCAATAGTAACACCAACTACTATAAGTAAACTAGTACCACCAATTGATACCGATCTAGGAAGACCAGTCCACATATTAACAAGAATTGGGAATGCCGCTATTGCTGCTAAGAATATAGCACCAACAGTAGTAAGTCTTGTTAAAACTTTTACAAAATAATCTTCAGTATCCTTTCCAGGTCTAATACCAGGAACATAACCACCATTCTTTTGTAAGTTTTCAGCCATTTGATCAGGTTTCATTTGAACAAATGTATAAAAATATGAGAAGAATATAATTAACACTACATATATTATTAAACCTACTGGTTTAGTATAATCAAAATAATTATTGATGAATTTTACTACACCTTCACTCTTACTAAATTGTGCTATAACACTAAATACTGCTAGTAAACTTGAAGCAAATATTACAGGTATAACTCCAGCAGAATTAATCTTAATAGGCATATAAGATTGCTTACCTAAGTTAGCAGTAGACTTATTAGCATATTGAATAGATATTCTACGAGCAGCACCTTCTACAAATATTACTGCAATAATTACCAAAAAGCAAATAAGTAAGAAAAGCAAGAATGTAGCTCCACCAGATATTAGTGTATTAGTAGTACTAAAATCTACTAATTGTTTAAATGCAGTTATCATCATACCAGGTAATGATGAAACAATACCAGCCATAATTAATAATGAAACTCCATTACCAATACCCTTTTGTGAAACTTGATCACCTAACCATAACAAGAAAGCAGTACCGGCAGTCATTATAAATGCTACTTCAAGTCTTTGTGCAACACCTACACCACTACCTAAGAATGCATATGCCATAGCATAACCTTGTATAAAGGCAAATACTATACCAACATATCTTGTTATCTTATTTATCTTTTGACGACCAGCATGTCCTTGTTTAGCAAGATCTGCAAAATAAGGAACAATATCCATTTGCAAAAGTTGCATAACAATTGATGCTGTAATGTATGGAGTAACACCTAAAGCAAATATTGAGAAATTACTTAGTGCTCCCCCACCCATAACATCCAAAAGTTCCAAAAAACCTAAACTTTTAGTTATTTCTTGTGTTCCAGGAACTTCAATTGTAGTTCCTATAACAAATAGTGTTAATACTGCAAGTGTAAAATACACTCTTTTTCTTATATCTTTATTTTTCTTTGTAAATAGTTGTTTAAGAGTTTTAAACACTTTAGATCACCTCAGCTTTACTACCCGATTCTTCAATCTTTTCTAAAGCGCTTTGAGTAAATCTATGTGCTTTAATTGTTAATTTTTTATTTAAAGTACCATTTCCTAATACTTTAATTCCAGAAAGTTGTTTTTTAATTATTCCTTTTTCTTTTAATAATTCTGGAGTAACTACATCTCCATCATTAAATAATTCATTAAGTTCTCCAACATTTATTGTTGCATAAACAGTTTTAAATCTAGCATTAGAAAACCCTCTTTTATGAAGTCTTCTAAATAGTGGAGATTGTCCACCTTCAAATACTGGACTAATACTAGCACCACTTCTAGACTTTTGACCATTTTCACCACGACCACTTGTTTTTCCTAAACCACTTCCAGCACCACGTCCTACTCTTTTACGAGAATGAGTTGCACCTTCAAATTTCTTTAATTCATTAAGTTCCATTATCCTAAAATCTCCTCTACAGTTTTTCCACGAGCTTCTGCTACTTCTTCAATAGTTTTCATTGATAAAAGTGCACTAATTGTAGCCCTTGCCATATTAATTTTAGTTCTTGAACCAAGTGATTTAGAAATAATATCGTGATATCCTGCTATTTCAAGTACATCCCTTACTGCACCACCTGCAACAAGTCCAGTACCAGCAGCAGCAGGTTTAATAACAACCCTAGTTGCTCCTTTAACACCAACAACTTCATGTGGAATAGTTCTTGCATCAACTACAGGAACTTTAACTATATTTTTATTTGCATCTTGTCTAGCTTTTTTAACAGCTTCTGAAATTTCATTAGCTTTACCAATACCTAAACCAACTAAACCTTTCTTATCTCCGACTAAAACTACAGCTTGAAATCTTCTTTGACGTCCACCTTTTGTAACTTTTACAACAGCTTTAGTATCTAATACAATTTCGTCCATAGTTTTAACAGGTTTATTAAATTTCTTCTTTTGCATAATTACCTCCCACTAGAACTCTAAACCATTAGCACGTGCACTATCAGCTAAAGCTGCAACACGTCCATGATATAGATATCCTCCACGATCAAATACTACCTTTGTAACTTTAATCTTTTTAGCTTCTTTTGCAATTAATTCTCCAACTTTAGTTGCTACTTCAGTATTATTACCTTCCATATTCATAGAAGAAGCACTAGCTAAAGTAGTTCCAGTTGTATCATCAATTAATTGTGCATAAATGTTTTTATTTGAACGAAAAACATTTAGTCTAGGTATATCTTTAGTTCCTATGATTTGTTTTCTAACTCTTACATGTCTAATTTTACGCATTTCATTACGCGATTCTTTTTTTATCATAATTAACCTCCTACCTATTTAGCTTTTTTACCTTCCTTACGTCTTACATATTCGCCAACATATCTAATACCTTTTCCTTTATAAGGTTCAGGTTTTCTTACTTTACGAATATTAGCCGCAAATTCTCCTACTAGAACTTTATCAATACCAGATACTAATATTTCAGTATTGCTCTTAGCTTCAACACTAAGTCCACTTGGTATTTCAAGTTCAACTGGATGTGAGTACCCTGCATTAATTACTAATGTATTACCCTTAAGAGTAAATCTGTACCCAACACCAATTATTTCTAATCCTTTAGAAAAACCTTCAGATACACCAATAATCATATTTTGAATATTAGCATTAGTAGTACCATGCATTTGCTTAGTAGGAATTGTTTCATTACCTCTTGTAACAATAACTGTATTATCTTTAACTTCTACATTAATATTTTTATTAAGTGTAGTACTAAGTTCGCCTTTAACTCCCTTAACTAAAACATTATTATTTTCTACTGTAACAGTAACATTTTCAGGAATTGCTATAATTCTATTACCTATACGACTCATATTAATCACCTATTACCAGATATAAGCCATAATTTCTCCACCAAGATTTTGTTTTCTTGCTTCTTTATCAGTCATAATACCACAAGATGTAGAAACAACTGCTATACCAAAACCATTAAGTACCTTAGGTACTTCATTACTTTTAGCATATACTCTTAAACCTGGTTTAGAAATACGTTTTAAACCTGTAATTACCCTTTCTTTTTTATTAGTATATTTTAAAGTAAGAACTAACTTACCAAAATCACCATCTTTAGAAACTTTATAATCTTCTATAAATCCTTCATCTTTTAAAATCTTAGCAATTTCTGTTTTAACTTTTGATACAGGCATTGATACTTCTTTATATTTCATTGCATTAGCATTACGAATTCTTGTAAGCATATCTGCAATTGGATCTGTTACTACCATAATAAATTCCTCCTTCTCTGCCTACCAGCTTGATTTTTTTACACCTGGAATTTGTCCTTTGCTAGCAAGTTCTCTAAAACAAATACGACAAAGTCCATATTTTTTAAGTACACCATGTGGTCTTCCACATCTATTACAACGAGTGTATTCACGTACTTTAAACTTTTGTTTTTTATTAGCTTTCGCTACCATACTTTTTTTTGCCATAATAACCTCCGACTATTTTCTAAAAGGAATTCCTAATTCTTCTAGTAAAGCATAAGCTTCTTCATTTGTCTTAGCAGTAGTTACAAGCACAATATCCATACCTCTAACTTTAACTACATCGTCAAACTCAATTTCAGGGAAAACTAATTGTTCTTTAATACCGATAGTATAGTTTCCTCTTCCATCAAAAGCTTTAGGAGATAATCCTCTGAAATCCCTAACACGTGGAAGTGATACTGCAATTAACTTATCTAAGAAGTTATACATATTTTCACCTCTTAGAGTTACTTTACATCCAATATTTTGTCCTTCACGAATCTTGAATCCAGCAATTGACTTATGAGCTTTTGTTATAACTGGTTTTTGTCCAGTAATAGCCATTAAATCATTAACACATGCATCTAATAATTTAGAATTATGAGAAGCATCACCAGCACCAATATTAATAACAATTTTTTCTAATTTTGGTACTTGCATAACTGTTTTATATCCCATTTTTTCTTTTAAACTAGGAACAATTTCCTTATTATATCTTTCTTTTAGGCGGTTCATAAATAATACCCTCCTTCCAACTAATCAAGTTTATTGTGAGCTTTACTCACTCTAACTTTTTTATTTGTTTTACTATCTAATTCATGATAAACTCTTGTAACTTTATTAGTTTTATTATCAATAATCATAACATTTGAAGCATCAATCTTAGCTTCAACATCAATAATTCCACCAGTAGTATTATTATTGTTAGGTTTAATATGTTTTTTAACCATATTAATTCCACTTACGATAACTTTATTTTCATTCTTAAATGTATGAGTAATAGTTCCTTCTTTACCTTTATCTTTACCAACCATTACTTTAACTTTATCTCCAACTTTAAGTTTCATAATTTACCTCCTATAATACTTCTTTCGCTAAAGATACAATTTTCATATAATCTTTATCACGAAGTTCTCTTGCAACTGGTCCGAATACACGTGTTCCAACTGGAGATTTATCATCTTTAATTATTACACATGCATTATCATCAAATTTTATATAAGATCCATCGTCACGTCTAACACCTTGTCTAGTTCTAACGACTACAGCCTTAACAACTTTACCTTTCTTAACAGTACCATTAGGAGTTGCCTTCTTAACAGTACCTACAACTATATCACCAATATTACCAAATTTAACTTTACTACCACCAAGGACTCTGATAACAAGTAATTCACGAGCGCCAGAGTTGTCAGCGACTTTTAAACGAGTTTCTTGTTGAACCATTTCTAATTCCTCCTTATAGTATAACGCTTTCTTCCACTATTTCAGCTAAATAAAATCTTTTTGTTTTAGATAAAGGTCTAGTTTCAACTATTCTTACTTTATCTCCCATTTTAGCCTTATTAGTTTCATCATGAGCGCTATATTTTTTACTATATTTAACTCTCTTACCGTATTTAGGATGTTTCTTATATGTTTCAACTAATACAGTAATAGTCTTATCATTTTTGTCACTTACAACTGTTCCAATAAATTCTTTCTTAACTGTTTCTTTCATAGTTACCTCCCTATTTATTTAACTCACGTTCACGAATTATAGTTTTCATCTTCGCAACTTGTTTTCTTAATTCTCTAAGTCTTGATGGTTTTTCAAGATTTCCAGTAGCTTGTTGGAAACGCAAATTAAATAATTCTTCTTTAGCTTCTTTTATCTTAACTTCAAGTTCAGGAGAAGTTAACTTTCTTAAATCTTCTAATTTCATGCGTTTTCACCACCCATATCTTCTTTTTTAATAAATTTAGTTTTAATTGGTAATTTATGTGATGCAAGTCTTAAAGCTTCCCTTGCAACTTCTTCTGAAACACCAGCGATTTCAAACATTATTTTTCCTTCTTTAACAACTGCTATCCATTTATCAACAGCACCTTTACCAGAACCCATACGAACTTCTAGTGGTTTAGCAGTCTTTGGCATATGTGGGAAAATATTAATCCATACTTTTCCACCACGTTTCATATAACGAGTCATAGCTATACGAGCAGCTTCAATTTGATTATTAGTAATCCATCCACCTTCTTTAGCAACTAATCCATATTCACCAAATGAAAGTGTTTTATTTCCTTTAGCTTTTCCTTCATATTTTAATCTATGTACTCTTCTAAACTTTGTTCTAGATGGTATTAACATAATTAATTACCTCCTTCTTTTTTAGAAGGTTTTGAAGGTAATATTTCACCCTTATAAATCCATACTTTAACTCCTAATTTACCATAAGTAGTTAATGCTTCAGCAAATCCGTAATCTATATCAGCACGAATAGTATGTAAAGGTACATTTCCTTCTGAATATCCTTCGCTTCTAGCCATTTCAACACCATTAAGTCTTCCTGAAACTAAAGTTTTAATTCCTTTAGCACCAGACTTCATAGCAGCACGAATAGCTTTCTTTTGAGCAGCTCTAAATGGTGCTCTTTGTTCTATTTGTTTTGCAATTGATTGAGCAACTAAACTAGCATCTAAATCAATATTCTTAACTTCCATAATAGAAATTTGAACATTTTCATCTACTAATTTAGAAACTTCAGTTTTTAATTTATTAACACCTTCACCACCACGTCCAATTATGATACCTGGTTTAGAAGTATGAATAATAACTTCACATCTCTTAGGATTTCTTTCAATTTCTATTTTAGATATTCCAGCATCTTTTAATTTCTTTTCTAAATATTCTCTAATTTTAATATCATTAACGATATATTTAGCAACATCGCATTTAGGAGCCATCCATTTAGATTCCCAATCTTTATTAACTCCAATTCTAAGTCCTGTTGGATTTACTTTTTGTCCCATAAATAACCTCCCAAATTATCTTTCTGATACCACAACGGTTACATGTGATCTTCTATGATAGAACTTATCTATCTTACCACGAGAACCTGGTACCCTTCTTTTTAATGTTGATGCCATATCTACTCTGATATCTTTAATATAAAGATTATCAGCATTTAAATTATTATTATTTACTGCATTAGCGACAGCAGAATTAACTACTTTTAAAACAACTTTTGCAGATTTACTATTATAATTAGTTAAAATATTAATTGCTTCATTAACGTTCTTACCACGCACTAAATCAACCATAAGACGAAGTCTAATTGGACTAATTCTAACTTCTTTAGCAATAGCTTTTACATCCATTTTCTATTCCTCCTCATCCTATTTCTTTTTCTTCTTGTCATCGCCGTGTCCACCAAACTTACGAGTTAATGCAAACTCACCAAGTTTGTGTCCAACCATATCTTCAGTTACATATACAGGAATAAATTCTTTTCCATTATGAACTGCAAATGTGTGTCCTATAAATTCAGGAAAAATTGTTGAACGGCGTGACCAAGTTTTAATAACTTCTTTTTTTCCAGTTTCATTTAGATTTTGTACCTTTTTAAGTAATCTTTCGAATACATAAGGTCCCTTTTTAATACTTCTAGCCATATTATCAATCCTTTCCTATTTACTATTTCTACGACGTACGATAAGTTTATCTGACGCTTTTTTCTTTCTTGTTTTATATCCAAGTGCAGGTTTACCCCATGGAGTCATTGGACCACTTCTACCGATTGGTGCTCTACCTTCACCACCACCATGTGGATGGTCATTAGGGTTCATAACAGAACCACGAACAGTAGGTCTTACTCCCATGTGTCTCTTACGTCCAGCTTTTCCTATTTTAACTAATGAATAATCTTCATTTCCAACTTCACCAATTGTAGCAAAGCAAGTTCCTAAGATTTTTCTTACTTCACCAGATGAAAGTCTTACTAAAACATATTTTCCTTCTTTACCAAGAATTTGAGCAGAACAACCAGCACTTCTTGCAAGTTCTCCACCTTTTCCAGGTTGAAGTTCTATATTGTGAACAACTGTACCTTCTGGAATATTCATAAGTGGTAAAGCATTACCAACTCTAATATCCACATTTTCTCCTGAAACAATTTTTGTTCCAACTTTTAATCCACGTGGTGCAATAATATATCTTTTTTCACCATCAATATAGTTAATTAAAGCAATATTTGCACTTCTGTTAGGATCATATTCAATAGTAGCAACTG
>CAKOIB010000017.1 GCA_934086255.1 uncultured Bacilli bacterium
CAAAAGAAGATTATGCGCTTACTTTTGCTAAATCTAAAGTTGGAACAGATGGATTAGAACAAATAACTCACACAATAGATGATACATTACAAGTAGATAGTAAGTTTGCAATAGAATATAGATATCGTGGTGGAAACGTAAACAATTATGTAACATTTAATAATGAAACATGGAGAATAATAGGAATAACACCTACTGAAGATACAGATGGTAATGTAGAAAATAGATTTAAGATAATAAGAGATACCTCAATAGGAAATATGTATTGGAATAGTTGTGAAACTAATGATTTTGTGACATGTATTGACAGTGCTAAATACTTTAATGATTGGACAGGTGCAACACTAAACACGTATTTAAATGGAGATTACTATAATACATTAACTACTGATGCAAAAAACATGATTGGAACAGCAAAGTATTATCTTGGGGGATACAATGATTTAGATACATTAGATGTAATGTGGCAATATGAAAGAAAGAATGAAGCAAATAGAACAGGATACTATTATGGAACAAATCCTATAATGCAAAATGATGCAAATAAAAAGATAGCAATAATGTATATAAGTGATTATGGATATGCAGCATCAAAAGAATGCACAAGCAACTTATATGATTATATTGATTCAGCGAGTTGTAAAACAACAAATAATTGGTTAGATAAAAGTGCAGACACATGGTTGCTTCCACAGCGTTCAGACAAGTCCAGCAAAGCTTTAAATGTGCGTTCGGCTGGCGATTTCGCTAGCGGCGGCGTCTCCAACAGCGAGTATGCCGTGCGCCCAGTCCTAAGTCTTTCATCTAATGTAAAGATTTCAGGTGGAGAAGGAACTTCTCAAAAACCGTATATGCTTAGTATCAGTTGAGTAACATGAGCGAGCCTGCAAGGTAAAATCTTGCGGCGAGCAGTAGAAATGTTAAAATAAAAAGCTTCAGATTTCTCTGAGGCTTTTTTAAATACATGCAATATAAGTGTCATCTAAACATCTAAGTGATCCAACACAATTTAGATTAATTGTAAAGAAATTATTTGTAGAGACATATGGATTTGTTGAGGTAGTATCAGGATTTGGTGCTAAGACTCTACAAGTAAGACAACATCCATCAAGTGTTTCTGCTCTAAATACTGTACTTGAACCTGTTGTACCATTTAATGTATATGGCATTGTCCATGCTGCCCCATTTGGACAAGTATAAAGTGATATAGGTCTTGTGTTATATTGACATATAACTGGACTAGTACCTAAGAATGGTCTATCGCAAGTAGCATCACATACATCACTACATTGTCCTTTTTTTTGTAATTTTATTATTGTATTTAATATATCATCAAAACAATTGCAATTATTTTCATTACACATTTTTATCCCTCCTTTAAAAACAATCAATAAATGTATCTGGTAAACATGCTAAAGCACATGTACATTTACAATTTATTGTAAAGAAATTATCAGTTGCTACATAATCAAATACTGATTCAGTATCAGGATTTGGTGCTAAAACTCTGCAAGTAGCACAACAACCATTTACTTTTTCAACTCTAAAAACGGAACTTGTACCAGTAGTGCCATTTAATGTATATGGCATTGTTATTAATGTATTATTACTATTATAAAGTGTAATTGGTCTTGTGTTAAATACAAAACTTCCATTTGATGAAATTGAACCTAAAAATGGTCTATCGCATGTATTTGGTATATCATCAATTTTTTCTGCTTGACATTGTAAAACATTTATGACTTCTAAAATGTTTGCTATGCAACATTCATTATTATTCATATAATCCACCCCTTTATTAGTTTCTAATATAAGATATTCTTTTTATTATAAATGGTGTGTTTAAAACACCTATTAATAATATTGTATGAAAAAAATGTTTTATTTTTCCAAAAAATAGTTTATAATTATACTAGGTGATAAAAAATGACATATCAATATATAATAATACTAGTGGTATTTTTAATACTTTTATTAGCGGTATTAAAAATTAATAGAAAAGATGTAAAATTAGATATGAACAAACTAGTAGAATACCTTGGAGGAAAAGAAAATATTATTGATTCTGAGATTCATTTATCTAGATTTATTGTTAGTCTAAAAGATATGACAATTGTTAATAAGGATGCAATTATAGCACTTGGTGCTAAAGGAATAGTAGAATTAGAAAATCAATTAAAAATAATACTAGGTCCTAACTCAAAACAATTAAAAAAATACATTGAAGATATGAAATAGACAAAATTCGACAAAATTCGACATATAAAACTTGTATGATAAATATGGGTGATAAATATGTCGTTTTTTGATAGTTTAATATTAAACTCTATTCTTATAGTTTTACCAATATGTTTTTACTTAATAGTAATGTTAAAAAGAAAAAATGCTTCATTTGATCTTTTGATACCACTTGCATGCTTTACTGCTATGTACTTAGTATTTAGATATAGTTTAATAATCGAAGGATTAAAAAATATGTTTTTTATAAATATTCCTTTAATTATACTAATAGTATATAGAAAAAAATATAGTACTTTATTAGCGGAAGCTTTTGTAATATTTTTTTACTATTACTTATTTTCTTTTTCACTTTATTTTCTTTTGATTGAATACACACTTTATTTTTTAATATTTCATATTTTAAAAACAAGAAATAAAAGTTTTGAATTCATTATTAATACTTTTATATTTATAAAAGGAGTAGTTTTAACAATATTATTTGTAAAAAATGGTAATGCTACTTTACACTTATTCTTTTATCAATTTTGTAATTTGATAATATTTTATTTAGTTACAAGAGTAATAATATTTTCAATAGAAAAAGGTGAGGATATAGTTAAATATAATAATGTTTTGCAAGAATTAGAAAAAGAAAAAATACTTAAAACATCTTTATTTAAAATAACTCATGAAGTAAAAAATCCACTTGCGGTATGTAAAGGGTATTTATCAATGATAGATTTAAATGATTATAATAAAAGTAAAAAATATATAGATATTATAACAAGTGAAATAAATAGAACTTTAGATATAATGGATAATTTTAGTAGGTATACTAAAATTAATATTAATAAAGATATAATGGATATTGCTTATTTAATCGAAGATGTAATATCTTCGGTTAAATTGGTTTTGGATGATAATAATATTGAGGTTTTATATAGTGGACCAGATGAGTTATTAATAAATGCAGATTATAATAGGTTAAAACAAGTTTTGATTAATATAATTAAAAACTCTAGTGAGGCAATGAATAGAAAAGGTGTAATAAATATACTTTTAAAACCTGGAAGAAAGTATATTAATTTATTTATTAGTGATAATGGTAAAGGAATAGATTCAAATGACTTAAAAAAACTAGGGGAATTATTTTATTCTTCAAAGGATAAAGGGTGTGGAATTGGTGTTGCACTTTCTATGGAAATAGTTAAACTACATAATGGTAAAATGAAATACTCATCCGTTCTAGGAGAAGGTACTACTGTTATGATTAAATTACCAAAATAAAAATAGAAAAGTGATTCTATTTTTATTTAAAGACTTGATAATTATAATAATATGGTGGATATGGTTGGTATAGTTGATAAGGATATGGTCTTGGTCTAGCTGGTGGAAGTATTAATGGAGCGGTTGCAAAACCAAGTGCAAAAGGTAAAATAAATCCTCCAGGTGCAAATCTGTCTGCTACTGGAGAGGGCATCCTTATATTTTTAATATTATTACTAGGATAGTACATATTATTATAGTAATTAGGCATATTAGTAAAGTAATCCATATTTTTTCTCCTTTCATAATATTTTATGATATACTATAAAAGAGGGTGATTATAATGAATTATTTAGATATTTTAGCTACTACTATTGTGGAACATTCGGTAAAAGTAAAGGAAAATGATAATGTTTTAATATCAGTTGAAACAATGGAACCATTACCACTTGTAAAAGAAATAATTAAGAAAATACAAGAAAAGAAAGGAAATGTTTCAGTGAAAATATTTGATCCTTTTATTAATGCAATGATTCTTAATAAGACATTGGATTCTAAATTAGATTTACTTGAAAGAAATGATAAGTTTGAAGTAGATAATTATGATTGTTTTATTAGGATATATTGTAATCAAAATGATTATGAAGATAACTTTGTAGACAGCGAAATGAGAAAAAAAGTAAGTAAAAAGCTAGAAGATGTACACAATATTATGATAGATGAAAGAAGATGGGTTTTGCTTCAATATCCAAGTAGAGTAGATGCTTATAAAGCAAAAATGAGTTATGATGAGTTTTATAATTTTAGTATGAATGCAATGTGTGAAGACTATATGCAAATGGTAAAAGATATAAAGCCTTTAAAAGAGTTAATGGAAAAAACTAATAAAGTAAGACTAACTGGAGAATCTACTGATATAACTTTTTCTATACTTGGTATGCCTATTATACCTTGCTGTGGGGAAGCAAATATTCCAGATGGAGAATGTTATACTGCACCAATTAAAGATAGTGTAAATGGTATTATAAAGTATAATACTTTAAGTCCATATCAAGGAGATATTTATAAAGGTGTTACTTTAGAGTTTAAAGATGGAAAAATAGTTAAGGCATATTGTGATGATGAATCAAAAAATGAAAAATTAAATAAAATATTTGATACAGATGAAGGTGCTAGATATATTGGAGAGTTTTCAATTGGATTAAATAAAAAAGTACTTTATCCAATGGGAGATATTTTGTTTGATGAAAAAATAAAAGGAAGTATTCATTTTACTCCAGGTAAGGCTTATAAAGATAGTTATAATGGTAATGACTCTGCTATTCACTGGGATATGGTTTTGATTCAAAGAGAGGACTTTGGTGGTGGTAATATTTACTTTGATGATGTTTTAATAAGAGAAAACGGAGTTTTTGTAATAGATAGTCTAAAACATTTGAATTAGTGTAAAAAATTAATAATTAAAAAAATAAAGATATCAATTCTAGCAGTTGGTATCTTTATTAATATTAACACAAAAAAGTGGAAGTGCTCCATTGGTAAACACAAATAGTGGATACCAATCAAGGGGAGCACCTCCAACTGACATGAGTATATCAGAATTAATAAACAATGTCAATATTTACAACTATAATTTGCGACAAAATCAAGTATATAATGTATTAAATATAAGATATTAGGATACATCTAAATAATGTTCATAAAAAATCACATACAATCTAAAAAATACAACTCTAATCTTTATATTTATTAATATTTATGATATAATAAATACATTATTTATGGAGGTGTCTTATGGATGGTAAAATAAATGAAATTAGAAGTGCTAATGACATAGTAGATGTTATATCATCATATATACCTCTAGAAAAAAAAGGAAAAAACTTTTTTGGAGTATGTCCGTTTCATGATGACTCTAATCCTAGTATGAGTGTATCTAGGGATAAACAAATATATAAATGTTTTAGTTGTGGTGCAAGTGGGAATGTTTTTAATTTTGTAATGGACTATGAACACGTTGATTTTAAAGAAGCGTTAGCTATTCTTGCTAAAAAAGCAGGAATTGTTCTTAATAGTGTAAATGTAAAAAGTAAAGAAAATAAATATGATAAATATTATAAGATGTATGATATATCATTGAAATTGTATCAGAATAATCTTAGTTCTAATCTAGGTACTAGTGCTAAAGAGTATTTACATAAAAGGGGTATTACAGATGAATTAATTAAAACTTTTAAAATAGGTCTTGCAACAACATCAAAAGATAGTTTGAGTAAAATCTTAAATAGCAAAGATTATACTAATAAAGAGATAGAATTATATGGACTTGGAACGGGTACAAGTGATTTATACATAAATCGTATAATGTTTCCTTTATTTGACATATCAAATAATATTGTTGGTTTTTCTGGTAGAATATATAATACAAGTTCATCATCAAAATATATAAATACTAAAGAAACGCCAATATTTAAAAAGGGTGAGTTATTATATAATTATTATAATGCTAAAGATAGTGTTAGGCAATTAAAAAAGATTGTTTTAGTCGAAGGATTTATGGATGTTATAAGATTACATAGTATAAATGTAACTAATGCTGTAGCGCTTATGGGAACATCTCTTACTAAAGAACAAATAAACTTACTAAAAAGACTTTCACTTAATATAACTTTATGCTTAGATGGTGATAGTGCTGGTAGAAAAGCAATGTCTGTAAATGGTGCCTTACTTGAAGAAGCAGGTTTTAATGTTACAGTAGTAGAACTTCCTGATAATCTTGATCCTGATGAATATATCTTAAAAAATGGTAAGGATTCATATATGTCTCTTCTTGATAATGCAATACCATATAGTGACTATAAAATAAACTATCTAAAAGAAGGTAAAAATCTTTTATCAGTTGAGGAGCAAACTGTTTATATAAATAGTGTTATTGATGAAATATCTAAAGAAAAAGATGTAATAAAACAAGAGTTATTGCTTAATAAGTTATCTAAAGAATTTAACTTAGATGTAGAAATATTAAAAAATAAGTTGCAAAATAAGGAAAAATGTAGTAAAATTGAGACGTTAAACAAAGAACCCATCAAAAAACAAAAATTGGATAAATATCAAAAGGCTACTTATTTAATACTTTATACTATGTTAAACAGTTATGATGCAGTGATTAAATATGAAAAACAATTAAACTTTTTACCTACTAGACCTGCTAGATATTTAGCTAATGAAATAATTTATTACTATAAAAAAAATCAAAGTCTTGTTTTAGCAGATTTTATGTCTACTTTACAAGATAAAGAAGAAATGGATACTATGTTAAAAGAAGTACTAAGTTATGTTTTTCTTGATGAAGTTAATTTAAATGCAATGGATGAATATATATCTGTGATAAAAGGGTATAATAGTAACCGTGCTACAAAAAGGTTAATGGAACAATTAAGAAATGAACCTGATCCAGTTAAAAAAGCATTAATTGCAGAGCAAATTAAGCGGGTTAAAATAGGGAGTTGATTTAAGTGGTTAATGAAATCAAAACTTTTGAAGAAAGAACAAAAGAGTTAGTAGAATTAGGTAAAAAAAATGATAATAAAATAACATTTGAAGAATTAGCAGAGTATTTAAAAGGATTAGATCCTGATAGTGACTCACTTGATAAACTATATAATACATTAGTACAAAATAATATTGAGGTAATATCAACTGAAGCAGAAAATAATGATGATGTTGATGATAGTGATGATGGATTAGACTTAATTGAGGATATATCTGGTAATAAAGATATAAAAATAAATGATCCTGTTAGAATGTATTTAAAGGAAATAGGTAGAATAAACTTGCTTACATCAGATGAAGAATATGAATATGCACTTCTTGCAGAAGAAGGAAATGAAGAAGCAAAAAGAATACTTGCAGAATCTAATCTTCGTTTAGTGGTTTCAATAGCAAAAAGATACGTTGGACGCGGGATGGCATTTTTAGATTTAATACAAGAAGGTAATATTGGTCTTATGAAAGCAGTAGATAAGTTTGATCCTTCAAAGGGGTATAAGTTTTCTACTTATGCAACATGGTGGATAAGACAAGCAATAACTCGTGCAATAGCGGATCAAGCAAGAACTATAAGAGTACCAGTTCATATGGTTGAAACAATTAATAAATTAGCTAGAGTTCAAAGACAACTTACTCAAGAATTAAATAGAGAACCAAGTGAGGCAGAAATAGCAGAAAAAATGGGGTTGTCTGAAGACAAAGTTCGTGAAGTATTAAAAATATCACAAGAACCAGTATCTCTTGAAACTCCAATTGGGGAAGAAGATGATTCGCATCTTGGGGATTTTGTACCAGATGAAAGAATGATGTCACCTGAAGAATATACTACTAAAGAATTATTAAAAGAAGAACTTGAAGGAGTACTGCTTACTTTAACTGAAAGGGAAGAAAAAGTGTTAAAACTTAGATTTGGATTGGATGATGGACATTGTAGAACTCTTGAGGAAGTTGGACAAATATTTGGTGTTACAAGGGAAAGAATAAGGCAAATTGAAGCAAAAGCTTTAAGAAAAATGAGGCATCCATCTAGATCTAAAAAGCTTAAGGATTTTTTAACGGATTAATGAGGATAAATGAAAGATTAAAAAGAGTTGCATCATATGTTGATGACAACTCTTATATTATAGATGTTGGATGTGATCATGCTTTGCTTGATATATATTTAGTAAAAACTAAAAAAAATATAAAAGCAATTGCTAGTGATATTAGTGATGGTCCTTTAGAGTATGCTTATAAAAATATAGAAAAAGAAAACTTATTAAGTAAAATAAAAATAACTAAAAGAAATGGAATAGATAATTTAGAAAAAGAAGTTGATACAATAGTAATCTCAGGAATGGGTACTTCTAATGTATTGGATATAATATTTAGAAATAAAGATAATTTAGAGTATATAAAGAAGATAGTTGTATCATCAAATAATGATTGGTATACTTTAAGAAAAGTATTTATAAAAAATAATTATTATATAAAAGAAGAAGATATAGTGTTAGAGAATAATAAGTTTTATCCTATAATAGTATTTGAAAAAGGAATTAAAAAATATAAAAAATATGAATTAAAATATGGTCCAATTCTTTTGAAAAGTAATAATGAAGTATTTAAAAAGTATATAGAAAAAGAAATTGATAAATTAAATAATATAAAAAATAGTTTAACAAATAAATATTTAATAAAAAAAATAAAACTAAAAAAAGAAATTAGATTTTTAAAAAAGATTTAATTTCTTTTGTTTTTGTAATATCATTATACTGAGATTAGGCTTTGATAAAAGTATATGATATATTTAAAAAAGAAATTACATAGTTATAATTTCTTAAATAAAGAAGTTTGGTTTATTTACATCATTATTATTAGATGCATTATTAGTACTAGTATTGTTATTAGAATTATTGTTATTACTATTATTTGTACTAGTATTTTTTCTATCATTTGAATTAATTTCTTTTGCTACTCTATACATTGTTTTAGCATTATTAATAATTGGTTTTACTTGATAAAATACTGGTATAGCTTGATTTATTACACCTAGTGTTTTGCTGGCACCATTTAATAAACCACTAAAGGTAAAAGTACTTGCTTTAGTAGCGCTACCTAGTGCATTAACTGCTGGTGCACTTCTTGCACCTAATAAAGAAGAGAGTGGATTAGTACGTAAAGCACCACCCATTAAAGGGCTTGCTATACGAGTAGTATTTGGTATAGTACCCATCATATATGGATAAAATTGATTATACATTTTTATTCCTCCTGGTATATAATATGCATATATTAAACTATTGTCCTAAAAAATATAAAAAAATATCATAAAATGTTGCATATTATTTATATTTTTAATATAATATTAATAGAGATTAAGATACTTTTTGGGACCCAGAAGTTTATTAATCTCTTTACTTTTGTTTAAACTTGTGCTATATTATATAAGAAAAACAAATGATGAAGACGGAAATATATTAATTTTTTAAAGAGAGTTAGTGGTGGTGAAAACTAATAAAAAGATATATTTTAGATCACTTCTGATGTGTTTTATTAAAAGTAAAAACGGTTACGCGTTATAGTATTAGAGTATAAAAATAAGGTGGTACCACGATTGATTCGTCCTTTGGTATCATCTTTTTTGTTTTATAGGGAGGAATAATATGTTTAAAGAATTGAAAAAAGGAAAACCAGAAGAAATAGAATCATTTTATTCTAGATTTTGGGAAGAAAATAATATCTTACAAAAAAGTATAGATAATCGAAGTGATTACTTTGTATTTTATGATGGACCTGCAACTGCGAATGGATTTCCAGGACTTCATCATATGGTTGCTAAGTTTTTAAAAGATAGTTTTTGTAAATATAAAACTATGCAAGGGTATAAAGTTCTAAGAAAAGTAGGATGGGATACTCATGGTCTACCAGTTGAGTTAGCGGTAGAAAAAGAACTTGGATTTAAATCAAAAACTGATATTGAAAAATATGGAATTGAAGCCTTTAATAAAAAGTGTAAAGAGTCAGTTTGGAAAAATGAAAAAGCATTTAGTGATCTTACTACTAAAATGGGACAATTTATTGATTTAAAGCATCCTTATGTTACATATGATAATAATTATATTGAAACAGAATGGTGGATCTTGAAAAAATTCTTTGATGAAGGACTATTCTATGAAGGACATAAAATATTACCATATTGTCCAAGATGTGGAACAGGTCTTGCATCTCATGAAGTAGCACAAGGGTATAAAGAAGTAAGTGTAGATACTGTTACTGTATCATTTAAAATAAAAAATGAAGATTGTTATTTCTTAGTATGGACTACAACTCCTTGGACATTAATCGCCAATGTTGGTTTATGTGTTAATCCAGATGAAGAATATATTAAAGTACAGTCAATGGGATATAAGTTTATTGTAGCTAAAAAATTAGCAAATAAAGTACTTGGAGAAGATTATGAAGTACTTGAAACATATAAAGGTAAGGACTTAGAATATACTGAATATGAACAATTAATACCAGAACTTTCTGTATCTAAAAAGGCATTTTTTGTATGTTGTGATAACTATGTAACTATGGAAGATGGTACAGGTATAGTACATCTTGCACCAGCATTTGGACAAGATGATGCTCTTGTAGGTAAAAAATATGATCTACCTTACTTAAATCCTGTCGGAGAAGATGGTTGTTATTTAGATGGTCCATGGAAAGGAACACTTGTATTTGATGCAGATTTAGATGTAATAAAATATTTAAAAGCAAATGATAAGTTGTTTAAAAAACAAAAAATAGTTCATAATTATCCACATTGCTGGAGATGTTCAACACCACTTATATATTACTCTAAACCAAGTTATTATCTAGAAGTTACTAAAATAAAAGATAAAGTAATCGAAGCTAATAAAACAGTAAATTGGCATCCATCATATGTCGGAGAAAAACGTTTTGGTAACTGGTTAGAAAACCTAAATGATTGGGCAATATCAAGAAATAGATATTGGGGTACACCACTTCCTTTATGGAAATGTGAATGTGGACATACTCATATGATTGAAAGTAGAAAAGAACTAGTAGAACTATCAATCGAAGATATTGATGAATCAATAGATTTACATAGACCATATGTTGATAATGTACATATTAAATGCGATAAATGTGGTAAGGTAATGACTAGAACAACAGATGTAATTGATTGTTGGTTTGACTCAGGATCTATGCCATTTGCACAATACCATTATCCATTTGAAAACAAAGAACTATGGGAAACACAATTTCCAGCAGACTTCATTGCTGAAGGAATTGATCAAACTCGTGGATGGTTTTATACATTACTTATCATATCAACATTTTTAACAGGAAAAGCCCCATATAAAAATGTATTAGTAAATGACTTATTACTTGATAGTGAAGGAAAGAAAATGTCTAAATCAAAAGGTAATATTGTCGAACCATTTACTACTATGAAAGAGTATGGAGCAGATACAGTAAGGTTTTATTTACCATATGTATCACCTGTATGGACACCATTAAAATTCGATGTAAATGGTCTAAAAGAAGTACACTCTAAGTTTTTTAATCCATTAAAAAATACTTACTCATTCTTTACTATCTATGCTAATATAGATAACGTTGATCCAAGAGAATATGAAGTATCATACAATGATTTAGAAGAAATAGATAAATGGTTATTTTCTAAACTAAACAAACTAATTAAAAATGTTACAGACTCATATGAAGAATATGATCTAAACAAAGTAGTAAAATACTTAACAGATTTCGTTAGTGAAGATTTATCTAATTGGTATATAAGAAGAAATAGGAAAAGATTTTGGGGTAGTGAGTTAAATACTTCAAAAAAATGTGTTTATTATACAACGTATAAAACATTACTTGATTTATCAAAACTAATTGCTCCGATTACACCATTTATATCTGAAGAAATATATCAAAACTTAACAGATAAAGAATCAGTACATTTAAGTGATTTTCCTAAATATGATGAATCTTTAATAAATGATGCAATCGAAGAAAAAATGGATTTAGTAAGGGATTTAATATCATTAGGTAGAAATGTAAGAGAAGAACAAAAAATAAAAGTTAGACAACCTATCAAAGAAGTAATTCTAGATGGTAAGAATAAAGATATTCTTAGTGATTTGACTGATTTAATTAAAGAAGAATTAAATGTAAAAGAAATTGTTTTTGAAGATGATCTTTCTAAATATATGAACTTTATAGTAAAACCAAACTTTAAAGAAGCAGGTAAAGTAATGGGATCAAAGATGAAAGAATTTACTAATTTCTTAAGTAGTTTAGATGAAGAACAAATAAATAAACTAAGAAATAATGAAACTATTTCTTTTGGAGATATTGATGTTACTAGTAATTTAATTGATATAAAAATTATTTCAAAAGAAGGGTTTAATACCGCTAATATGAATAATAATTTTATAATATTAAATACTTCTTTGGATGATGAGTTAATAAAAGAAGGATATGCTAGAGAGTTTGTATCTAAAATACAAAATCTAAGAAAAGAAAAAGGTTTTGATATAGAAAATAGAATTAAATTATATTATAATTGTAATGATTATTTTGATTCTATAGTTGAAGAGTTTAATGATTATATTAAAAAAGAGACTTTATCATTAGAAATAATAAAAGATGAAAATATTAGTAATAAACAGTTAATAAATGATATTGAAGTATCATTTGATGTAGAAAAAGTGCTTATGTAAATAAGTACTTTTATTATGTAAAAAAACTAAATATTTTATGTAAATTAAGGACTTATATGCTATAATTTATAAGGAGGAAAAAATATATGAGTGAATTAAAACATGTTGGTATAATTGTTGATGGTAATGGAAGATGGGCAATGTCAAGGAATAAAAAAAGAAGTGAAGGGCATCTTGAAGGATCAAAAAACTTAGAAAGATTAATTTTAAAAATAAGTGAATCTGATATTGAAGTGCTTAGTTTATATGTTTTTTCAACAGAAAACTTTAAACGTGATAAAAATGAAGTTGATTATTTAATGAATCTTTTTACTAAATGGTTTAAGATTATTAATAAAAAATATAAAAATAAAAATATTAAAGTACTTTTTTCAGGCAGAAAAGAAAATCTGGATAAAAAAATTATAAAAGAAATAGAGTCTTTAGAACATGATACAAAAGATAATACTGGATTAATAGTTAATTTTTGTCTTAATTATGGAGGTCGTGCTGAAATAGTGGATGCTACTAAGAAGATATGTAATGATGTTATAAATGATAAAATTGATATAAATAATTTAGATGAAGGTATTTTTAGTAAGTATTTATATAAAGATTTGCCTGATTTAGATTTGCTTATTAGAACTAGTGGTGAACAAAGAATAAGTAATTTTATGTTATGGCAGTTATCATATGCAGAATTATTCTTTACAAATACTTTATTTCCAGATTTTACATATGAGGAGTTTACTGATATAGTAGATTCTTATAAAAATCGTGATCGTAGATTTGGGGGTATTAATAAAAAGTAAGATTTATATAGAAAAATATGATATAATTTAATCATCGATGAGGAAGAGTGTTGTTATGAATGAAAATATTTTAAATAAATCAAATCAATACAGGAGTTTATTAGATAGTGGTATAATAACAGAACAACAATTTATGAAATTAGTAAGTGATTTAGTTAACGAGCAAATTAATAATGAAGAAAAAAATTCTAGAGAAAATCTTATTGAAAAAAACAGAAAACAATCTCAAGAATTAAGAAAAAGAATACTAGAATATCAAGAAAGAGATAGAAAAGAATATGAAAAAAAGGTCAGAAATGATTCTTTTAATGCTGAAGTAAAATTTGCTATTTCATTTTTGTCACAAATACGTAATGGTTTGGGAGAAAGGATATATCCTGACGAATTACTTGAAGATGAAACTAAGATGCCTCTATATGAAATGCAAAGTATTATTAGTCAATTTCAACATAATGCACCAAAAATGTATGAAAAAATAATGAAACAAATTGCACCAGAACGACTTGAAAAAGAAAAGAAACAGTTTCAGAATAATGAACCAGAAAAAAATACATCTTTAGATAATAAAGAAAATAATTCGATTTCACCTGCAACTAACGCATCTGAAAATAACAGTTCAACTGATAAACATGAAGAACCAGAAAAAAACGAAGAGCCAGAAAAAAATGAAGAAGAATTAAAGAATGCTATGCTTGAAAATGAAGAACCTAAGAAACCTACTAATCTAGACCCAGCAGGAGAAAAATTAGTTAAAAATATACAAAAAAATAATCAAAAAATTAGTAAAAATCTAAAGAAAATTGCTATTGTTTTGGGCGGAATAGCAATGGGTGCTGCAGTTGTAGGAAGCGCCGGAATAGTTGGTGTGGCAATGACAGGTATGGCACTATCAGGTGCTGCTGCTAATATTGCATTGCCATTAGAACAAAAAGGCAGATCTAGATAATTTAAAATTAATTAAATTATATATTTACTACAATAAGAAAATATGATATAATTTACTCATGTGAATGGGAGTGATACAAATGGCTAGTGAATTTGTAAAAAAAGTGGCTTTATATAAAGAATTATATGATGCTAATACTATTAGTGAGGAACAATATTTATCTTTTATTAAAGAAATAGTGGATGAACAAACTAAAGAAGTTGTAGAAAATAATGATTTAAGTTTTGATGCTAAAAGGGAAGAATTAGTAAATGAAACTAGACAAAAATCTCAAGATTTAAGAGATAGATTAAATGAATATGAAAGAAAAGGTGCAGAAGAAGAAAGAAAAAGATTACGTGATAAAGAACAAGAATCTGAAGTTTCTTTTGCAATACAATTTCTATCTCAAATACGTAATGGTTTAGGAGAAAGGGTATATCCTGATGAATTACTTGAGGATGAAACTAAGATGTCTTTATATGAAATGCAAAGTTTAATTGAAAATATTAAAAATAGTGCACCACAAAGATATAATGAAATAGTTAGTAAAATTGATCCTTCAAAAGTTATTGAAATAAATGAAGGAAAACCAGTTGTAGAGCAAACTGAGGCAAGTAATAATGTTGAAGAACCTACTAAAGATGAAGTAAAAGATGCTACTACAGGTTTACCTGAGGGATATAGTGATTTTATTGTTAATAACACTACTGGAGAAGATTTAAGTGCATATGTTCCTGAAATTAATACAGAAGCAAAAACTGATTCTCAACCACAAGTTGTTGCAATTGAACAACCAAAGCCTACTACTATTGTTGATTTGACTAATGATGATAAAGCACAAAATGATTTAGAAGAATATATAGCTAAGAATGATATTACTGATGAAGATAAAGAAAATGCTTCTGAATTAACAAGAGAAGAAGCTCCAAAAAGACCTAAGTTAATTACTAGAGCAAAAGATGCTTTAATGAATAAAATTAATTCTAAGAATGTTAAAATTAATGCTAATTTAGCTAAAATGTTACTTGTAGTTGGTGGGGTTGTTCTTGGAGTTATCACACTTGGTGCAAGTGGTCTTGTAACTGGTGCTGCTATTGGTGCTGGTGGTGCTATGGTAACTGGTGCTGCTGCTGAATATATAAAAAAAGTAAAGTAGAATAAGAAAGGGTTTGAGCTTATGAGTTTTAAAAGATATGATGTAATAACTTTTGAAGAAAATGATAAAGTTGTGGTATTAGAATCATTACTTCATGAAGGTGGAGAATATTTATATGTTGATGAAATAAATACTGATGAAACAGAATTACTTGAAAAGTATAAAGTTTTAGAGGTTGATTATCAAAATGGTACTTTAAATAAAATTACTGATATTAATTTACTTAGTACCTTAATACCGCTTTTTCAAGAAGCACTTAGTAAGTATAATTAGTATAAGACTTCATTTTGAGGTCTTTTTTTAATTTTTTTAAAAAAAATGCAATTCTATGCAAAACAGACATTTCAAAAAACATTCGTTAAGAAAAGTGTAGTCATAATACATTTTTGATACTTATAATTAAAATAATTGAATCAATTTTAAAAATTGGTTCTTTTTTATATGATGAAATCTTAAAATTGGCCATTTGACAAGGGTTTTTATATAGTTTATATTGGTTTAGCAAGGGAGTATTCTTTGCGAAAGGAGGTGAAAAACATGAATCTATTAGGCAATAAAAAAGCTCTTTTAGATAAGTCTGTATCTAATAATATGGCATATG
>CAKOIB010000018.1 GCA_934086255.1 uncultured Bacilli bacterium
GAAATGGGGTGATAGTTATGAGTAAGAAAGATTTTCTAATTTTAGCACTGCTTGTGATTATTTATTTATTATTAAAAAAATAATTTAATATAAATGCGACGTCTCTCTGATATAGGGAAACGTCGCATCACTGAAAATAAACATCGAAGTCGGCGTTCAAAGAACGTGCTTCTTTATATATAATATACTACTTTTAGTAGCTTTATACAAGTAATTTTATAATTATTTTTATAGATTTTGTCTTAATAACTGATTAAGCTCAACAGCATACTCCATAGGAAGCTCTTGTTTAAATCTATCAGTAAAACCTAATATAATAAGCTCAATAGCCTTTTCCTTAGCAATACCCCTACTCATCATATAAAACAACTTTTCCTCACTAATCTTTGATACAGTTGCTTCATGCTCTATAAAACTAGATTTATTACTAACAACATTATTTGGATATGTATCACTACTAGATTCTTTATCAAGTATCAATGTATCACACTTTACTAACGATGTTGAATTAATTGCACTCTTCTTTATTTCAACCTTTCCTCTATAATCAGCACTACCACCTGAAGTCGCAATACTTTTTGCAATAATATTACTATTAGTATTTTTACCAATATGAATCATTTTAGCACCACTATCTTGTTCTTGTTTATTTTTAGCAACACTAATAGTAATACAAGTACCAGTTGAATTATCCCCTTTTAAAATACAACATGGATATTTCATTGTCTTATAAGAACCTATATTACCATCAATCCACTCCATAGTACCAGATTCTTCAACTAAAGCTCTTTTTGTTACTAAATTATACACATTAGTAGCCCAATTTTGAATAGTACTATAACGACACTTACTATTTTTACCAACATATATCTCCACTACTGCGGCATGTAAATTACTTGTTGAATAATTCCTAGCAGTACAACCTTCAACATAATGAAGCTCACTATTATCATCCACTATTATAAGAGTCCTTTCAAATTGTCCTAAATCTTTACTACTTATTCTAAAATAACTTTGAAGAGGTCTATCTAATTTAGTATTTTTAGGTATATAAATAAAACTCCCTCCAGAAAAAACCGTTCCATTTAAAGCTGTAAACTTATTTTCACTTGGCAAAACTATTTTAGAAAAATATTTATTAACTAAATCAGGATACTTCTTAAAAGCATCTTCAATCGAAGTAAATATTACATTTTTATCATTTAATTCCTTAATCATATTATGATATATTACTTCACTTTGATATTGAACACCTATCCCATCTAAATACTTTTCTGAATCAGGAACCTTTAATTCATCAAACTCATCTTTAATACTTTTATTTATATCTATCCAATCATCTTTTATAGTTAAATCTGAATCATTTTTATAATACTTTATCTTATCAAAATCTATATCTATTTTAACTCCAAACTTAGGCAAATCCATTTTTTTAAACATATCATAACATTTTAATCTATATTCTAAAACATCTTCACTTTCATTCTTCATCCTAGATATTTCTTTTATTTTACCTTCATCTAATCCAATTATTTCCATAATTGATCTACTCCTTACTAATCATTTTACTCTTTATAAAATTATTATTCGTTTTAAATAAAATAACATTCTTTATATCAGTAACACTCTCTTCATAATTTAACACTGAATACTTTAAATCAACAAGCAAAGGACTAATACCCCTTAATTCATAGTAATAACAAACTTTATCTAAGTTATAACAATATCTATTTAATACCTGTCTAAAAGAATTATCATCAATTAACAAATCCAAAACCTCAATAACCCTAATAATATCTTTTAAATCTGTCCTTTTAATTGTAAAACACTTCCCCATTTCTAAAAAACAATTACTCTCAATTAATCTTTTATAAAGCATTGCACTAACTACCTTAGAATCACTTTCATTTAAGTTTTTATCAATTAAAAAAGCATATCCATCATCATCAAACATATCAGTATCTTTTTTATTTACAACGATTCCAATAATATCATTATCATCTTTAAAATCATATTTATTTATAGAACAATCAAGTCCTAAAATCTTTTCTAATATATCCATAAAAACCCCCATAATAACTAAATAATATTTAATATAATACCACTTATTACTCCGATTACATATACAGTTATTAATATAATAATATTTTCTTTAATATTTTTATTTTGCTTAAATAAAACCAATAAAGCAACTCCACTTCCTGAAAGAAGTCCTGAAATAGTAGTACCAAAACTTATTATATTATCAATATATAATTGCGTTATTAAAACACTAGCACTACAATTTGGAATTAATCCAATAAATGATGAAACAATTGGTCCAAGAATACTATTTGAATAAAATAAGTTCTTTAATGTTTCTTCAGATACAAAAGTCATTATATAATTTAATATAAAAGTAATTATAATTATAAATATTAATATATTAAAAGTATGCTTTAATGATGATTTAATAATGCTATGTTCACAGTCACAATGATCATGTTCACATATTTCATAATGTCCATGCTTAGTTTCTTTTTTGGGCTTTATTATTAAATCTATTAATATTCCACATATTATACCAATTATTATTTTTACTAATAGTATTTTTATAATTAATGAAAAACTAGCATGATTAGCAATCAATACTGGTAACATTTCATCACTAGTAGATAAAAATATAGCTATAAGTGTCCCAAGTGATATAATTCTTGTTATATATAAATTAACTGCAGAAGCACCAAAACCACACTGAGGAAACGCTCCAAGAAGTGAACCTATTATTACACCAAATTTACTATTTTTTAATTTTTCTTTAGATTTATTCCCCAATTTATGTTCAATAAGTTCAATGATTATAAATGTTATAAATAAAAATGGAAACAATTTAATAGAATCTATTAATGTGTCTTTTACTATATCTAACATAATACCTCTCCTTTTTATACATGAATATTATATCATTATTATATTTTAAAATAAAGAAAAAAATGATGACTAATAAGTCACCACTTTAATCATTTATGCATTTAATCAGGTGTTTTAATTTACTATGCAAACAATTTTATATATTTTTTAATTTCTTTATCGGTTAAAATCTTACCATTACTGATAATTTTTTCGTTTATTATAAAAATAGGTTTATTAATACTTTTATACATTTCTAGAGTTTTTTCATCATCTAGAATATTTATTTCTATCTTGTTGTTTATATCCTTAGTTGCTTTATTTAAGTTTTTTAGGAGTTTTATTCTGTTACTTGAATTATCACCGATAATTTTTATACTCACCTCTCACCACCTTTCGTAAACAATAATTTTTGTTTACATTTTAAGTATAGTAAGTAAAACTTAAATGAAACTGAATTTATTAAATATTTTTTATTTTTTATTTAAAAATAGTAATTACTGCACGAGTAGAAGAATCATAATAACTAGTTTCATTACCACTATAAGCGTTAAAACTAAATACACCAACAGTAGCACCAAATCCAACACCTCCACCTCTCTTTATCCAGGAATTATTTTGATATAAAAATCGAGCATTATCAGAATACCAACCATTGCTTTTGCCAGTTGGTGCCATTTCTTTTGTTGCATCACCTAATTTTCCTCTAGAATATGCTTCAGTATCAGCGTATGTTGTTCCATAACTATATTTATCATAATATCTCTTACTTGGGAATGAGTATGTTCCTGTAAATACTTTGCCATTTGTACTTAAAATACCAGAAAATGCCGAGTTTTGATTAAGCCATGTACTATAACCACTCATCTGTTCTCCATTTGTCCATACCATATTACCCATCATATATTCCCATGAGCCACCACTCATGTCATATACTCCATATACATTTCCTGTTGTTGATGCACTTTGTCCTAATGTTGTTGTATATGAATTACATGTTGCACCACTTGATGTAGATCCTGCACTTTGTGGTCCACATCCTGTTGTATATGTATTTGCACTATTTATTGCTACTTCTTTATTTATTCCATATTTACTATGTGATAAATATGTTACTGCTCCCCATTCCATATTCTTCATCATATGGGTTTCATCAGTTGTACTAAATCCATATTGGTTTCCAGATTCTCTCATCTTTTGTATTCCATTAAAGAATGTCCCTACTTGTGCACCTCTCCATGATGTTACATTTGGTTTTATCTGAGGTCTTATTGTTTGTAAGTTGCATCCTTCTCCTACTGCTGAACTATCTGAAGGTGTACATGTAGTATCACTTGATACTTCAAACTTTCCTACCCATATTCCTGTTAATTCTTCATCTTCTGTTCTTATACTATCATCATTCTTATCCCACCAAAATGCTGGATGAGTATAAGTTGAAGTTCCTGCCTTTAATCCATTATTTGTTGTATCTGTACATGTTTCGCTTGTACTTGATTCTCCTGTTACATTATCAGTACACTTTATTGTACCAGTACTATTTGTACCACTTTCAAACTTAATCTTTATTTCTTGTGGTGTATTTGTATTTAAATATGTATAAGTATATCTTGGTATCCATACCCACATTGTATTTATATCATCCATTTGTATTGTTGTTCCTGCACTTGCATTTAAATATGTATTTCTATTAGTTTCACTTACTGTTACTGCATTTGCCCACATCTTATTATCATAATCATACCATTTATTTGATGTATCACCTTTTGTAGTAGATGCTTTCTTCCATTCTTTTGATGCATCATCATAATATACTGGTATCATGTTTGATGTAAGTTCTGGTGCATTTGCACCACTTTTATCTAATGGTACAGTTCCACTTGAAGAAGTAGAATTACCACTGTTGATGTTTACCCTAAACTTATAACTATACTTCTTATCATTAAACTTAGATGTATCAACACTTTCATCTATCCAACTTCTTAGTCTATAACTAGTAACTACTTCAGCTTTATTATTTGAAAATATATCTTCATGATTATTTAAAATATAATTACTTACTTGATCAATTGTCGTAGGTTCTACAACCACTGTTTCAGTACCTCCTTCTACTTTAGTAAGATATACTTTAATCTCACTATCACTTAAAGGATTTTCAACTGTTATTGGCTCTAATACTATATTATAATTAATCTTTCTTTTAGTACTATCACTATCTTTAGTCTTAATATAAGATAACACTTGAAAATCAAAATAATCAGTTAATACTTTGCCTTCTTCATCTTTCATAGGAAGTGCATTATCCATAGTTATTTCATTTGTTTCAGTATAACTCATCTTAATTTGACCTGTAGATATACTACTATCCCCAGTTAATAATTCACTATTCCATATTGCATAAGTACCAACTGAAACCATAGCAATAAATACTAATAAAACTAATCCCATTAATAATAACTTTTTATTAGAATTAGTTTTTTTCTTTTTATTCACTTGTAACATCTCCTTATCATACATTAAGTAGTATATCATTTTCGCGCAATTTTTACTATAATTTTTCGTATTTTTATTTAAAATATAAAATCTATATAAATAATTTGACACGCAAACAAATATTTGTTATCATTATTTTAGGAGATATGTTAATTGTTGGTACTCCTCTGTTCTACTGTTTCAAAAAGAGATAAGTAAACGGGGGTGATGTCTATGTGGAAAGGATATTTTTATGTACGGTTTAATTGCATTTTGTGTAGTTTTATTGTTACTAATTTTGTCAATAAAACATAATGACTAGAAAAGAAGTACCAACTCAACATATGAGTCGGTACTTCTTTCATAAATAAAGTTCAACATAGAACAGAGATAGTACTAACGACCAGATTAGCATATCTCTTTTTTAGTATATTCTTTTTTATATACTAAATGTGTTCCTTGAGTAAATTATATCAATATTTTTAAATAAATGCAATAACTATACAAAAAATTGTTCTAACGTCTTAAACGAATAACCCCTTTGCTTTATATATTTTATCATTGTATCTAATTCATTTACTATATAATTATTAGTACCCAAACTATATATATTACCCTTCTTTAAATCTTTTTTTATATTATCATATAAATAATTATCATATACATATTTAGGCTTAATAGTATTCATCTTATTATTTTTACATGTATTTAATATATCATAATCAACTTCATCAGTATAACAATATCTTATATCATAATTAGAATACTTTTTCAATATCTTATTTGTCTTACTAAGATCAGTATCATTATATTTCATATCATACCCATAGTTTCCTATATAATGCCCTTGCTTTATTATAGAATTAACTATATATGGAGATAATTCAATTACTTTACCATCAATAAAAAAAGTTGCTTTTATATTATTATCACTTAATATAGTCAATATTTTATCTATATTATTACAATCAGATACTCTAAATACTAAAGATATATCCTGCCTATCAGTATTTATACCAATTATAAACTTATCCAAATTATCCCTTATTAAATCATTAGGAAGATCCTCTTTATAAACATATAAGTTTTCATTATACTTACCCAAATTTTTCATTTTCATATAACTTTCTTTTACATTAACCACTTTCCCTTTAGTACCTGATAATATATAATCATCATATATAACAGATTCCATTTTATATGTATTAAAATCATCCTGTTTACTTACTATCTCTATCATTAATGGATCCTTACTCTTAGATATCTCAACCATTTTATCAGTATAATAAAAACTAAAACAAGTAAGAAATGCTATCCCTATCACCTGAAACATCTTCTTCATAGTATCACCAATTAATTATATGAAAAAAGAATAAGATTTTAGACCTTATTCTTGAACTATTTCAGCACTTTCTATCATGTAATTATTATTAGTATACCTTACATTACTATTTTTAATAGTAATAGTAGCACTTTTATTATTATCTAAAGTAAACCTTATTCCACCCTCATTACAATTATTATATGGAACAACTTTCATATCCTTTACTTTTCTATCCGATTTAACCTCAATAAAATCCATTTCATAATTTATAGAACTATCAACTTTAAAAGATGGATATTTATTTATAAAAACCTTTCCTTTTTTATTTAAAACATATAAATTAAACATTGAATTATCACTACAAGTTCTACTAGCAGAAATCTTAGCAACACCATATGGAAATGATTTACCAAGTTGTACTGCTGAGACTTCATTAACATATTTTAAAGTTGAATCCTCAATTTTAAAATATATATTTTTATTAAAGTAAACTATATTATTATCTTCTTTTATATTTATACTATTATCATTATCTATTTTTTCTTTTTGCATATCACTTCTTACATATAAAATACCATATGTAATTAAAAATACACCACTTAAAAGAAGAAATAATGCAAAATATCTTAAATTACTTCTTTTCTTCATATCATCACTACCCTATAATAATGATAATATTTATTTTAAAAAAAATCAAGAAAAAAAGAATATTTCTATTCTTCAACTTTCTTAATAACTTCTTTTCCCTTATATTCTCCACATGATTTACATACACGGTGAGATTTAACTATTGCACCACAACTAGGACACTTTGTTACTCCTTTTGCAGTAAGAGCCATATGTGCTCTTCTTGTTCTAGCCCTTGTCTTAGAAACTTTTCTTGCTGGAACTGCCATTTATATCACTCCTTCTTCATCCTATTTGACTAATTTGTCATTGCTTTATAAATTATACACTATTGTTTAAAAAAATACAAGTTTTTTTTAATTATTTACAAGTATAACCCTCTTTTTCTAAATCTTTTTTAGAATCATCATAAGTATCATAACCATCTTCAACATTTAATTCTTTTTTATCAGCATCCGTCATTTTATCAAGTTCCATTTTAATTGATACCCCAACTTCTGAAGACGTATTGTTAACCTTATAATCTACTCCCTTTTTATTTTTATACTCTTTATCAAATGATTCCTTTAATGAATCTTCTAAAGTTTTAGCAAATCCATCTTGTTGTCCAGTTATATCAAATGATATATTCATATCAATATTAGTTACTTTGTTTTTATTAAACTTTGCCTTTATTAGTTCATTCATTTTCATACCTTCACTATCACTAGTTTTTGTACACTCTAATGTTTTTATATCTTCTGCACAACCTGATAAAGTTGCAATTGATAAAGCTAATACTCCAATTACAAAATATTTTTTCCTTGTCATAATTAAAACTCCTTTTATATACTAAGTATAACATTTAAACTAAATAAAAGAAACACTATCTTATAGATTTTAAAAAATCTTTTGACTTTAAGTAAAGCCCTGTATACCTTTCATAATATCCTTCAAGAAACTTATTAATTTCATACTTATTCTTATCTAGTATATTTAATTCCTTTATTTTTGATATATCCACATAATAAAACATTCTAAGTAATTTTATTGTTTTAATATCAGTTACATATTCATTAGTATAACAATCTTTACAAACATACCCTCCAGAATCACTACTTATTGTCATTATCTCATTTTTAGAACCACATATACTACAACAATCCAATATCGGCTTTACACCAAGATATTCCAAAAACTTAAGCTCAACAATATTAGTAATAATCATTGGATCAAATAAATCATTTATCTTTATAATAGCAGATTCCATTATATCAAATAAATCATAATTATTTGTCTCTTTAACCACTTGATTAGTTAAATCCACCAAATACGCTAAATATCCAATTCTAGAAAAATCTGTTTTAATATTCTTCAACTCATCTATTATATCTACATCAATCAATACAGATAACCCATCTTTTTTATATGATATATAAAAATAACCATAAGTTAATTTTAATGAAACACTCCTTAGCTTACTTTTAATACTTCTACATCCTTTAGAAATAACTCCAATCATCCCATATTCTTTTGTTAAAATATGTAATACTTTACTAGATTCTTTATAATTTATATCTTTAATTATTATTCCCTTTACTTTCTCTATCTTCATCTTTTTCTATTTCTTTCATAAAAAGATAATATTTTAAATCCCCAGTATTTTTAAACAATTTCCAAAGTATATCATTCATCATTATCACCTAATAATATAATGATACTTTTTTAATCATTTAATTCACAAATACCTAAATATTCAAAAATATTTTCTTTCTCTCTCCAATTTTTTATAGTTTTTACATATAATTCTAAAAACACCTTTTTCCCTAGCAATTCTTCAATTTCTACTCGTGATGCACTTCCAATCTTTTTTAACATAGAACCTTGTTTTCCTATAATAATTTTTTTTAGATTATCCCTATCCACAATAATTAAAGCATTTATATAAACACTATCTTTCTTATAAGAAATATTTTCAATAAGACATGTAATAGCATGAGGCACTTCTTCTTTTGTTAACATAAGCACCTTTTCCCTAATAATCTCACTTATCATAAAGTTTTCTGATACATTAGTAACAACATCATCATCAAAATACTTTATATCATCCTTTAAATGAGTTTTAATAACTTTAATAAGTTCCTTAATATTATCCCCTTTCAAAGAAGAAGTAGGAACTATATCAAGAAAATTATACATATCCTTTAATTTAACTATTTCAGTAATCAATTTTTCTTTTTTTATTTTATCAGTTTTATTAAGTACTAAAATCACTTCTTTTTCTTCTTGTTTTAATTTATTTAAGATCTTTTCATCACCTTTACCAAATCCACCCGCTATATCTATAATAAACAAAACTATATCATTTTCCATTGCTTCATAAGCCTTTTTATTAAGAACTGTTCCAAGTTTATTAGATGCTTTAGCAATACCTGGAGTATCTACAAATACAATTTGAGTATCAGAATCATTATATATACCATAAATATTATTTCTAGTAGTTCCTACTTTATCACTAGTTATTGCAAGCTTTTTATTCATTATTTTATTAAGTAGTGTTGATTTACCTACATTAGGTCTTCCTACGATTGAAACAAATCCACTTTTCATAATATACCCCCGAATTCATTAATACAAAAATCAGTATATTTATATTCTGTTACTTTATCTTCATCATAGATAAATATTTTTACATCTTTAGTAAAAAACTCTGTAAATACTTGTCTACACAACATACAAGGAAAAGGATGTACTCCGGATGATGCAATATGTAATTCTTTAAAATCATTTTTTCTATAACCAGATGATACAGCATTAAATATAGCAACACGTTCTGCACATACAGTAGCACCATATGAAACATTTTCAATATTTACCCCAGAAAACTCTTTATTATCATTAGTAACAACAATTGCACAAACTTTATAGTTAGAATAAGGACTATAAGAATTATTTAATAATTTATTTAATTTTTCTCTCATAACTAACCCCTAAAAAACACCATTAATTTAGGTAAATAAATTAATATACCAAGAATAAATGCAAATATTGATGCAATTCCTACTGCTCCACTAGCGCAATCCTTAGCAACTTTGGCAAGTGGTTTTTTTTCAGTAGTAACTAAATCAACTACTGCTTCAATCGCAGTATTAATCATCTCAAGAGATAAAATCATTCCAATAAGAAGAATAACTACTAATCTTTCAGTATATGATATACCAAGAATCATTCCAAGTATCATAGCAACAATTCCCATTACTAACATAACTATTATATTTTGTTCATGATAAAATGCATATCTAATTCCTTCATAACAATATTTAAAAGATAATGTAAATCTTTTAAAACTTTTCTTATTTTTCTTAAATATTTGTGAATCTTTTTCCATTTAAAATCAACTCCTGTTTCTCAAACATTATTTTCTCATCTTCTTTTTCCATATGATCATATCCTAATAAATGAAGTAGGCCATGTATACTTAAAAAGCACAATTCCCTAATTAAAGTATGACCATAATCCTTACTTTGCTCTATTGCTTTATCTACTGATATGTAGATGTCTCCAAGTACAGTTTTTGAAGAGTAGTTTTCTTCTTCTTTTTCATCAAGCAGTGCAAAACTAATTACATCTGTTACTCTATCAATATTACGATACTCTTTATTCAAATCATGAATAGTAGGGTTATCCACTAAAATAACATTAAAATATATATCTTTTAACCCTTCCACTTTAATAGCATGATTTAATATCTTTTTAATACATCTAATTTCTTTTTTTAAATTATATTCTGTATTATTATAAATATTGTAATTTTTTATACCATTAAAAACCATATTACACCTCCGACTAGTACTATTACTAATATATCAATTAACCACTCTTTTTTCAACCAATCTGGCAAAATATCTTCAAATCTATCAAATAATCTATATATGAAGTATCCAAGTAAAGCCCCAAGTACATTTAATATAATATCATCAACATCAAATACTCTACCTATAATTGACTGAATAAGCTCAATAGATAAAGATATAACAAAAGCATACCCCATTACCGAAAGTGGTCTTTTTAAATCTAAATAATGCGTTATATAAAGTCCATATGGTAAGAAAAGTAATAAATTACCAAATATATTTCTATAAAATAAATTACTTCCAAAATCATACCTTAATATCTCATTAAAAGGAATATAATTAGCACTACCCCATGATACATCTTGATATGTAACAGCATGAAATAAACACAATATATAAAGTATAAATAATAAATTAAATATCTCTTTATACAAAATAGTTTTTTCATTATTCTTTCTAAGATAACCTACCCTTACCGTAATTGCCACAATAACAGCCATAGCAATCATTGGCCAAGAATATTTTAATATTAATAATACTTGTTCTTTTAATTCTACTAGCATATTTGCTCCTTAATCACTACTTTCTTTAATTATTTCTGATTCTTTTTCCAAAGAAATATCTTCATAAGTTTTAATAAAAACCTCTATAAACATTTTACCATTTTCTTTATAATTTTTCAAAACTTTTTCATAAATAATATATTCTTTATCTTTAAGTGATTTATTCATACTAGAAACAATATCATTATGTAATATAGTTATCATCTCTTTATCAGTATACTTTTTCTTAACACTATAGGTATTTTTTTTATTTTGTACTTTTAAAGTAAACAAATTATTTTTAACTAAAACACTTTCTTTTTCATTTGATATTTTTTTATTTATTTTAAATAACGATAAGTCTTTATTAAAAACACTTATAATTAATCTAATTTCTCCATCATCACTTTTAGTTAAAATACTTCTTGTATCACTCATATTAGCCTTTATTACATACCAAACCTCAGCATAAACAGTAGCATTTGATTTTACTCTTGCAACAACAGAATCATTTCTAAAGATATTACCTGATACAATTATATCTCCTTTTTTTACATAATCATCTTTATTTTTTAATATTTCTCCACTTGATGCATAGATATCTCTTATATACCCGTTTTTAGAAGCCACAATATCAGTGGCATCATCACTAATAATTTTTTTATTTTTATCTTTTCTTTCTATTACTTTAACATTAAGTACTACTCCATTTCTTTCAAGTTCAATCCACTCTATCTTAGTTTTATTATCATTTTTAATTTTATTTTTAATATTTTCTAATTCATGATAATTTTTACTATAGCTATATAAAGTAATACCATTTTTTTCAAGTTCACTTTTTAAAAGAGTTTTTAATTCAGTACTCTCTGTTTCATAGTTTATAAATAGTACAAAGTTATTAAATAAAATAATCATAAATATAGAAAGCAAAAAAAATATAACAAACATTCTATATCTTTTAAATAAGTATTTTACTCTATTTATTCCACTTGTTTTTATTATATTTATTTCGTAAGTAGTTTTTATATTTTTAATTTTTGTATAATTAATATATGTTGTTTTAAAAGTAATTACATTCTTTTCATATTCTATATCATATATATCAATACCAAGTTTAAATAACTTAGAAAGAATTCTTTTAGGATTCTTACCTTTTATTTGTATTACATAATAATTAATCATAAATCACCTATATTCTATTTTATCAATATTACCCTTAATTAAGAGTTCATGATCATATAATTTATTTATAATTAAGTTAGAACCACTTATTAAAAGATTAAATGAAAAACAATCTATAAGTATTCTATCATCATCAAATACTAAAATAGATTTATAGTTTACTATATTTACTTTATCTTTATATAAATTAATCTTTAAATTATCATCTTTTATATATTCAAGTATTTTAGAAAACATGTAATCACCTAAATAATTGTATGAAAAAAAGACCTAATTAATGATTAAGTCTTTCTTTAATAGAACTAGATAATTCTTTCATATCACATCTATTTTTTACTAAAGGAGTAATTTCTCTCATAACATTACCAAAATCTTTAATACTTTCTGCCTTAGTCGAAGAAATAACATTATCTATAATATCATTTAATTCATCCTTACTTAGCATACTAGGCATATACTTCTTTAAAATATCTACTTCTTGTTGATATGATTCAACTAGATCCATTCTATTAGCATTCTTAAACTCCTCAATTGAATCATTTCTCATTTTAATTTGTTTATTAATAACATCAAGATATAATTCATCATTTTCTTCTTTTTTGTTATTAATTACTTCAAGTTGTACCGCTCCCTTTACTGCTCTTAAGGTATTAAGTAATACTTTATTTTTTTCCTTCATTGCACTTATTAAATCATTTTTAATTGTTTCTTTTAACATAAATATCCTCCTTAAAATTAAAAAGAAAGATTAACTTTCTCTTCTTGTTCTTTTATTTCTTTTTCTAGAGTTGATTATATTTTGTTTCTTTTCTTCTCTTCTTACTACTCCAGGTTTAGAATAGTATTTTCTTTTTTTAACGTCAGAAAGGACACCATCACGAGAACATTTTACTTTGAAACGCTTGATTGCACCATCTAAGTTACCTTTTACACTAACTTCTGTCATATATATCCCTCCTTTTCGTGTTTAATTCATTAGTATTATACCAAAGATTTATTTTGTTTTCAACTTTTTTCTTTGTTTTTTTCAAAAATATAGTTGACTTTTTCCAAAAAAAATAATATTATTAAAATGCGTGGTAGATTACCCGCCTACTTTTTACGGCAAAATGTGAAAAGTAGTTCAACCAAAACCCCCTGAAGAGAGACGAAAGTCTCTCGCTTTTTTTATATATTTTAGTTATTTTTAAATCAAATAAAAAAAGAACATAATCCATGTTCTAAAACAGCCAGTATCTAAAAGAATATTCTGCTATTTCTTTCATTATGTTAAACATTTCTTCCTCTGTCCAAGGCTTTTCTCTAAAATACATTGAAACTGGTGAAAAACCACCATGATCCTTGTCTTTGTCCCTTTTGTTGACAAATATTCTATTTATATCATAAAACTCATTTAAAACCCAAATTTTAGTTAATACAGTTTTTTCATTTTCAGCAAAATCACAACCATGTCCAAAACACACAAATGGTGTAATATCCTCATAATGCATATAAGACTTAATCGCAGTAAGATTTTTTCCTAATCTTTCAATAGCATTCCCAGTTGCTTGCTTTTTCTTACCTTCATTTATTCTCTCTTCGTTTGTTCCTTGATGCTTTGCTTCCGCTATGACTAAAGGATACTTTATATTCTTCTCTTCATCAACCAAATAGATAATACCACCATCTGGTTTTATAATTCTATCATCATATGCATAAAACTCAGAACGTATTCCTGCCTTCTTAATAAAACTAATCATATCAGATATTTTAATACTCTTTTCAAATTCCAAATGATAATTAGGATAATTTTTATCCATTTCAAATCTATTTTCTAAGTATTCTATTACCCTTTCTCCTGCAGAATATATTAACTTATCATCAAGCTTAGACACTTTATTCTTAGGAATATGTTGTCTAGTCCTTTCTCTTAATAATTCATGTTGACTCATATCATCTATCCTCCTTATATCTATATACTTCAACTAAGTATAAATATTCTTTAATATAAATATTTCTATTATTCAAATTACGTGAACCCCTAAAAGTGTTATACCTTTTTTCCATTACAGTAACTTTACCTATTTTTGATAACATATTTATCATCTCATTTTTTTTAATAAATCCATCTGAATTAAACGAAATTAGTAAATATCTTGCTTTAGCATTATTACATAAATTTTCAAACGTATCCAAGGCTTCTCTAGATTGATTAAACTTAGAACGATTCCAATCTACAGGAATACCTGATACCTTACTAACTCTATTAGGCTTATTATAATCATTAATTATATTTAACATGAAATAATTAGAGCCATATGGGTGCTGATTATAAGGAGGATCCATATAAATCAAATCAACTAAATCTAATTTTTTTACCAAATCATTTGCATCTTCTTTGTAAACTTCATAATCACTATAATAATTACTAAAAATAGGAAATAATAACTCAATATCTTTTTTTATTCTTGATAAAGCATTACAAGCATTACCTCCAAATTGACCAATACCTGTTTTACTATTTTTATAAAATCCTTTAAAGACGCCGGAAGTATTATTTTTAACTGATGCTTCAGTCAATAATGGTGCAATGAAATATACTCTATATTCCTCAGGAATGTTATTAATTAGTTTTCTAGCCGTATCAATATACTTTGCATTTCTAGTTGTATAAAAACATCTCTCACCTATCTTAATATTGTTAATATCTTTTGGTGCATACATTTTCGAAATAATTCCATCGCATAATTCATTTGAAAGATTTTCTTTTAAATAATTATACCAAGAAATTAATTCATTCATATTTAAATCACTCTTATTACTTAAATAACATTTATTAAGCGTATAAGAATAATTTTCTAAATCATTAGCAATAATCTTAGATGAGTATTGTTTTAAATAACGAGCAACTATGCCAGAACCAGAAAACATATCAACAATTTCTAATCTATCCTTATCAAGATCTTTTCTAACAATATCTACTGCCTTTCCTATAAAGCTCAAAAGAGAACGTTTATTACCAATATAAGTAATTATTTGGGACGTTAAATATTCTTCATTTTCATAATCTTGATTATTTATAATATTCTGATTTTCACTCATCAATATTTACCTCCTAATACATTTTAACAAATTTTTAATGAAATGTCACCATATTACCATAAAAAGAACAAACCAAAATTAATATCTTATAAATAATACAAATAAATTATGTTATGTAGATTTATTTATATTATTAAACATAAAATTCTTAATTTTAATGAGATATTTTTAAAGTATAAAATTGTATATTTTAATCGCTAATACATATACTACATATACAATGA
>CAKOIB010000019.1 GCA_934086255.1 uncultured Bacilli bacterium
TGGAAATGATAAAATACCGCCAAAGATTTGTTATGAAACTTGGATAAGAAAAGAACTAGAATATATTAATAACAAACTTTATATAATAATTGGTGCAAAATCAGCAAAAGTGTTTTTTCCAAAAGAAAATTTTAATGAATTGATTTTTAAAGATAATTACATAAATGGGAAACCAGCTATAGTGTTACCACATCCTTCTCCGCTTAATATAAAATGGTTCAAGGACCACCCAAACTTTATGGATAAAAGAATATTAGAAATTAGAAAAATAATAAATGATGTATTGGAGGAAAAATAAATGATAGATTTAAAACAATTACAAAAAGATATTTATAAAAATAAATTAGATAAGGGATTTAATGTAACAGACATCAATAAAGAATTTTGCTTAGCCTATGGCGAAATGGCCGAAGCATACGAAGCTTGGAGAAAAAAACAAACCGACGTGGGAGAGGAAATTGCGGATGTAGTAATATATTTACTGGGATTATCCGAAATTTTAAATATAAATTTAGAAACCGAAATTTTAAAAAAAGTAAATAAAAATAAACATAGACAATATAAAATTATTAATGGGGTAAACACAAGAATTAAAGAATATAGTGAAGAATAAACCTTAAGCCTGCTGTAAAAATATAAATATATTGTTACTATAATAAATATATTGTTACTATAATAAACAAATATATTATACTATTAATAGATTATTTAACTAAATACTTATTTCTATTTTTTACAAATGACACACGTAATTGTTACATAGTAATATTTAGTCGAACTTTTTAGTTCGATTTTTAAATGTATATACAATAGTAATCAATTAGTTGATAGTATTTATATTTTTGCATATATATCTTGAGTTTAACGTAAAAACAAATTAGAATAAACTACATATTAATATTTTATGTTATAATTATTAAAGGGAGAGATAACATGGTATTTAGCAGTTCAATTTTTATATTTGGTTTCCTACCAATATTACTATTATTTTATTTTTTAAGTCCAAAAAAACTTAAAAACTATACACTATTACTATTTAGCTTATTATTTTATGCTTTCGGAGGTTTAAAATATCTATTTATAATGATGCTTGTTGTTTTAATAGACTACTTCGGAGCAATTCTAATAGATAAATATAAATCAAAAAGAAAACAAATACTTATAATAACAATAACAATCAATATACTAGTATTAATGTTTTATAAATACACCAACTTCTTTATATCAAACATAAACAATCTATTCAATATAGACATAAAACTATTAAACATAATAATGCCTATAGGAATATCATTTTACACATTCCAAGCAATGAGCTATGTAATAGACGTCTATAAAAAAGAAGTAAAAGTCCAAAAAAACTATTTACTATTACTACTATACGTTAGTCTATTTCCACAACTAATCGCGGGACCAATCGTAAGATATCAAACAATAGAAAAAGAAATAACTAAAAGAAAAACATCATTCGAGGACATATCATATGGTATAGAAAGATTCATTCTAGGATTTTCCAAAAAACTAATAATAGCCAACCAAATGGGTAAATTAGCGGACATCATCTTCGCAAGCAACTATTCCTTTACAACCTCATGGATCGGAGCAATAGCATATATGTTTCAAATATACTTTGATTTTTCAGCATACTCTGACATGGCAATTGGACTAGGTAGAATATTTGGCTTTCATTTCTTAGAAAACTTTAACTTTCCATACATGGCAAAATCAATCACAGACTTCTGGAGAAGATGGCACATATCACTATCAACTTGGTTTAGAGACTACGTATACATTCCACTCGGAGGAAATAGAAAAGGAATAAAAAGACAAATACTAAACATGAGCATAGTCTGGTTATTAACAGGATTCTGGCATGGAGCAGCATATAACTTCATTCTATGGGGACTTTACTATTTAATATTTTTATCACTAGAAAAATTCATTCTATCAAAATACTTAAAAAAAACACCAAACATCCTAAAACACCTCTATACATTATTCATTATCCTAATAGGGTGGGTTCTTTTTAGAGTAGACAATCTAAATCAATTCTACAACATAATAAGAGCAATGTTTAGCTTTAATATAACAACCATATCACTAATGGAATCACGTATATACATAGAAACATACTACATATACTTCATACTAGCAACAATATTCTCAACAAATATATACTATGTAATATGCGATAAGTTTAAAGACAACTTATTATTTAACATAATAAAATACATAGGCCTAATAATCCTATTCATTATATCAATTATGTTTCTAGCACAATCTACATACAATCCATTTATATACTTTAGATTCTAAAGGAGGCACTATGAAAAAAATAAAAACAATATTTACCATTACATTCATTATTATAATATATACATTCATGTTTATAACACTTACTAATAATAACGAAATAAGTACTGTAGAAAAAAGAACACTTAAAACATTTCCACACTTTTCATTAAAAACACTAATAAATGGAACATACCTAGACACACTAACTACAGCATTCTCAGATCAAATTGCTTTTAGAGACAAACTAGTTAAAGGATACTATTTATTTCAATTTCAAAGATATAATGGTGATGTAGTAAAAGGAAAAAATAATGAATTATACTCTGCATATCAAAGAATAAATAACGAAGATACTTACTTAGAAAACGTAAAACAAAGTACATACAACATAAATAAAGTAGCAAATGAAATAACACAAAATAATACTAAGTTTATATTCCTATCTATTCCAAGAAAAGATGCAGTAGAAAAAGACAACCTACCAAATAGTTACATCAGTAGTGATACTATTTATACTAAAAGTATAGACATAGTAAAACAAAACCTAAACAATAATGTTATCCTAATAGATGCTTATGAACTATTTAATGATAAAAATATTAGATACTATTATACAAATGATCATCATATAACACCACGTGGAGCAAATATTCTATACAATAAAATAAAACAAGTAACAAATGATAATAGACTAAAACAAAACACACTAGAAGACTTATATACCATAGAAAAAACACTAATAAATGGTTCGTTTAATAATCAATTAGGACAAAGTATAAAACCCTCTTTAGAAGAACTTTATCTAGTACCTAAGTTTAATATTAACTATACAAGATATGAAAACCTAAAAATATCCAATAAAAAAGTATATAAAAAAGCAAATACTTATGAAGACTCTTATATGGAAGGAGATAATGCCTTTACCATTATTGATACAAATAGAAAAAATTTACCTAATATTTTATATGTAGGCTCATCATTTACTAACATACTAGAAGCACTAAGTATACATGACTTTAATAAAATGATTTCAATTGACTATAGACACAATACTAGTAAAAATAGTATAAACTATTATGTTAAAACCTATAATATAGACTATGTAGTATTCATTCCATCACAATCAAATGATGCATTCTCATACAATATGATTAAAAAACATCTAGGTATGTAAACAAAAATAAAAAAATGATATATTTTATTTGGAAATACGTCGTTGTTCAAATAACAAAGAAGCATTAACTTACGCTGTTGAGTTATGACTTCTTTTTTTATATAGAAAAAAACTGTCATATATTAAGTAATACATAGACAGTGTGTAAAAAATTATACTTACTATTTTAGTAAAAAGTACTTTTATTATCATAAATATTTCTAAGAGTCTTAGTAAGCTTAACTTGTTCAATACGTTCATCTAATTTCATTTCATTTGCACATTTAACAATTTTATTAAACTTATTCTCCATAATCTCCTCATTAGTACAAAAAAACATAAAATTATTAAGCTCATCATCAAACTCCCAATTAGACATAAAAACAGTCTTATAAAAATCATGTAAATCAAAAGGATACTTTTCAGGATTAGAATAATACTGTTGTTTTCTAACATTATATAAAACATTAAGCAAAACATCGGCATCAATAAAAGTATCAAAATGTTTTATTAATCCATGTATTTTTTTACTAGCTTCATCTTTATTTTGATTAACTATTTCAATATATCTAGGATCATTCCATGCTTCATCAAGAATATCTTCACCACCAACTAAACATGACATAGAATTAATAGAAAGAATAAAATCACTTGGTAATTTTTCTAAATCAATTCTATCTACTAATTCATCAAACTCTAAAGCCATATCTGAAGAAAAGTAGGGAAAACGTCTATCAATAATTCTACCTTCATCATACTCATCCATTTTTTCCTTAGTCATAGCAAAATACTTATATGAAAGTAAGAACTTATTATCATCATCATTTCTTTTACAATCCCAAGTAGGATCAAAAAAGTAAACACCATCAATATCATATTTTTCATCTTTAACATAAACAGCCACTCTTACATGACCACCATAACTATCAATATTATCTAATATAATTTTATAACAATCAATACCCAATCTATTAAGTAAAGTTTGAAAAATTACAGAATACCCAAGACATACAATTCTATTACCAAGTAGAGCAGAAGACAAGTTTCTAGAATGTGTTTCATCTTCACCTTCATCAACTTCTAAATAGACTTTATCTCTTACCATATCATAAACATACATAATCTTTTCTAAAACAGAAAAATCATATCTTTCTATCTCATTAATCTTTTTATTTATAGAATAAGTAGTATTTTTATACTCATCAAATGTAATTAAAGAATAATTCCCCTTAATTTTAAAATATATATTTGAAGTATCTTTAAAATTACTCTCAATCTTTTCAATTAAACTATTATCTAACAAATTATAATCACTAAAAATAATTCTCTTAGTAAGTAAAATAGGATTATCATTAACAAACTTAGAAACAACATCTGGTTCATAAAAAAACTCAATATCAGATATATTCTTAATACAATTTACTCCATCACTTTTAATTTTTTCTAAAACTTCTAAATATTCTTCATTATTATCATACAAAGATATACAATACTCAACATAAAAATCAAAATCATCCAAACCAGAAATAATATCATCAAAGCTTTTATCAAGTGATGAATAAATATCTATCTCATAATCATATAATGAAGAATATGGCATAATATAAGTATGCATACCATCTTCTAAAGGTCTAATAGACAATTTACCATTCATAAAAACTCCTCCAGTAAAAATACACTAAATATAAAAATATATTAATCATTTATTGCAACAGATTATAACAAAAACTAAGTTAAAAGTCAAATTAACCAAACAAAAAGCCTTACAAATGTAAAGCTTATTCTTTAGTATTTTCCGGAGGTTCACTAGGAGTACTAGGCTCACTAGGAGTATCAGGAGTACTAGGTTTATCAGTATCACTAGGAGCATCAGGTTTATCAGATTCACTAGGAGTACTAGGCTCACTAGGAGTCTCAACCTTTAATCTATTAACAGTTATAACAATCTTACCAGACATTAAATCTATTCTTTTATTTTGTGGATAACTTTGATCAGTTACAATTCCATCACTACCAGAAGTAATTATATTTTCTTTTATTTCATAACTAACTCCATTACTACGTAACCAATTAACAGCATAACTCTCACTCTTACCAACAAAATTAGGAAGTAGAGTATAAGTACTAGTAGCACTCAAGTTATCAGTACCAATTGTTTCCATCTCATATTCTTCTTCAATATTAAAGTCCATTCTCTTAACATCTAAATTAGGTTTAGCAGATAAATTATCTTTCATAGCTTTAACTATTTGATTAAGACTACTCTTATTAGGAATATAATTATATAAAACTAAACCACTTCTTTCATCATATATCATTTGACTAGAACCAGATAAATAAAGCTGTCTTATATTAATTAAATTAGAAGACTCACTACTAGTAAGAACCAAATTCTTAGCAATATCATAAAAAGACAATATTTGATTAGTAGTAAAACTTGTATCAATATTTTGACTAACCATATCAAGTATCTTTAACATTTGACCAGCACTTTTAATACTCTTAACTTTATTAAGCATACCTTGAATTACTAATTGTTGATTAACCCCACGTTGAAGATCTCCAGTTAATAAAGTTTTTCTATGTCTTGCAAGAGCAAGAGCTTGTTCCCCATTAAGAGTTTGTTTTCCTTCTTTTAAACATATTAACTTATCCTTAGAAGTAGCACGTTTAGAATTAGATTCACAAAAATCTAGTGGAACATCTACTTCAATACCATCCATAGCATCAACCAACTTAACAACACCTTGGAAATTAACTTTAACATAATAGTCTATATTAATACCAGTAAAGTTTTCAATAGTCTTAATCATACAACTAGCACCATTCCATGCAGCATGAGTAATCTTATTTTCTTTTTGATTAGCAAAACATGCAATAGGTACATAAGTATCCCTTGGAATACTAAGAATAGTAGCATTAAGAGTCTTAGGATTAAAAGTAAGTAACATCAAAGCATCTCCATTACCACTTGCATTCTTCTTTAAAGTCGGAGCAGTAGAGTCAATTCCCATAACCAACACAGTAAAAGGCTTATCTATCTTATCTGAAGAACTAATATTAGTATCTTCCCCAGTTAACTTAGCAATCTCATCCTTTGTATAAGTCATCTCTTTTTTATAAACTACTTTAGTTTCCTTAGCAATATTCTTATATTCATTAATTTCATCAAACATTGACACATAATCCTCAGAAACAATCATTATATCAATATCTTTACTATAAAGACCCTTTACCAAAGCAGTAAAATCTTCATAATCCACTAAAGTATTATTCTTTTCCAAACTATTTTCTTTAATAACTTCCTTACCAATTACATACCCCTCAATAGAAGTCTCATCATCCACTATACCAATCTTTAAATCCTTAATAGAACTAATATCCTCAATCTTACTACCTTTCAAAGTAACAAAAGCAGTAGTATAAGTTATTTCATTCTTATTCATACTATTAAGAGTACTATAAGTCTTTAATATATAATAACTACCAATAGCTTGAGCAAATATAAACAAACTAGCAACAATTACAAATATAAAAAACTTACTTTGTTTTTCCTTTTTAAGTAATTTAGTAGTAAGAATAATACTTATAATATTAATTATTCCTACTAAAACCATAAAAACATACCTTAACTCAGTTTCTATTCCCTTAATTATATATATAGAATAAAGTAGAGTAAACATAGCAAGAAGTTGAACTATTATAAACAAAACACTAATTACTTTAATTGCTTTTTTAGATCTAGACCTCTTTTCATTATTATCTTTAATCTTAACTTGTTTTCTTTTCATACAAACACTCCTTATGCTATTAAGTATATAATATTTTTAATAATTATTCAATTACAATATAAAAAAAAGAAGCATTTTTGCTTCTTAATTTACAGTAATATTTTTACTAAACGTTTCAGACTCACCACGATAACTAGCAGTATATTGCACTGTATAAGAACTAAAAGCACTTGTATCAATACTACTAACTTCCTTACCAGTAGCATTATCTATTATCTTACTAGTAATCTTAGCACTAGAAGTAACATCAACATCATTTTCATAAACCGAAACAGGATTAGATGTCGGAGTGTATGTACTTCCGATTGGTAGAGTAGACTCTGAGTCATCATTAAACTCAAACTTAATTTTTGATGCAATCGATGCTGTCGCTGCACTACTCATATTAGTAGTAACATTCTTAAACGAAGTCTTAACAGTATAAGTTCCATATGGATAATCCGGAGTATAAGTATAATAATTATCAGTAGTAAATGCTATTTGTTTACCATCTTTATAAACTCTATAACCAAATTGACCATTAGTCTTTTCACTCATATCCTCAGGTTTATTAACACTATTCCATGAAAGTTTAACTTTACCATCTACATATTCAGCAGTAAATCCAGTCGGAGTATCAAGCGTCTTATATCTACCAGATGTTTCAGTAGGCTCTGTACCACGTTTAAATAACTCTGTTATTATCATATTAGATGGAGTACTCTTACTAGGTAATAACTCAGTACCTTTTTCAACTTTTACTGATACAACACTCGAAGGTTTCTTAAACGTTGCACCATTATTATTAAATATTGCTTTAGCACAAGCTTTATATAAATTATTCTTATGTGAATACATTGTACTACCTGAAAGATATTGACCTTTCTTATTTTCAGTATAACCAGTCCACATTGCAAGCGAAATATCTGGAGTAAATCCTGCGATCAATCCATCTGGACCAGTACCACTTGGATAACCATAATAAGCTCTTGTTTTTTCATCATAGTTTGTAGTCCCAGTTTTAAGAGCTATTTGATCAGATACAAGACCATAAACACCAATATTTTTAGCAGTTTGTTTTAATACATCTGCGATCATATAAGCAGTTGAATCACTAAGTACTTTTTTCTTTTCAGGAGCAGTTTCTTTATCATCAATTACTTCACTTGAATTTCTAAGAACAATTTTATTTACAGTATATGGTTCATAATAATAACCACCATTAGAAAATACTTGGAAAGCACCCGCAAGTTGAAGAGGGGATGTACCATCAAATGCTCCCAGAGCATGAGCCTCATGTAAATATCCTGATGAATCAATCTCAGGTGTTAATCCAATCGAAGTAACAAACTTTTTAATCTTTTCATTATCAACACTTCTAAAAGCCTTAACCGCAGGAATATTCCTTGAATCAGATAATGCATATCTTAATGTAATATCACCTTTATAAGCATAATCATAGTTAACAATTTTTCCTCCACCACCAGAATAAGAAGTAGGGGTATCACTAAATATTTTAGCAGTACTCCAGTTTTCATACTCAATACCAGGTGCATAATCAAATAATGGTTTAGCAGTAGAACCAATTTGCCTTTTAATATCAGTGGCATAACTCATTGTAAGTTCACCTTTTCTATTTCTACCTGCTCCAAGTGCAATTATTTTACCAGTACTAGAATCAATTGCTACAACACCAGCTTGGACTGTTTTATTAGGCCATTTATATGTCTTACCATCAAAAACATCATTTAAAGCCTCTTGTTTCTTAGTATCCATATTAGTATAAATATCCATAGACACAACATAAGGATCAAAACCATACTTTTTAACAACCTCATTATAAACAGTATCCAAGTAAGGTTGATACTCACTAGTAGCATAAGAACTACTATTAGGACTAAGTAAATCAGAAACCGATATAGAACTTGCAATATCAGCTTGTTCTTGTGTTATATAACCATGTCTTACCATCAAAGACAATACAGTAGCACGTCTAGCTTCAGCATTTTCAGGATATATATTAGGATCATAAGAACTTGGTGCTTGGAAAAGCCCTGCAATAAGCGATGCCTCAGATAAATTAAGCTCAGTAGCATGCTTACCAAAATAAGTTTGAGAAGCTTGTTCAATACCAAATGAATTAGAACCTAAGAATGGAATATTTGCATAAAACTCAATAATTTCTTGCTTAGTATATGCCTTTTCCATTTTAAATACTGATAAATAAATATCTGTAAACTTTCTTATAATTCCTTTTATACCATCTGCATTATCACTAGTAAAACTCTTCTTAACAACTTGCATTGTCAAAGTAGAACCCCCTCCAGCATCTCTACCAAGAAGTTGTCCTACAACTGCCTTAGCAAATCTTGGAGCATCAAGTCCATTATGTTGAAAAAACCTTGAATCTTCAGTAGCAATAATTGCATCAATTAACACTTCAGGTATTTCATCATACGTTACATTTTCTCTTTTATCACTACCAAATGTCGCTACTAATTTGTTTTTATTATCATACACTCTAGTAGTTTCTCTAGTAACTAACTGTTCAGTATCAAACTTCGGAGCAGTAATAACAATATAAGCAAAGAATAATATAAATGATAATATACCAATTATACCAAGTGCTAATATCAAAATAAATATTGACTTAATAAGCTTTCTCTTACCACTATTTTTAGGGTATCTATCTAGGGTAATTGTAAGTGCAATTAGTATTGCAAAGAAAACCATTATAGGAATAGTAATAATTATTCCAAACATTACAATAGATAAAATAAATAAGACAACACTAATTACTGATAGTAACAAGATATATAAGTTTGAAATCTTTCTAGGTCTAACATCAAGAGTTTCAACTTCTACTTTTTTTCTTTTAACTTTCTTCTTCATTTTTAATACCTCCATATTTTTCTATTACTTTTAAGTAATCTACTTGTGGTTGTAATGTATTCTTTATTAAATGAGCCCTTTCTTTAAAAAATTCATATGGAATAGACTTTCTATCATTATTATTAATAAAATCCAATAAGTCCTCTCCAAATAAAAGATATGTTTCATTTAAAGTTGTAAATCTAAGTATTATAAAACCTATACCCTTATGTCTTATAACACTTTCTATGTGTTTAATTTGATGATTATGAATATTAGATAAAGGAAAACTAGTTTTACTCTTTGTTTCCTTAGCATCAAAGTCAATATACTTTCCTTTATATATACCATTATAATCAGTAGTCGAAGCAACCTTAAAATAAGCATCCACTATTTTTTGATTTACCTGTTTCACGACAGTAACAGGAGTAGGTTTCTTATGAACCACCGCTATATCATGTAACAAATAGTACTCATTAGTAGAATTAATCTCACTTTCTAAAGTCATTCCTCTGTTTCCATAATTTTTAACCTTTTTATTACTAGTTTTAACTATATTATTTGGGTACTTTATCAAATTAATCACCATAACAAAATTATACTACATTATTATATTATTTTCCATATTAATTAGCGAAACTTGACATCTATTGTCGTATTAGATGATTTTTTTTAAATATTAGTATATATTTGTATTGGGAGTGATTAAAATATGAAAAATGAAGAACTAATTTTTTTAATGAATAAGATGATTTATGATGTAAAAAGAACAAGAATAGATATTAGCTATAAGTATTTAAAAAAAGAGTATAAATAGACTATATTCATGTGATTCAAATTATTGATAAAACCAAGAATAAATAGTATAATAAGAAATATCTATTTATGAGGGAGGATAATTTATGAATGAATACGGAAATATAATTATTTATAAAGATATAAATGGTAATGATAATATAGAAGTGAAAATGCAAGATAATACCGTTTGGTTAAATCAAGAACAATTAGTAAAACTGTACAACTCCAGTAAATCAAATATATCCGAACACATAAAACATATATTAGAAGAAAAAGAATTAGATGAAAATGCAGTTGTTCGGAAATTCCGAACAACTGCAAATGACAATAAAACATATAATGTTAAGTATTATAATCTTGATATGATTGTTGCTATAGGATTTAGAGTTCGTTCAAACATTGGAACAAATTTTAGAAAATGGGCAAATGAAAGATTGAAAGAATATATGATAAAAGGTTTCACTATGAATGACGAATTGCTTAAAAGAGCTGGTGGTGGATTATATTTTGATGAATTACTTTCAAGAATTCGAAACATAAGGGCGTCAGAAAAAGTTTTTTGGAGAAAAATTTTGGATATTTATTCAACATCAGTAGATTATGATCCGAACTCAAAAATAACAAAAGATTTTTTTAAGACAGTTCAAAATAAGATGCATTGGGCTGTACACGGACATACTGCAGCTGAAATTATAGTAGAAAGGGCGGATGCAGCCAAAGATTTTATGGGATTAACTACTTTTAGTGGAAAATATCCAACATTGTTAGAGGCTACAATTGCTAAAAACTATTTAACTGACAAGGAGTTAGATATTTTAAATAGAATTGTTTCTATGTATTTAGATTATGCTGAATTACAAGCACTTGAAGAAAAAGTTATGACTATGCAAGACTGGGTTAAAGAGTTAAATTACTTTTTAACAATGAATAAGAAAGATATACTGAGAGACTCAGGTAAAATAAGTCACGAAAAAGCAATGAAACAGGTAAAAAATGAATATGATAAATATAAAAATAGAATTGCAACAGAACCAACTGAAGTAGAACTTCACTATCTAGAAAGCATTGAACTTTTAGAGTCAATTAACACAAAAAAATAACTGTATCACTAAAATAATAACATCGTAAAATATGATTTTAATCATTGTAAAAACATGTATAAAGAGAATATAAATAATATTGACAATAAACCTAAATACATATACAATAACCAATCAAGAGAGGTTAATATGATGAAGAAAAATATTTTTGAATTAAAAGAAAATGAACCGTTAAAAATAATTAATGTATCTTGGTGTGGTAAACTTTCATCAAATGAAGTACTACAAGATGAAAGAATAAAAATGCAAGTATTTACTGATGGGGTAGTAGAAAAAGAAGAAAAGACTATATTAACAAGTATTGATAATTACAAAATAAAAGAAAAAGATTATAAATACTCAGTAAATACATTAAAAACAAAAGAAATATATTTAAAAGATTATAACTATATAGTAGCTTTCCTAATAGCTAAAGAAGATTGTGTAGTAGGAAATATAAGTGGTTGGTTTTTTGTAATAAAGGATATAACAATATATTTAAAAGATCTTAATGACAAAAGAGCTTTAAAGAATGCTAAGCAAGTTATTAAAGATTTATATAAACTAAATTCACAACAAGATTATTCATCAATATTAACTACAATTAATAATCAAATGGTGAGTGGACTTAGTCATTTTGAACTTGATAATATTAATAAAAATATTTTGACTTTAAGTAGAAGAACTAAATAGGTACAATGACCTATTTTTTTAAAACTTTACAATTGAAAAAACAATATATTTTCCTAAATTATTGACCTTTAATACAAATAAATGATAAAATACATTTAAATTAACCGGAGGTTATACTTATGAAAGAAAAAATAATAGAAAAATTCAATTTAGGAAAAACTCTAACTTATGATGAATTATCATACTTCTTTAACGGTTACTTATCAAATGATATATCCGATGAAGAAATGACCATTGTTCTTAAAGATATCTGTAAAAATGGTCTTAGTGAGCAAGAAATCTTTAATCTTGTTGATATCTTTATAAAAAGTGGAGATACACTACACTTTGACTTTCCAACAATAGACAAACACTCAACCGGAGGAGTCGGGGACAAAACAACATTAGTAGTCCTTTCAATACTAGCATCATGTGGAGTAAAAATAGTTAAAATGAGTGGACGTGCTCTTGGATACACCGGAGGTACAATAGATAAATTAGAAAGTATCGGAGTAAATGTTAATTTAACATATGAAGAAGTACTAAAACAAGCAAATGATATTGGAATGGTAATTACCTCTCAAACTAAAAACCTATGTCCAATGGATAAAAAAATATATGCCCTAAGAGACTTAACAGGAACAACAAACTCTCTTGCTCTTATTGCCATTAGCGTAATGAGTAAAAAAATAGCCGGAGGAGCAGATAATATCCTAATCGATGTAAAAGTAGGACGTGGTGCTCTTGTAAGAACTGCTAAAGAGGCTAAAAAATTAGCAGAACTAATGATTAACATTGGTAAAAAATATAATAAAAAAGTAGTATGTATGCTTACTAGAATGGATAATCCTTTAGGAAACAATATAGGAAACTCCATTGAAATCCTTGAAGTCTTAGACGTTTTAAAAGATAAAGTTAGAAATAATTTATACTACCTAAGCTATGAAATGGCAAGTGTAATGCTAAGCATATATACTGGAATGAATATACATGATGCAAGAGACAAAGTAGAAGAAGTAATTAAAAATAATAAAGCATATAATAAGTTTATAGAGTTTATTAACTATCAAGGAGGAAAATTAGAAATTAAACTTGAAAGACCAATTACAATATACGCTAAAGAAAGTGGCTTTATAAAATCAATTGATGCTAAAGAACTAGGCACTCTTTCCATGGAACTTGGAGCAGGAAGAAGCTTAACTAATAAAAATATTGACTACAATGCTGGAATAATCCTTGAAAAAAATGTTTGTGATTTTGTATCACGTGGAGAAACTCTATGCATGTTATATGGAAAAAACTCTGTTGATATTGACCGTGCTTTAAATGCTTTTAAAATCCAAAAAAATAAACCATTTATGAAATCTATAATAATAAAAACAATCAAATAGTGTTGACAAAAGTTGACACTATTTTTCAATTTTGTTGCTATATTTTAGTTTTTATTTTATACTTGTTTTATATACGATATGGAGGTTTTAAAAAATGAAAAACAAAAAATTATTTACAATTTTGGTACTATTTACTATGCTATGCAATATATTTAGTCCATTTATAACAATAGTAAAAGCACAAGAAATAACTATTAATGATTATATTAACTCATTAAATAATAGTGTTAACCTAATCAATACTAAACTTGAATTATCTAAAAATAGCATTCCATCTACTGATATTGCTTATGAGTCAGCTTTAATGACTATTGAAAGTGATATTTCTAATTTTAATAACAAAATAAATAATTTAAATGATGAAATATCAAATATAAATCTAAGTGATTTAGTTAAAGAAAGCGAAGAGTTAAACAATAAGTATAATAATTACTTATCAAAAGGATGCAAAGATAAGAAACTTAATATCAATAACATCGAAGATATAAACTGCTCATATGAAGAAAATGGTATTATTATTAACAACAACTTCATAGGAAAAAACGAAATAATTAATCAAATAAATATTAAATATATTAATCCATTAAAAGAAGAAATAACTAATTATAATAACAACTACGATAATAAAATAAATGAGTATAAACAAATATTTAATAATTATTTTAATAATGAATATAATACTATTTTACAAACTAATGAACAAACTTATAATAAAATAAAAAACATTATTATAAATAATCAAACAAACGGAAATAAAACTAATGAATCAGAAGTCTTCAACACTATAGAAGAAGATCTTAATAAGATTAAAAACTATAAAACAGCATGCAATATTAATGAAATAAATAATATTAAAAACAATATTAATTCATTAACAACAAGTATTAATAATAAAAGTACTATATTCTATAATGAAAATAAAAATTATATAGAACTAGGTCTTAATACTAAGATAACTAATTTAACAAATAAATATAATGATTTAATAAACTCATATAAAAACTGGTTAAATAATAAGAATATAGATATTAATAACATTACTAATGACCAAATGATATCAAATATAGATAATGTTTTTACTAACTTATTTACTAAAACAGTTGATATAACAAATGAATATAATAGTTTAATTAATGAAATAAATACTTATTTAGAAAGAATGCCTAGTGATAAAGAAACACTTGATAATTTAATGCAAAATCTAAATACAATAAATACTAAACTTAATACAAATATAATATTTACCTACATAGAAAACTTAATTGAACAATCAGACCTACCTGATGAAGATACTGTAGATAGATTAATGTTTGTAAAACTATTTAACATTAAAGAAAGTATAAAAGAAAAACTTATAAATAAGAAAAACAGTTTCTATACATTTAGTATAAATAATTATGATTATAAAATAGCTAATGATAAAATAATTATATATAACAATTTAACAATTCCAACTGATTTAGAAAATAGTATTTTATATAATCAAACATTTAAAATAGAAAATAATATATTATATTTAAATGATAGAAATAATAATTTTCTTAATGAATATAAAATAATGTTATCAGGAGATCTTAATAAAGATGATGTATTAGATGAAAAAGATTTAGACTTATTACATCAATTAATATTAAAAGAAAAAGAAGAAGAACAATTATTACTTTCAGATTTAAACAATGATGGTGTAATTGATATAATTGATTTAGGTTTACTAAATAATTTAATAAACCCAAATCAAGATAATACAACAAAGACATCATATAAAATTATTAAATCTATTAAAAATAATACTATTACTTATAGTATATATTTAAAAAGTAATGGAAAAATAAATGGATTTAGTTATAGAGTTAAAACTAGTAAAGATTTAACTTTAAATAAAATAGTTACTAATAATAAAGTATTAATAAAAGATGATTTAGTAATAGGATATGGAACATTTAATGATGGTGATTTATTACTTAGTATAGTTTATGATAAGAATGATATTAAAGAAGATTATACTATATTTGAAATATATAATGGTAAAATAACTTTTAATAATTATTATAAAGATTCAAATTATAAAGATGTTGTAAAAAATATAATAGAAGAAACTACACCT
>CAKOIB010000020.1 GCA_934086255.1 uncultured Bacilli bacterium
TTTGTTTCTTGTTTTTTGGATTTGTTTTTGTCTTATTTGTTTAGTGGTATTATTCCTTTTTTTATAATTTGTATTATTCCTCTTTTGTCTTTTAGTAAGTATAGGTTTTTTATCTTTTTGTTTATTGGTTTTATACTTGATGTTTTATTTAGTGATGTAATGTTTATAAATGTTTGTTTCTTTTTGATTATTTATTTTATTTCTTTTAAAAAGGGTTTTTTATATTTGGTTTTATCTAGTTTATTTGTTTATATTTTTTATATAATTTATCTTTTTGGTGTTTTAAATATATTAGGATATAATCTTGTGTTTTATAGTTTGTTTAGTTTGTTTAAGTGTTCTTTTGTTATTAATATTTTATATATTATTGTAATTTGTTTAATATTTAGTCGTAATTTGGATCTTAAAAAGAGTTTATATTAAACTTTTTTTTCATATAATTTTGTAGGTGATAAATATGTATGAATATAAGAGTGTTAATAAGTATCTTTCTAAGAATAAGGGTAAGAATAAGAAAAGATTTAGTAGTTTATTATATAGTATTTTTATAAAATTACTTATTTGTGTTCTTATTGTTGTTAGTGTTTTAATTGTTATTAAAATTGATAAGAAGAGTAGTGGTAAGATTAGTTCATTTTTGTATGATAATAATATTAGTTTTGCTAGGATTAATAAATGGTATAATGAGCATTTCGGAGATATTTTGCCTTTTTCTAGTTCTGTTCATGATAATGTTAGCGCTGTTTTTAGTGAGAGTTTAGAGTATAGTGATGCTAGTATATATAAAGATGGTGTTAGTTTATCTGTTGCAAAGTCTTATTTGGTTCCTGTTCTTAATGATGGGATAGTGGTTTTTAGTGGTGAGAAGGATGGTTATGGGAAGGTTGTTATAGTTCAACAAAGTGATGGTGTTGATGTTTGGTATGGTAATATAGAAAACTTGAATGTTAAGTTGTATGATTATGTTAGTAAGGGTGAATTTTTAGGAGAAGTGCATTCTAATTTGTATTTGGTTTTTCAAAAAGATGGGAAGTTTTTAGATTATAAAGAGTTTATTTCATAAGTTTTATATTCATCCTTTAACTATATTGCTTGTAATACTTGTTATTTTTACTGGGGTTTATAAGGAGTTTTTAATAGTTTTTTCTATTATAATTGTTCATGAGTTTGGGCATTTATTTAGTGCTATTTATTATAAATGGAATGTTGATAGAATTAGTATTTATCCTTATGGGGGTTGTGTTAGTTTTAATGAGAGTATTAATAGACCTATAAAAGAGGAGTTAATTATTTTAGTGATGGGTCCGGTTGTTCAGATTGTTTATTTCTTTTTTGTTTATTTGTTTTTTATTAATGGGTTTATTGATTTAAAGACTTATAGTTTGTTTAAGACTTATAATTTTGCTTTGCTAGGTTTTAATTTGATGCCTATTTATCCTCTTGATGGGGGAAGGATTGTTAATGTTTTATGTAATTATTTGTTTTGTTATAGATGGTGTAATTTGATTATTTGTTTTGTTTCTATATTGTTTATATTTTTAGTGGTTATTAGTTGTTATAGTTTTAATTTAGTAATGATGATGGTTTTTGTTTTGACTGAGGTTTTTGTTTTTATTAAAGAGCAGGGTTATTTGTATAATAGGTTTTTGTTAGAGAGGTATCTTTTTGATTATAAGTTTAGTAAGTATAAGATTATAAAAAGTAAGGATGGTTTTTATAGGGATAAGAGGCATGTTATTTATGTTGATAATAAATATGTTACTGAGAAGGAGTATTTAAGAGGGAGGTATAAATGAAAAGGGTTATTTTTTTAATGATTGTTATTTTACTTGGTGCTTTGTATCTTAATTATAATGATTCTAGTAGTGTTTCAGAGAAGAGTAAGGATGATATTATGAAGGCAGTTTTTATTTCTTATATTGATTATTCAACTTTAAAGGGTAGAGAGGTTATGGAGCAGAAGAATATTATTAATGAGATGGTTAATAATGTTTCTTATTTTGGTTTCAATACTGTGGTTCTTCAAGTTAGGGCTTTTGGGGATGCTATATATGATTCTTCTTATTTTCCTATTTCTTCTTGTGTTTCTTATGATAAGGATGGGAAGGTTTTTGATATTTTGTCTTATTTTATAAGTGTTTGTGAGAGTAAGAATATAGATTTATATGCTTGGGTTAATCCTTATAGGATATCTAATACTGGTGATGTTAGTAAAATAAGTAAGAGTGCTAGTTATTATAAATGGCTTAATACTTCGTTGATTGGGGTTTATGATGATGGGATATATTTTAATCCTGCTGAAGAGGATGTTAAGGATTTGATTGTTTCTGGTGTTGTTGAGATTGCTAAGAATTATAGGGTTAAGGGTATTTTGTTTGATGATTATTTTTATCCAAATGATGAGATTGATCTTGATAGTTATAATCTTTATGATGGGGATTTGTCTTTAAATGATTATAGGGTTTTTAATGTTAATGATTTACTTAAGAGGTGTTATAGTTCTATTAAAGAGGTGAATAAGGATGTGATTTTTGGGATTAGTCCGAGTGGTAATATAGAGAATAATTTAAAAAGTGAGTATTTGGATATTAAAGGGATTTTAAGTGATAAGTATTTGGATTTTATAATGCCTCAGTTGTATTATGGGTTTTATAATGAGAGTAAGCCTTATACTAAAACCTTGGAAGAATGGAGTAGTCTTAATGTAAATAATATAGATTTATATGTTGCTCTTTCTATTTATAAGTCTGGTATGGTTGATAGTTATGCAGGTAAGGGTATTAATGAATGGATAAATAATAGTGATATTATAAAAAGACAGGTTATGAGTTCAAAAGAGGTTAAGAATTATAAAGGTTTTGCAGTTTTTAGATATCAACATATGTTTGAGATGTTTGATAATGATAATTTAGTTAAAGAAGTTAGTGGTTTACGTGAAGTAATAAAAGATTATTGATAAAGATATAATTATGTTATTTACAGTTTTCATTTATTTTGGTATAATTCTTTTAGAATAGAGGAGTTGAGATTAATGAAAAGGTATTTTTATTGTTTTAGTTTAATACTTTTTACTTTTATTTTTATGAATAGTGTTAATGCTGTTAGTGCTAGTATTAATATTAAGTGTAATTCTTTGAAGTTTAGTGGGGAAGCTACTTGTAATGTTTTTGCTAGTGTTAGTGGTGGACAAATTGAGGGTATTTCTGTTGATTCACTTGATGTTGTAAGTGGTAGTGATGTTGTTATTGTTAAAGAGGATTATGTTTCAATTCTTGCTAATGATAGTAAGGTTAGTAATGGAGATAAGATTGGTTATTTTAAGGTTAAGGCTATTGGATATGGTACTAGTAAGGTTAGTTTAGCTCTCAATGCTAAGAATAGTGCTGATGGGTCTAATGTGTCTATTAAGCCTGGTGTTTTTACATTTAATGTTTTATCACCGGTTGCTACTTTGTCTAGTATAACTGTTAATGGTTCTTTGGTTAATGGTTTTAGTAGTACTGTTTATAAGTATAATGTTGATTCTATTGATACTGAGAGTGTTAGTGTTGGTGGTGGTGCTACTGCTTCTGGGACTAATATAAGTGGTTTTGGTAATCATAAGTTGAAGTGTGGTTCTAATAGTTTGAAGATTAATACTTTGTCTAGTGATAAGAGTAAGAAGCTTACTTATACTTTGAATATAAATAGAAAGTGTGATGATAATGTTAGTCTTAAAGGAATTACTCTTTCTAGTGGTAGTCTTTCTCCAGTATTTAGTGCAGATACTTTAGAGTATAAAGTTAGTGTTGATACTAGTGTTGAGAAGATAAGTATTGATGCTTTAAAGGAAAATAATCAAAAAGTTAGTGGTCTTGTTAAGGATGCTAAGCTTGTTTTTGGAGATAATAGTTTTTCTATAAAGGTTAGTTCTGAGAGTGGAAAGAGTAAGACTTATAAAATAGTGGTTAATCGTGCTGATAATAGATCTAATAATGCGTTTTTAGGATCAATTACTATTGATAATGGAAAGCTTAATTTTGATAGAAATGTTTTTATGTATGATGTTAGGGTTTTAAATGAGGTTAGTTTAGTTAATGTTGTTGCGACTCCTGAGGATAGTAAGGCTAAGGTTTCTATTAATGGTCCAAAGAGTTTAAAAGAGGGAGATAATAAGTATGTTATTAAGGTGACTGCTGAGAATGGTGCTACTCAAGAATATAGTATAAATGTTAAGAGATTAAAAGTTGGTGAGGTTCTTGGGGATAATCCTAATATAGCCAATATGGTTATTGATGGGTATAGTATTAATTTTAATCCTATGACTACTAGTTATAATTTGAAGATTGATAATAAGACTAAGAGTTTGGGTATTAGTGTTGTTATGCAAGAAGAGGGTGCAACTTATCAAATTAATGGTAATAATGATTTAAAGAATGGGGATATTGTTACTATTAATACTGTTTCTATGGATGGGACACAAAATACTTATAAAATAATTATTGAAAAGAGTAATGCTCAAGTGTTTATTCTTATTGGTGCTGGAGTGTTGCTTGTTGCTAGTATTAGTGCAATAATTGTTGTAATGGTTAAGAAAAGAAAGGGTGCTTCTGGGCTTAAGATGGAGAAACCTAAGAAGAATAAGGCTAATGATATAGAAATGGTTGATTCTATTAGTAATCAAGTTGGTGTTTCTAGTGAGGCAGAAGAGATTAATAATAAGATTAATGAGATAAAAGAGGAAAAAGAGTTATTAAAGGAACAAGAAAAAGATAAGGATAAAGAAAAGATTAAAGATAAGAAGAGTGTGTTTGGTAAATATAGGGTTAATCCTAGTGATGGTCCAATGAGTTTTGATGAGTTGAAGGAGTTAGATCCTACTCAAAATGGAGTTAGTGCTTATGGTAATCATGGTCATAGTGAAGAGTATGAAAGGATTGAGATTACTGAGGATCAGACTAAGCAATGTCCTAAGTGTGGTCATAGGATTAATTTTTCTTCAGAGGTTTGTCCTTATTGTGGCAAAGAGTTTCAATAAAAGTGCTTGAAAAAGTGCTTTTTTTATTATATAATTTTTTATAGTAAAGGAGGATGTTTATGACTTCTGAAGAAAAGGGTTTTTTGTTTAAGGATATAAAAGAGTATAACAAGTATTTACTTACTTTAATATGTTGTTTAATACTTGTTTTAACTGGTGTTATTTCTTATTTTGTTACTAATTCTTATGCTAAGTGGAATAGTGATTATACTTCAAGTAATACTTTGAAAGTTGGGGTTAAGGTTCCTAATGTAGATAAAAGTGGTGCTAATGCGCCAGCTTTGTTAAGTAATATGATACCAGTATATTATGATAGTACTAGTGATAGTTGGAAGAAAGCTGATAGTAATAATGCTAATGAAGTTAATAAGTGGTATGATTATGATAATAAGATGTGGGCTAATGCTGTAACAGTAAGTGAAACTAATAGAAATACTTATTTAAATGCAAATGCAGGAACTACAATACCAATGAGTGATATTAATACAATGTGGGTATGGGTACCTAGATATACTTATACATATTTAAGTACAAATACACCACAAGAAATAAAAATAAAGTTTGAGAGTGGTACAAATAGTACTGGTACAATAAAATGTACTGATAATGTTACTGGAACATCAAGTACAAGTGAAACATGTACTGATACAACAAATGGAGGATTAAAAGCAGGAACATCAACATATACCCATCCAGCATTCTGGTGGGATAAAAATGATAACAACGTAAGAGAAGAAAATGAAGAATTAACAGGAATCTGGGTAGGTAAGTTTGAAGTATCTAGTGATACTAGTTGTATGCCTTCAGACAATGCAGCAGTAGGTTCAGGATGTAACTTACAAACAATAAGACCAAATATAAGACCTAATGTAACATCATGGAGAGGTGCACAAGTAGGAACATTCTTTAATGGAATCCAAAAGATGAGAGAAACTGGAAATAAATATGGATTTAAAGCAACTGATGAAACGCATATGATGAAGAATATGGAATGGGGAGCAGTAACATACTTATCACATAGTAAATATGGAATAAATAAAGAAGTAGCAATAAATAGTGCAAATACATTTACAACAGGATGTGGACCACAAAGTAATGGTTCAACAATTAGTGGCGCAACATGTAATTCATATACAACAGCATTAGGACAAAGTGCATCAACAACAGGAAATGTATATGGAGTATATGATATGAGTGGTGGTTCATGGGAATACATGATGGGTAATATGGTATATAGTAATGGACAACAAATGAGTGGATATCAAACAAGTAATAACTATAATTCAGCATTTACAGGATATTTATATAGTGGAGGTTCATTTACAGGAACATATGCATTCCCAAGTAAGAGATATTATGATAAATATAGTTATGGAACAAGTCAGACAGAATATACAAGAGGAAAACTAGGAGATGCAACAAAAGAAATGGCTCCTACAGATCATTTAAGTGGTAACTGGTATTCAGATTACGCCAGCTTCGTGTGCTCTAACGCCCCTTGGTTTCTGCGCGGCGGGGGCTATAGCAATGATGGTATCTTCAGCTTCAACAGCCTCAGCGGTTATGCTTACACTTACAACTCCGCCCGCGCGGTCCTTCTTGGAGCGGGTGCTCTGGACTGACGAAGGACCCTTTTCACTTAACTGTGTCTGACGTAGTTAATTAATTAAAAAAATAATAGACTTTTATAAAGAGTTCTAATAACTCTTTTTTTTCATATAATTCTTTAGGAGGTTAATATGATAAATAAGCAAGGGTTGTGGTTTTTAACTTTATTTAGTTTGGTATTAGTACTTAGTGTATATTATATAACAATGCCTAGTGAAGTTTTTACTAATAATATTATTGATAATGCTTCTACTGATACTAAGTCTGTTAATAAGGAGGTTTCTGTTTCTAATTATTTATCTACTTTAAAGATTGAGCTTGATGAGAAGAGGAATGAGTCTTTGAAGAAGTATGAGTCTATTTTGTCTGATAGTAGTGCTAGTACTAGTGATAAGAATAGTGCTTATGAGGGTATTAAGAATATTAATTCTATTAAGGCTATGGAAGAGGGTATTGTTTCTAAGATTAAGAATGAGTTTTCTCTTAATAGTTTTGTAGAGGTTGATTCTTCTAAAGTATTGGTTGTTGTTGATAAGAAGGATCATGATGTGAAGCTTGCTAATAAGATTATGAATTTAGTACAAGATGAGTTTAATTCTTATGTTAGTGTTTCTGTAAGGTTTTCTAAGTAACGTTTTATAGATTTTTCTCATAAAATATATTGGATAATATAAAACCACCCAATCTGAAAGTGAGGGAATGCTTTTTGAGAAAATCTATACTTACAAAAAGGGAAAAAGAAGTGTTTGAATTATTGATTTTGAATAGTACTACTAAGGAAATTGCTAGTAAGCTTAATATTAGTGAAAAGACAGTAAGGAATCATATTTCCAATGCTATGCAGAAACTTGGGGTTAAAGGACGAGCTGCTGCAGTTGTAGAACTTTTGAAGTTAAGGGAAATATCACTATAACATGTGCTAAATGCACATGTTTTTTCATATATTTAATTGGTGAGGTGTATGTTTTGGAAAAGGTCTATTAATAAGATATTTTTTACTACTTTGATTGTGTTTATTGCTTTTGTTCTTTTTAGTTTTAGTAAGACTGGTGTTGATAAAGTGTCTTCTTCTAATTCTTCTTATAAGGTTTCTTTGTATACTATTAATGATGATTCTTATGTTTCTATGACTAGTGTGTTTCTTGATGGTGATTCTTTGGAGGAGAAGGTTAGTAATGTTATTGATATTATGGTTATTGATAATAATAAGAATTCTTTGTTACCTAGTTATTTTAAACCTATATTGCCTAGGGATACTAAGCTTATTTCTGTTAAGTTGGAAGGTGATATTTTAAAGGTTGTTTTTTCTAAGGAGTTTTTAAATGTTAGTAGTGAACAGTCTGATGCTATGATTGAGTCTATTTTATATACTTTGCTTGGTTTTGATGATGTTGTTGGTGTTGAGATATACGTTGAGGATTCACTTCTTAAGTATGTTCCTAATACTAATAAGAAATTGCCTACTGTTTTGTATGATGATTATGGCATTAATAAGAGTTATTCTCTTAGTAGTAATATGGATATTAAAAGGGTTAATCTTTATTATTATACTAGGAATAATGATGATTATTATTTGATTCCTGTTACTAAGTATGTTAATGATAAGAGAGAAAAGCTTGAGATAATAGTGGAGGAGTTGTCTGGTTTTTTGTATCATGATAATTTAATTTCTATGCTTAGTGATAGTGTTAAGTTGGTTTCTTATAGTATTGATGATGATGTTATTAGTCTTGATTTTACTTCTTCTTTTGATTGTTCTTTTGTTGTTTTAAAGCCTCTTTTTTATTCTTTATTTTCTAATTATTCTGTTTCTAAGGTTGAAATAAGTGTTGATGGTGTTAAAAAAATAGAAAAAAGTAAAAAAGATATTGATATTTATTGAGTTTTGTTGTATACTTAAATAGCATTTATGAAATGCAAATGGATGTCCTGGTAGCTCAGCTGGATAGAGCATCGGCCTTCTAAGCCGGCGGTCAGGGGTTCGAATCCCTTCCAGGACGCCATTCTCGGAGAGTGGCTCAACTTGGCAGAGCACTTGGTTTGGGACCAAGGGGTTGCAGGTTCAAATCCTGTCTCTCCGACCATTATGTTTAATAACCCTTGTAGGGTTTTTTATTTTGTGATATAATTTATGTGGTGGATTTATTTATGGATAAAGAGTATTTGGGTATAGTTAGTGATATTTTAGATAATGAGTCTTTTAAGAGGCTTTCTTTTGAGGTACATCATCATGGTAGTAGACTTGATCATTCTATTAGGGTTTCTTATTGGGCTTATAGGGTTTGTAAAAGACTTGGTTTAGATTATGTTAGTGCTAGTAGAGCGGGTCTTGTTCATGATTATTTTTTTAATTATGAGTTTTGTTGTAGTAAGTTTTATAGGCTTACTCATCATTATGAAAGGGCTATTGTTAATGCTAGTAAAATGATTAGTTTAAATGATAAGGAAAAGAATATTATATGTTCTCATATGTTTCCTATTGGAGGTAAGGTTCCTAAGTATTTAGAGAGTGTTATTGTGGATATTATTGATGATTTATCTGCGATATATGAGATTATGTCTTGTAGATATTATTTTGCTAAGTATTCATTTTTATGTTTGGTTATAAGTTTTTGCTTTTTTAGATAAATCTTTTTTGTCCTCGTAGCTCAGCAGGATAGAGCAATTGCCTCCTAAGCAATAGGTCGTTGGTTCAAATCCAATCGGGGACGCCATTTAGTGTTATAAGAGTTTAAGACTCTTTTTTTATTTATTATTTTTGTACAAAATTATACTTATATATTTTATGATTTTGCTTTTTAGTATACTTTGTGTTTGCTCATTTAGTTTGATTGTTATATTATTTTTATCTTTGTATGAGTTTAGTAGTCTTTTTGTAGATATTATTCTAATTTGGTCTAATAATGCAATTGAGTCTGTTTGTTTTAGATATTGCCAACTGAAGTGTTTAGTTGCTCTATAGTTACGTTCATTAAAATCTTTTTCTGTTTTGAAGTGTTTTTGTTTTGGACTTGTCAGTGGAATACAAAATACAACGTCTAATAAAGTTGGTAAATTATAAATGACTCCTAGATGAATATTATTAATTTCTCTTCCTTGATTACCGTTAAAGTTAATGTAATATATTTGTCCGTCTTCTCTCATATTAGGCCTCCTTTTTTAATAAATAAAAGAGAACTCTATAAATAGAGTTCTCAAGTCTAGAGATAGTCTTATATGTCCTTAGAGAATAACTCGTCACAATGCTATCTTCAGATGTAATTGATGGTTGACTAATATGTCCGTTGAATATAATTCTTCACAATGCAACCAATTACATAATGACTTATGTGCTAAAATTATAGCACATGTCTATTGGAAAGTCAATATTTGCTTTCCTAACTCTATTATACTATAAAAAATCTTTTTTTATTCTTTTTTTATAGTTTTGGTAGTAACTTGATAATATAGTTACTACTTAATAGGTTATTATACACTTTATTTTTTTGTTGTCAAATTAAATGGTTTAATTGTGTTTAAGTAATGGTAAGGTTGAGATATTGTTGGTGATGAAATTGTCTTTGATATATTTTATAATTTTGCTTTTTATTGACTTTTATTTTTAATTGTGTATAATTAAGTTAGAGGTGATAAGATGAAGAATGTTTCTAATACTTTATGGGGAATTGTTTTAGTTGTTTTGGGTCTTATTTTAGGACTTAATGCAACTGGTTTGGTTGATATTGATATATTTTTTTCTGGGTGGTGGACTCTTTTTATAATTGTTCCTTGCTTTATTGGGTTGTTTAGTGATGAGGATAAAACTGGTAGTTTTATTGGTTTATTAGTGGGAGTTTGTTTATTGCTTGGATGTCAAGATATTATTGGTTTTGATATTTTGTTTAAGCTTATTGTACCTGTTATTCTTGTTATTATTGGGTTTTCTGTTATATTTAAGGATAAGGTGTCTAGTAAGGTAAGAAAAGAAGTTGAAAGACTTAATAAGAAAGGTTCTAATAAGGAGTATTGTGCTACTTTTTCAGGACAGGATTTGGATTTTTCTGATGAGGATTTTAGTGGTTGTGATATGACTGCGGTTTTTGGAGGTATTAAGTGTAATATTTCTAAGAGTAATATTAAGAAGGATGTTGTTATAAATACTCTTAGTGTTTTTGGAGGTATTACTATTGTTGTACCTAGTGATGTTAATGTTAAGGTTATTTCGACTTCTATTTTTGGGGGAGTGGAAAAGAAGGAAAGAGATTTTGATTCAAAGAATAAGACTATTTATATTAATGCTACTTGTTTATTTGGAGGAGTTGATATTAAATGAGTAGTGCTCAAAGGATAGTTAAGTATTTTGGTATAGGGGTTGCTTTTCTTTTAATATTTAGTATATTTTCTTTTTTGATTGATATTGTTTTATCGATGGGTAATTCTTTTGTGACTAGTAATGATAGAAATGTTTCTTTGAATTCGAATTATTTGGATGTTTCTCTTAAGTTTAGTAGATTAGAGATTAAAAGTGGGGATAGTTTTGATGTTTTTTCTGATAGTAAGTATATAAGTATTAATAATGATAATAATAAGATTACTATAAAAGAAAAAGGTCATTTTAGTTTGAATAAGTCGGATGTTGTTACTGTTATTGTTCCTTCTTCTTATGTTTTTGATGATGTTGTTATTGATGCTGGTTTTGGTAGTGTTAATATAGATAGGCTTGTTACTAAGAATCTTTCTTTTGATATTGGAGCAGGGGATGTTGTTATTAATGATTTAGTTGTTTATAATGATGCTTCGATTGATGGAGGAGCTGGTAAGTTTGTTATTAAGAATGGTACGATTAATGATTTAGATTATGATATGGGTGCAGGTGATACTAGTATTAATGCTTTTATTAAGGGTTCTAGTGAGATTGATTGTGGTGTTGGTAAGCTTGATCTTAATCTTTTTAATGATATGTCAGATTTATCTCTTGATTTATCTTTAGGAATTGGTTCTGTTAAGGTTAATGGTACTGATGTTGTTAAGGATAGTGTTTTAGGAACTGGTCGTAATGTTATTGAGATAGATGGTGGAGTAGGAGATATAAATATTAATACTAAATAGAAGTCTTTTGACTTTTATTTTTTTGTTTTTCTTTTATTTGGTTCATTTTTTTGGTAAAATTATAGTAGGAGGTTAAATATGAAATACGTATATAGTTTTAAAGAAGGTAACAAGGATATGAAGGATATTCTTGGTGGTAAAGGTGCTAATCTTTCTGAAATGGTTGGCTTAGGGCTTCCTGTTCCTATGGGTTTTACTGTTTCTTGTGATGCTTGTTTAAAGTATTATGAAGATGGTTGTAATATTTCTTCTTTTATTGAGGAAGAAATATTTAATGAAATAAAAAAACTTGAAGAGTATACTGGTAAAAAGTTTGGTGATTTAGAAAATCCTCTTTTGGTTAGTGTAAGAAGTGGTGCTAGAGTTAGTATGCCTGGGATGATGGATACTGTTCTTAACTTGGGTCTTAATGATGAGGTTGTTAAATCGTTTAGTGAGAAAACTATGAATGGTAGATTTGTTTATGATAGTTATCGTCGTTTTATTCAAATGTTTTCTGATGTTGTTATGGGGTTTCCTAAGTCTAGTTTTGAAAGGCTTTTTGATAAGTTAAAGGAGGATAAGGGTATTTCTAATGATAGTGATTTGTCTTTATCTGATCTTATGGAAGTTGTTGATATTTATAAGAGTGAGTATAAGAGGCTTTCTGGTGTTGATTTTCCTAGTGATCCTAAGGTTCAACTTATTGAGGCTATTAAGGCTGTTTTTAGGTCTTGGAATAATGATAGGGCTATTTTTTATAGAAAGATGAATGAAATACCTGATTCTTGGGGTACTGCGGTTAATGTTCAAGAAATGGTTTATGGTAATTTGAATGATAATTCTGGTACTGGTGTTGCTTTTACTAGGAATCCTGCGACTGGTGAGGATGTTTTATTTGGTGAGTATTTGATTAATGCTCAAGGTGAAGATGTTGTTGCAGGTATTAGGACTCCGCTTGGTATTGATACTTTAAAAGATGTAATGCCTGATTGTTATATGGAGTTTTGTAAGATATGTGATATTTTAGAGCATCATTATAAAGATATGCAAGATATGGAGTTTACTATTGAGAATGGAAAGCTTTATATGTTGCAGACTAGAAATGGTAAAAGAACTGGTAAGGCTGCGGTTAAGATTGCGGTTGATATGGTTAATGAGGGTTTAATTACTAAGGAAGAGGCTCTTATGAGGGTTGATGAAAAGTTGCTTGATAGTTTGCTTCATGATACGTTTGATAGTGAATCACTTAAGAAAGGAAAAGTAATAGCTAAAGGACTTGCAGCTTCTCCGGGGGCGGCTTATGGTAAGATTATTTTTGATGTTAAAGACATTGAGAATAAAGATGATGATTATATTTTAGTAAAGCTTGAAACAAGTCCTGAGGATATCGAAGGAATGGCAATATGTAATGGTATTCTTACGATTCGTGGTGGGATGACTTCTCATGCTGCGGTTGTTGCTCGTGGAATGGGTGCTTGTTGTGTTTGTGGATGTGAGGATTTAAGTATTGATAGTGTTAATAAGACTATTACGTGTTGTGATGGTACAGTTCTTTCTATGGGGGATTATATTAGTTTAGATGGTTCGACTGGTATTGTATATTTAGGAAAGCTTGATACTGTTAAGGCTTTAATAAGTGGAGATTTTGAAACTTTTATGTCATGGGCTGATAGTTTTAGAAAGCTTGGTGTTAGAGCTAATGCTGATAATTACAGAGATGCTAAAGTTGCTAGAGATTTTGGTGCAGAGGGTATTGGTCTTTGTAGGACAGAGCATATGTTTTTTGATGAGAGTAGAATATTTAGTTTTAGAAAGATGATTGTTTCTGAAACTAAGGAACAAAGGGACGAAGCTCTTATGGAAATTCTTCCATATCAAAAGAATGATTTTATGGATCTTTTTAATGTAATGAATGGTTATCCTGTTATTATTAGGCTTCTTGATCCTCCTTTGCATGAGTTTTTGCCTAGTAAGGATAGTGATATTATTAGTTTGGCTGATTCTCTTGGTATTAGTGTTTCAGATTTAAAGAAGAAGATAGTTAGTTTGAAAGAGTTTAATCCAATGATGGGGCATCGTGGTTGTAGGCTTTCTATTACTTATCCTGAGATAGTTGTTATGCAAACTAAAGCAATTATGGGTGCCGCTATTTCTTGTAGTAAGAATGGAGTTGTCGTAAAGCCTGAAATAATGGTTCCTTTAGTGGGAGATGTAAATGAATTAAAGTATATTAAAAATATTATTAAAGAAGTTTGTGATGATATGATTAGTTCTAGTGATGTTTCTATTAAATATATGATTGGTACAATGATTGAGGTACCTAGGGCTACTGTTATGGCTGATTGTATTGCAAAGGAAGCAGAGTTTTTCTCTTTTGGTACAAATGATTTGACTCAGATGACTTATGGTATGTCTCGTGATGATGCTTCAAAGTTTTTAAGTGATTATTATGATAAGAAGATTTTCTTGAATGATCCGTTTGTAAGGCTTGATACTAATGGTGTTGGTTCTCTTATTAAGATTGCAATTGATAAAGCTAAGAGTGTTAATCCTGATATTGAACTTGGTATATGTGGTGAACATGGAGGGGATCCTTCTTCTATTTATTTTTGTAATGAATTAGGTCTTGATTATGTATCATGTAGTCCTTATCGTGTTGCAATAGCACGTCTTGCTGCTGCTAAAAGTGCAATTCGTGAAAGATTAGATTAGAATCTAGTCTTTTTCTTTTTATATTGTGTTATAATGTTTTTGAGGAGATTTATATGAAAAAGATTTTAATTGTGGAAGATGATGAAAAATTAAGAAATGAACTTGGAATATTTCTAAATAATAATGGTTATGAATCTGATAGTTTGAGTGTTTTTGATAATACTTTTGATGATATATTAAGAATTAATCCTGATCTTTTGCTTCTTGATATTAATTTGCCTGGTGCTGATGGAGAGTTTTTGTGTAAAGAAATAAGAAAGAAGTCTAATATGCCTATTATAATTATTACTAGTAGGGATAATGAAATAGATGAGTTACTTAGTATTAATAATGGTGCTGATCATTATATTACGAAGCCTTTTAATATTCATATTTTACTTGCTAAGATTAATTCTCTTTTAAGAAGGAGTGATATGGTTAGTGATGGTGTTATTAATGCAGGTGATTTTTTATTAAATGTTGATAAGAGTACTATAGAAAAAGATGGTGTTGTTATTGAACTTACTAAAAATGAGTTTAGGATTTTAAAGTATTTGGTACAGAATAGGGATAAGATTGTATCTCGTTATGATATAATGATGTGTTTATGGGATAGTGATGATTTTATTGGAGATAGTACTTTGACTGTTAATATTACTAGAGTAAGAAATAAACTTGAAGAGCTTGGTTTGAAAGAGCTTCTTGAGACTAAAAGGGGACAAGGATATATATTAAAAAAGGGAGATAATTAGATGAAGTTTACTTATTTTTTGAAAGAGAGATTAGTGTCTATTTTTTTGATGTTGTTTGCTCTTGGTACGATTGAAATATTTTTAATGGTTTATTCTTTTAGTTTGTTTATAAAAATATATGTTTTTTTGATTATTGTTTTATCTTATTTTATTGGTATCTTTTATGAGTATTATAAGAAAAAGAAGTTTTATGATAATTTAGTTAGTGTATTAGATAAGTTAGATGAGAAGTATTTGATTACTGAGATTGTTAAAAGTCCTTCGTTTATTGAGGGGGATATTGTTTGTAATGTTTTAGAGCAAGTTGATAAGTCTATGCATGAGAATGTTAATAAGTATAAATATATGCAAGAAGATTATAAAGAGTATATTGAGTTATGGATTCATGAGATAAAGATTCCTATTGCTACTTCAAAGATGATTGTTGAGAATAATAAGAATGATGTTACTAAGAGTATTTTGGAAGAGTTAGATAGGATTGAGAATTATATTGAACAGGTTTTATTTTATGCTAGGAGTAATACTGTAGAGAAAGATTATTATATTAAAAGGTGTAATTTAAGAAATATAGTTAATGATAGTATTAAGAAGAATAAGACTTTTTTGATACAGGAGAGGGTTAATCTTGATATACATGATCTTGATAATTTTGTTAATACTGATAGTAAATGGATAGTTTTTATACTTAATCAGATTATACAGAATAGTATAAAATATAGAAATAGTGATGTTTTATTGAATATAGAGATTTATAGTGTTTTAAATAAAGATAATGTTGTTTTATATATAAAAGATAATGGAATAGGAATTAAAGATAGTGAGATTTCTAGGGTGTTTGATAAAGGTTTTTGTGGGACTAATGGAAGAATAGGTTTAAAGAAGTCTACTGGAATTGGTTTATATTTATGTAAGAAGTTATGTGATAG
>CAKOIB010000021.1 GCA_934086255.1 uncultured Bacilli bacterium
TATAAAGACCCATTTCGTTGCACCTTTTACTTAAGTCTATACACCACATATTTATAAAGACCCATTTCGTTGCACCTTTTACTTAAGTCTATACACCACATATTTATAAAGACCCATTTCGTTGCACCTATAGTTTTTCAACTAAGGACAATAAAAAACTATATATTCCAATAGTTCTTTATTGTTCTTAATGACTTACATATTTTTTCTGATACCTGTTTTTGAGTATATCCCTCATTTTTTAATCTCTTGATAGATTCAATTAATTTCATTTTATCTTGCTCTCTTTTAGTTAGCCCCTCTTCATTTCTTCTATCTTCTCTTCTTTTTTCATTCTTTCTATTATACTTTTCATCAGTTCCTATGATAGTATTCATATGCTTTTGTTCTTTCTTTGTAATTCCTAATCTATCAATTAAAGTTTCATTCTTATACCAATAACCTTCTTTATCCCTCATACCTTTAGAAACCCTCTTACGTTCACCGCTTCTTATACCTTGCTCATAAGCTATAAACTTATCTACTGCCTTTGGAATACATCTTAAAACAGCTTGTATTTCTGTTTCCTTAAGTGGTTCAGTAAATGCATTATTAAATTCTATAACTACATTTTCAAGCTCATAGTTATCTCTAACATAAATACCTTTCCAATATGCATAACAATGAACTGCCATATTTCTATACCCTGTCATTTCATACTTTCTAAGCCTACATAAAGTTTCTAAATCATTTGCTCTTTCCATATGTAAGCTATATGAATTAAAGAATCTATTTGAAATAACCTTATTATATATTTTCTTAGTTTGTTGCATCTGTAATTGATGTGTTTTAGGTTTATAATTTAAATACTCTTCTCTTAATTCATACATAGAGTACTCTACATCATTGTCTATATATAAAACCTTGCAATCAGTATCACTCTTAGAATTTATAGTACCTGGTAATCTAAGTACCCTTGCTCCATCTGTAGCTTTTCTATCAGCTCCTAGATGCTTTAGATTGTAATATATATAATCTTGTAGTTCTTGCCATGTATTTAAAGCCCCAAAAGGCGCATTTTTTATTCTCCAATATAGATGTACACCTCTTCCACTATCCGTTACCATAGTTGGTTTTGGTATTTTACCTTCATAATGCATTATCCATATCATATAAATTGTTTCAGCCTTTTCAAACCCCATACTTTCACAGTCTATGTCTTGAAATAATGCTCTAAATTGTCTTATATTTTCTACTCTTCTTTTTGGTAGATACATTGTATTTGGCGCTAAAAATACATCTTCTTTTTTATGTAATTCCTCTACAATGTCTCTTAGTCCATCATTTTTAGTATTATATATCTTAATAGTTCGTTCACCATTATTATCATCATTATTTAATTTTAATATTTGTATATAACCATCTGTACTTTCATCATATAAATGGTCACAAAACTCTGTCATTTGCATAAAAAATTCCCCTCTATTTTAGTATGTTGACACTAAAGATAAGGAGATCTCTCAGATTTCTTCACAACAAGTAATGCTTAATCTAAATTAAAACTTATTGATCTATGAATAAATTTTATACTGTCTTAAATATCAAAATTATTGATGTTTATGAATTAATATGATAATATTAATTCATAATAACAATATAAAAAATTCTCTGATGAGAGTTCTCTCTTATCTAGAGTAGTCATATAAAAGTCAGGAGTAAGTCGCCAAACTTAAAGACTCCTGGCTTTTTACTTTTTTATTTTCGATTTCTTTACTTAAATTTTAACATAAATCTATCTTTTAGTATATAATATTTAATTATTGAACTATGCTATCTAAGGAGATTCTTATGACACTACAAATATCAGATAAATTTTATTATAATGCTAATGAATATAACTTATTATATAAAGAGGGTGATGAACTTTTATTCAATCCATCAAACCATGGATTTGATCCTTATGATAACTCTTCAGATTGTTGGAAGGGATATTTATGTGAATACATTATAGATAATAATTATTTAAAATTAGATAATCTATACATAAATAATAAAGTTAAGATACCTTTTAACGGTATTCGACCAGATAATTTCATATCAACTTTGGTCTCATTAGTTAAAGATAAAAATTCACTTCATTATATTACTTCATTTGACCATAAATATACCAATATTAATTTTAAAATAAACTATACCGGAGAATGTTTAATCGGGTATGGATACACTGAACATAGCTTTGATTATGAGTACTATAATTATAATTGTGTTTTAAGTCCTCATTCATTTACACAAGTATTAAAACTGCAATTTAATAAAGGTAAACTTATAAACATTACTGATATCAGCTCTGAATTGGAGTCTCTTAGAAAAGAGCTACAATTACAATATACTACTACAAAAAGGAAGGATATTTATGATTTATACAAATAATGAACTCAAAGAAAAATTTATAGAAATGGCTACCGAAGCTAGCAAATATGCAGATAAAAACTATGGAGACCTAGGAAAGATTTTAATTGTGCTTGAAACTGATCCATGTCATAAAGCCATAATTAATCATGATTCTACAATAGACAGGCCACAGTCAAAAATGTATGTTGATTTCATAGATAAGTTTAATCAATATATTTGGCCAAAGTATCCATATTTAGAGAATATAACTTTTGTATACTTTGGAAATATTAAAACTATGAATATAATGACCGCTTTTATGACTCAAACACTAATCGATTTAAGATTCTATGCTACTCATAGAATCAAAGATTACGAAGATAAATCAATTGATAAAAATGAACTTGTCAATAAATACAATTATATACAAAGTATATATACAAGATTTGCTTCAGACTTATCAATCAAATTAGATGAGTTGATAATAAAACATATAAAAAATTATAACCCTAGAATAAGTAATATTCAACAATTTAAAAGTAGATATGAAGATAATTATAACTATCTTCACCAAATGATAGATAAGGTAATAGATAACATATAACAACCTATATAATCTACTTATATTTTGTAATTCATCTGTTGTGCTAGTTAATCTCTACACATATTGAAAATGCTATCCAATATTTTTTAATAATTCATTTTTATATAATCAACCTTAGTAATTTCAATGACTAAATTTAACTAGCACAACGAGTTAATTCTTAATAAAATATAAGTAGATTATATATCAAATCAATGTATTTTATTAAAATTGTCTACGCTTTTCCTTCCTCAATTTCCAATTTAAATATCTTATACCCGAATCAGATATCATCATTTCATTATTACGCATACATAAACCTGCTGTAAACTTTTCTAAAGCATTGATTGACCAATGTCTAGCAAATTCTCTATATCTTTCTTCAACATTTTCAGATAAAAAGTTTTCAAAATTAAAAAACTCTCTTTCTTTCTTAGCTTCATTTTGACCTAATCTTTTAGCCTCTGGTACTATCTCATTCGATATCCAATTTCTAAACTTTTCCATATCTAATAATTTACTTTCATTCAACAATCTATATACATCATCTTCATTTATAATAACCGTTAGTTTATCTTCAACCTTACATATCAAAATATTTTCGCATTTATCTAAAGCATTATCAGTCTGTCTATATCCTAATATATTAATTACATCATTAGCAATAAATGAAACATCTTTTATGTATCCCACTCTTATTTCTCCAAATAATTCCTTACTATAGCACTTGAAATTACTCATTATAACTATCCTTTCTTAGTTAGATAAGATTTAACATTTTACTAAACAAAAACTATAAAATAACTTAGTTATTTTAATTCTCAATCATTAAATTTATTTTAATTTTATAAATCACTATCCATTAATTCTACTTCTTCATCTATATAAGTATCATCCTCTGGATTAATTATATTTTCTTGTATCTGTCTACTTTTAAAGAATGATACATATACGCCATGTGGGCCTTCATAGAAATCAAATACTATATTAGTTAGCTTATTAAAAACTAAACCTACAAATATAAAGTATATATCTGGTGTATATCCAAGGTCTACCTTTACTATACTGCTTTTATATAACTCCTCTTGTTGTTCTGATAAATCACCCCAAGTTGCCTTAAATTTATTATCTTCTATTATATGTAAAATGCAATTTTCATCATTTATAAATTTAGAGTCTTCGTACCATATAAAGTCCATATATACCCCTAAATCTTCTAATTCATATATTAAAGTTCTAAAATCCTCTAAAGTTTTTTTATCTATTTCAAAACTTAATACTTCATATTCTTCAAATGTATATTTCTTATTTTGTAATTCTTTCATTTTTGTAAACTCCTTAAATATTTATTAAGTTGTAATTAGTATTTATTATACATTACTATTTATATCATTAATTTAGAAAAATCAAAATATTTTATACTCCCTATTGTAAAATAATAAATATTAATTATTATAATATTAATTATCTCTTATTAACTTTATTCCACATATACTTTGATATTATCGGTTCTATCTCAATAACAATATCATTCTTTTCTTTTTTTCCCTTATATTCAAATACCCCAATATAATTCTTATTTTTTAAGATATAATCTACCTTCTGCTTTGAAAATCCATACTTATCACCTATTTTAGCTAGTGAAAGCCCCTTTGACCTTAGTTTAAATATTTCTTTAACTCTTTTAGATTCTTCTTCATCTATTTCAAATTGACCTTCTTTATTTACTTTATATCCAAATGCAGGTTTACCTCCAACCCACTTATTTTCATTAAGTCTTGCAATTCTTCCATTACGAGTTCTTTCATTGATGATAGCTCTCTCAAACTCTGCAAAACTCCCTAACATCTGTAAAAACAACATACCTTGCGGTGTTGAAGTATCAAACATTTCAGTAACACTCACTAAACCTACTTCATACTCCTGCAGCTCATAGATCATGGCTAGTAAATTATATAAACTTCTATGAATTCTATCATTTTTATAAACTACAATCATATCTATATCATCTTCTTTTACATAATCCATCATTTTATCATACTCTGGTCTATCAGTTGATTTACCTGATACTGCTTTATCTATAAATATTTTATCTATCACGATATCGTGAAGCTTAGCATACATTCTAATTTTTTCTTCTTGATCCTTGAGTGAAGTATTATCTACCTGCATTAATGTAGATATCCTACAGTATCCTACTGCCCTTTTTTTCATGTCATCCTCCAAATGTATTTTGTTTAAATTTTTTATTTCATCTAATTTGTTTAATTATATTAAATTATCTGAAGAAGTTTTATATTTAATATTTGATAACTTTAAACCTAAAAATAAATAGATTTAATAAGTATTTTTACCCTGTCTGGAGAGTAGATAACAGTTGTTATCTACTCTCCAGACTTCAAAAAATCTCTAACTAATATATTTAGGGTAGATTTTATAATACAATTTGAGTATAAAAAAAGTCAAGTTTGTCGGCTCAAACTTTACCTTTATTTTTAAAAAAAGTATTGTAATCTTAGTAATTACAATACTTTAACTTTATATATCCATGATTATATTTTAAATTTATTATATATTATATCGATTTATTTATCAAACTTTGTCGAATATGTATTTGTTTACTCGGCATCTACCGCTGCTAACTCTTCAGCTGTATATTTTATAAGCTCAAATTCTTTTTTAAATATAGCTTCCATTATTCCTCTCCAATTTTCACTTACAGATTCCCAAGTCTCATCCCAGTTTTGCTCTATAAAGCGATACGCTTTGTATGGTTTATCTTTACCTTTAATTTCATATCCTAATACGTCCTCTATACAATTTTCCATCATAAATACATCATTTGAAGATCCTACAGCATCTTTTATTGGTTTATTAAATTTAACGGCACCTTCAGTTTCAGAATCTTTATCATGTATAACAGTTAAATTTATTCCCATACTTTTCAAATACTTAACTAATGGTATTATGGCTGCTTTACCTCTTGCTTTAATTATTTGAATATCAGACTCAACGATTTTTCTTACTTCATTTGGCATACGTTTTATTGTTTCTTTTAAAACTAATTCCTCTGTATCTCCTTCTACAATAATTGTTCTTTTAGTAAAGAATACCTTGGCTATATAATCATCTATTTTCAAAACCATTTTTACATATGATTTATCATCTTCTTGTAATTGCTTAAATGAATCAGTTGTTGTAAATGCAATATTCTTTACACCTTCTATTAATTTGTTATTATATAGATATTTATGTAAAGATAAATTATTTAATATTTGAGATGGTTTTTTGCTTATATCTATCATATATGGCGAATGTGTTGTACATACTATTTGATTATTCATAGAACTTGCTAGGTCATATATAGTTTCTCTCATATGTTGAGCTGCATTAGGATGTAAATATATTTCTGGCTCTTCAAATCCTACAATCAATGGTCTAACATACTCATTCTTCTTTAAATCTCTTTCAGTTTTATACTTAAGAAGTGCAAATACTGCAGACCTTATCATTCCGGTACCTTGTAAGTTAACATCTGTAGAAATGTTACTTTGCATACTTATCTCAAATTTAGGTTTTATAGATGTATCTGCATCTGACAATGTAGCTTTTGCTAAAATTTCTGAATTAGGAAATACATTATCTAATACTCTATTTAAACCACCCATCATCTTTCCAAATTCACTATCTTTATCTGATGGGTCTAATTCTTTTGCTAACAATTCTAAGTGTTTTTGTGCTCTTTTGTAATGCTCTGATGATTCTCTTACATCATTAAATAATTCTTTTAATGTTGTTGATAATGCTCCTTTTTCTCCATTAAGTTCATCCATTTTATCTTGTGCAGGTATTATAAGTATAGTAGGTATTTTAGATAAAACATTATTAGGTATTCCTCCTGGATTTTGACACCAGTCTATTACTGACTCATCCACATCATTTATTTCTTCTATCTCTGCTAGCTTTTTCTTATCTGCTGCAACTAAATTTTTAGATCTATCTTTTCCTTTAAAATATTCCTCTACTATAGATTCTTCTAAACCTGCATTTATATAATCTGATAATGTTTTACACTCTGCAAAGCATTCTTTTTGTTCCAATTTAGCTTGCATCATCTCTACTGTATAATCTTTATTTAATTCAAATATCTTTCTATATACTATCCTTAAACCAGTTTCTTCTTTACCTTCAGGTATATCATAATTTAAAACTCTTCCTTTAAATCCTCTCCATTGCTTAGCTTCTTGTGGTAAGTTTCTAAACTCAGCTGTAAGTATGATTTTATTAGATAATATACCATCTTTGTCCATTAAAAATTCATTATTAGGAATTCTCTTAGTTCCACTTAATAAATACTCTAATGCTGCTAATACCGAACTCTTACCTACATTATTTTGCCCTATTAAGAATGTTGCATCTGAAAATAATATTTCAGTTGATGAATGTCTTCTAAATCCTTCTATCTTTAATGAATGTAGCTTCATAAATCACAAGTCCCCCTATTTTTATAAATTGTTTAGTAAAAACTACATAAACATTTGCTGTAATAATCCTTTTTTATACTCATTTAATCTTTTTAATTTTTCTTCTTCAGCTTTTACCTTATCATTAAGTTTATTAAAAAATCCTTTAATTTTTTTCTGCTCTTCTATACTTGGTAATTTAATTTCACATCTTAAAAAATCTTCTTGCTTTACAGCCATTCTTTCGTAAACAGTTCCTTCTTCATACTTTCTAACCCTATTTATAAAATCCCATCTACTTAAATATGCTCCCATATATTCAGAATCAGCTACACACTTAACTTCAAATGTAACATATATTGGTGAAAATATAGCATCTCCATAATTGTTTCTACATATTACCCCAAACTTTAAATTAGCAGGATTGTAGCAAATATCACCTAATCTAGTTATCTTATATTTTTTATCATCTGTAACAACTAAAAAGTCTCTATTATATCGTTCTCCTTTACCATATATTCCATCTTTTGATAATGTAACATGTTCTAACCCTTCATTTTTTTGTAAATATGTTTTTCTCTCTTTTAATACCTCCGATAATCTAATACTTCTCCATTCTGGATAGTCTGCTCCATCATCATCCTTAAACCTTAATTCACCTCTAAAAATCTTCTGCATCATAGCACTCTTATAAACTTTAAGTTCTTCAACCTTCTTACCTTGAAGAGAAATCTTATCATCAATTAAAGAAAAGAAAGATGCTATTTTTTCTTGCTCTTCTTTTGAAGGTGCTAAAAATTTATATTCTGATAGATTTGATTTTGATATACCTAAAACCTTAGCACCATTACCTCTAGTATACATAAACCTTAGATATTCTTTATTTAAACTATGATTTAAGAAAAATTCACTATTTAAAATTTCATTAGGTCTAAAACATATAGTATGCAATCCTGATAATGTATTTCCTTCTATATCTCTAACAACTGCAACTTTTCCTAAATCTTTTCTATCTTCAGACGCATCTGCAAATATAATATCTCTTTCTTTTATAAATTCATAACTATCATCACTTGGTATATTTATGCTCGGTATATATTTATCCTTACTTATGATACCTTTATAATTCATATGGATATCTCCATAATGTATATGTTTATAATTACCCTCACCTTCTACATTTCTAGAAAATGAATATGTCTTTTTAAATTCACCTAATTCTCCTAATTTCTTACTTTCCCAATCTCCACTAAACTCCTTAAATCTAAGCTTCGGTGCCTTACTCATACATCTCACCTCTCCCTTATAATCCAAGTTCTCTTAAATAAACTGCTAACTGTTCATCAATATTAGCTATCTCTTTATCAATATCTTTAATTCTCTCACTAACAGCATCTAAATCTATCGGCTCTTCTTCCTCAAAAGTATCAACATATCTTGGAATATTTAAGTTATAATCATTTTCACATATCTCATCCATACTAGCAACATAACTGTACTTATCAATAGCTTCTCTCTTAACAAAAGTATTAACTATCTTTTCAACATGAGCATCTGTTAAATTATTTTGATTTTTACCTTTTTCAAACTCATTAGATGCATCTATAAATAATATATCATTATTTTCTCTATTCTTTTTAAACACTAATATAACTGTTGGTATACTTGTACCAAAGAATATATTAGCAGGAAGTCCTATAACAGCATCTAATACATTTCTTTCCTCTATTAAATACTTTCTTATAACTCCTTCACTTGCACCTCTAAATAATACACCATGAGGAAGTACAACTGACATTGTTCCATTATCATCTAATTGATGTATCATATGTTGTATAAATGCAAAGTCTGCTTTACTCTTTGGAGCAAGTTTTCCATATGCACTAAATCTTTCATCATCTAAAAACTTAGCATCTGCACTCCAGTTAGCAGAGTATGGAGGGTTTGCAACTATTGCTTCAAATTTCATTCCCATATGTTGAGGATTTTCTAATGTATTATCATTTTTTATATCAAAGTTTGTATATTCTATATCATGAAGTAACATATTCATACGAGCTAAGTTATAAGTTGTTGATGTAAGCTCTTGTCCGTAGAACTTTCTAACATTAGCTTCTTTTGCAACACGAAGAAGAAGGGAACCAGAACCACAAGTTGGGTCATATACATTTTTTAAATTTTCTTTCCCTACTGTTACTATTTTTGCAAGTATTTTACTTACTTGTTGTGGGGTATAGAACTCACCTGCTTTTTTACCTGCATTTGCAGCAAATTGAGATATTAAATATTCATAAGCATCTCCAAGTACATCTATTTCACTATCTTCATGTGCAAAGTCTATTTCTGCTATATTACCCATTACTTTAGCTATAAGTTTTGAACGACTTTTTACGTCTTTTCCTAGTTTTGTTGATGAAAGGTCCATATCATCAAATAAGTGGTCAAAATCATCTTGGCTATCTGATCCTAATGTAGACTCAGTTATATCATTTATCGCTCCTTGAAGCATTTCTATATCAAACTTTCCATCTTCTATTGCTTGAAGTAATGTTGAGAATAAGAATTCTGGTTCTATAAAGTATCCTAATTGCTCTAAGAACTCTTCTTGTAATCCTTCTCTATATTCTTCATCAGCCCAAGCATCACGATAGCTTATATCATCTTCTGATAATAAATCCTTAGCTCTATTTTCAACTTTTTCACTAAGATATCTATAGAATATTAATCCTAAGATATAGTTTTTAAATTCATTAGCTTCCATATTTCCTCTTAAATCATTTGCTATAGCCCATAATCTTGTGTGTAATTCTCTTTGTTGTTCTTGTTGTTTTTCACTTACTTGCATGGTATTACCTCCTTTAATTTATTAATCATTATTTGTTTATATAAATCTTTTTCTAAAGCATTTTTTTCATATAATGCTTTTTCTTTTCTTCTTCTTAGTTCGTAGATTTTACCTAATTTTCTCTGTATTTCAATACTAGGTAACTCTATTTCTAACTCCCTAAGCATCTGAACTGATAATGCCTTAATTCCCATAGCTCCTTGCATTGCTATTTGTAACTGCCTTTTTATATTTGGATGCTCATTAAAATACCAAGTAAAATAATTAGAGTCTATTTTAGATTCATCTAGATACATATAAGCAAAGTTTGAAGGTATTATTTTTCCTACATGATGTTTTTCTATTACACAAGCTCTATGCACTGTAAGACCTACAACTATTGCATTTTCTCTTGATAATAAGTTTTTATCAAAATTATTTTTACTTACTGTTATTGTTTTACCTTCTGATTTTAAATCATAACTTCCCATCTCTATATTTAGGTCCTGTATTGTAAATAAAGGTATTTCTTCTTGTTGTTCATCTGGTTTAGCTGTAATTCTAGATGTTGTTAATCCATGATTTACTTTTCCTAATTTTTCTAGCTTCAATCTAACACCTCCTAACTTTATCTTTGCTATTTTTAAAAATAGCTATACATACTTTCTAAGTTAAGAGTAATAAAAAAAGCAGAAAATGTCAAGTACTTTTTCTGCTATTTTTAAAAATAACAATTCTATGTAAATTTTCTTACATGGTCAAATATAAAGTTTTTAACTTGATCTACCATCTTTCTTCTAAGGGCAAACTTAGGTTTTAACTCTTTTTTTATCTCTTCACTTATTTCTTGTCTATTTAATATTCCAGAATACTCATACTCTGATATATAGCCTTTTATTTTATATCTATTTAAACCTATTTCATTTGCAAAGTTATCTACTTCTTCTTCTCTTTTTACTTCTTCAAACTCTTCATAAGCAGAATCTATGTCTGCATTACTTTCAAGTTTTGGAACTACACTATTTAAGAATTCTTTTAATAAATCTACCTTAAGTCTTAAATCTTCATTATCAGCTCTATCAAGCTCTGTTATTACATTTTTAATATCACGAGCTTGCTTTTCTTTATCTGATAAATCTATATCTCTAATTAAATTCATAATATAGCTTACATTGATTTTATCACTATGCATAAGCTCTATTCCAAAGTCTATATCTGCTAATATTGAAGTCTTTTGGTCTTCTTGCTTTTTTACAGTTTCATATACTGTTAAGTATTTACTTTTGTAATCTTGGTAGCTTTGTTCATTCATTCCAAGCTTTTCTTCTTCAAATTCAAACTCTGTAAATGTGTTAAGCTTTGTTAATACCTTTGTTAGATCTCTAAATGCTAGAATAAATTTCTTTAGCTCATTTTCATCTTGTATGCTATCAACTGATTCTACAGTTGGAGCTATGTCTTTTAATTTTTTAAGCTCTGCATGCCATAAATCCAAGTAATACTCATAGCTTTCCATTAGCACAACATCAGTATTATCGGTTTGTGAAAATAAGCATAAAGCTTCATCAGTTCTTTTCTTTAGATTTCTATAGCAAACTATATTTCCATAAGGTTTAGTAGACTTTTCAACTCTATTAGTTCTTGAATATGCCTGTACTAAGTCATGATACTTTAGATATTTATCAACATATAAAGTATTTAATGTTTTACTATCAAACCCAGTTAAGAACATATTTACGACTATTAGTATATCTATTTTTGCATTTTTTACTTTTTTAGATACATCTGAGAAATAGTTTTGGAATGTATCTGTTGAATAATTACAATCAAACATTTTATTATAGTCTGTAATCATTCTTTCAAGTGAATCTCTAGAGTGTTCATCCTTATCTTCACTTTCTTCATTAGCTCCAAAACTGAATATCCCAGCTATTTTTAAATCATGGTTAATAGCTTTAAATGTATCATAGTATTTTACAAGCATGTCTATACTTTGGACTGTAAATATAGCTGTATATTGCTTATTTTTAGTCTTAGCATTATGAATATCTAAGATATGATTTGCAACCAAGTATATTCTTTCATCACACATAAATACTTCTTCTTTGTCTATTGCTCTTACTTTTTCATCATCATCTTCATCAAATCCACCATCAAATGTTTTGATGTATTCTACTGAGAATCCAAGTACATTTCCATCACTTATAGCATCTTTTATTAAATATGTGTGCAAACACTTTTCAAATAAATCTGCTGTAACTCTACCTTCTTTGCTTCTATTTTCAAAGAATCTTGGTGTACCTGTAAATCCAAAGTATTGAGCATTGGTAAAGTGTTTATTTATAGCTTTATGCATGTCTCCAAATTGAGATCTGTGGCACTCATCTATTATAAATACTACTTTTTCTTCACTGTATTGGTCCATTATTTTAGAATATTTATCATTTTTTATAGCATTAGCCATCTTTTGTATAGTTGTTACTATAAGTGGCTTATTTATATCTTTTATTTGTTTTACTAAAGTATCTGTTCTATCAGTTGTATCAACACTATCTGGCTCAAATTTATTGAATTCTGCTATAGTTTGAGAATCTAAGTCTTTTCTATCAACTAAGAAAAATACTTTTTTGATATTAGGTTCTTTTGATAGTATTTGACTTGTTTTGAAAGATGTTAAAGTCTTTCCTGAACCTGTTGTATGCCATATAAATCCGTTGTTATTAGTTTCAAATGCTCTTGTTACAAGTGATTCTACTGCATATATTTGATATGGTCTCATAACCATTAATAATTTATCACTTTCATTAGTTATCATGTATCTAGCTATAACCTTTGATACAAAACATTTATCTAAGAATGTTTCTGTAAATTCTTTTAAAGTACTAATTCTTTTATTATTTTCATCACTCCAGAAGAATGTATGGCTAAATAAGATTTCTTTATCACTATTTGCAAAGTATTTAGTATCTACTCCATTACTTACTACAAATATTTGAAGATATCTATATAAACCTTGGTATGAGTGCTTTTTATATCTATTTATTTGGTTAAAAGCTTCTTTTAAAGCAAGTCCTCTACGTTTTAACTCTATTTGAACTAATGGTAATCCATTTATAAGTAATGTAACATCATAACGGTTTGTATACTTTCCAACTACTGTTGTTTGATTAGTTACTTGGAATCTATTTTTACACCAATTTTTAGTATCAAAAAATTCTATATATACCTCAGAACCATCTTCTCTTTCTAATATAAATTTATCTCTTAGGACCATTGCACTTTGGAATACTGACTTTCCTTCTACATGTCTAAGTACTCTTTCAAATTCTTTATCTGTGAATGGTTCGTTATTTAGTTTAGCTTTGTTATGTTGAAATAACTCATTTCTAAAGTTATTTTTAAGTTGTTCTTCATCAGATATTATTACTCTATTAAACCCTTGGTTTACAAGCTGTTTAATTAAATTTTCTTCTAATTGTGCTTCACTTTGATAACTCATATTACCCTCCTGATTTCTCCCTCAAAATTTTTCTATTCAACGAGTTATTAAAGCTGTATAATTTAAATATGAACTTAAAGCCACTGAGCGGGCAAATTTACTTTAATAACTTTTTATAAACCACTTTAATTAAGTTACTATTAATTAAGGTGGTTTATTTTATATCATCATAGAATTTAATATATTGATTTAATATATAGTTTAGTAGTTCTTGTTGAGTTACTCCACTATCTTTTAAATCTTCTGCTATTTTTTCAAATCCTTTTTGAATTTCTACATCTAGTTTTAAAGTCTTTGCCCTATAATCTCTTTTTGCTTGTTTGAAATTATATATATCTCTTACGATATCTTCTTTTTTATCTATATTACTATCTGTAATATTTTTGTAATATTCATTTTGATTATCTAGTATTGCCTTTATTCTATCTACATTATCCATTAAGTATATAAGGCTATTTTTTTGATGATTTGATATCTCTAAATTGGTTGTAATATTATTTATTACTGGAATATTACTAACTTCTTCCGGGGTACTTTTTATATTACTATCTGTAATATTACTGTAATATTTCTTTTGTTCTCCAGCTTGTATATCAGTATTTTCAAGGATATACTGCTTTTTACTCTGGCTATATTTGTATCCAGATTTACCAAAATTTTTACTTATAGTCTTTCGTGATATCTCAACTTCTTCTGAAAAAGCAGTTAATGTTTTACCTTCTTTTAGGATGTTATTTACATGCTCTATTTGAGCTAATATATCTAAATTTTTGAATTGTTCTTTATTCATATTCTCACCTCCAACAAATATTACTTATTGTAATATTATATATTACTTATTAAGTCATTTCTGTATATTTTTATATCAAGTTTTAAATATAATTATATTTTTTATTAAGTGCATAAAAGAAGAGTTTAAGTATGAGCATAAAATACTCCTACTTAAACTCTTCTTATTTATATTTTCTAGGCACTTTTTATCGTCCTATATATTTTTTAAAATGTATTTCTAGTTTTTCTCTTTGTTTTGCATTAATTTTATTATTTATTCTTGATAATTTATTTGATAGCTCAACAGCTGTAAGTTCTCCACTAAATTTCCTTTCATACAAAGATTTGAACTCATAATAGTCACCTAACTCTGAACAAAGTAATTTCATTTGTCTAACTTCATCCTTAAATTTAAGTTCTTCTCTTTTAATAGCTGCCTTTTTTAATTCATTATTTTTCCTTTGGCTATTGATTGTCTTCTCATATCTTTATCCCTAGATATTAAGTAACCACTTTCTTTTTTCATAAATCTTATACTCCTAAAAAAATAAACTTAAATAACATTTTAAGTTTATTTTTTTTAATATGCCAACTATATTATTATATAAGCCCCACTAAATCCTTTTTCCTTAGCTAATTTAACCTGATCCATAGCATTATTTTTATCTTTAAAAGTACCAATACAAACCTTATATAAGACATCACTTGTAACAGGTTCTAATCCAAATAAATCAATTAAATTACTCTTAATAACAGAAGCTACCGCTTTAATATTACTACTAATATTTAAATCCTTTTCAGCATTAATATTAGAAATAAAATCAACCTCAATTA
>CAKOIB010000022.1 GCA_934086255.1 uncultured Bacilli bacterium
ATATAATGCTAAAAATGATAGTAAAGTTTCATTAAGATTTTCGTTAAATAATTTAAGTAAAGATGGTAAGATAGTTAATATTCCACTTTATTTTATAGAGTATATTAATGAAATAGATTTAGATTAAAAAAATAAACTAGAACTTGTGTTTTGTCAAACTAAGTTCTTTTATTATTGCTTTTTTTTATTTTTTTATTGTATAATCTTTTCGGAGGTTAATGATATGAATGATTTAATTATAAAAGAAATGAGTAATGATTTAGGTATTAGTGTATCTAGAGTTAGTAATGTTTTATCTTTGCTTAGTGATGGGAATACTATACCTTTTATAGCTAGATATCGTAAAGAGGTTACTGGTAATATGAATGAGGATGATATTAAGAAGATTAATGATGTTTATATGTACCAAGTTAATTTAATGAAGAGAAAAGAGGATGTTATTCGTCTTATTGATGAGAAGGGTATGATGAATGATGATCTTAAGAGGAAGATTCTTTCATGTTCTAAGCTTGTTGATGTTGAAGATATTTATTTACCATATAAAGAAAGAAAAAAGACTAAGGCGAGTGATGCTATTGCTAATGGTTTAGAGGGTCTTGCTAAGATGATTTTGTCTTTTCCTATTAATGGTAGTTTAGAAGATCTTGTTAATAATTATAAGTGTAAAGTATCTTCATATGATGAGAAACTTACTGGAGCGGGTTATATAATTTCTGAGTATATTAGTGTTAATAGTTATTATCGTAAGTATATTAGAAATTATTTATATAAAAATAGTGTTATTAGTTCTAGTAAAAAGAAGAATAGTGTTGATGAGGGTCTTGTTTATGAGATGTATTATGATTATAGTGAGTCTATTTCTAAGATTAAACCTCATCGTATTCTTGCTCTTAATCGTGGGGAAAAGGAAGGTATTCTTAGTGTTAGTATAGATAGTTTAAAAGATAATGTTTTGTCTTATCTTAATGATAAGGTTATAAAGAATAAGTCTTCTTTTGTTTGTTCTTTTGTTTTATCTTGTATACAGGATAGTTATAAAAGATTAATATTTCCTAGTATTGAGCGTGAGATAAGGAGTGAACTTACTGATAGGGCTAGTGTTAGTGCGATTGATAATTTTTCTAGTAATTTGAAGAGTTTACTTATGACTCCACCGATGAAGGGTATTAATGTAATGGGATTTGATCCTGCTTTTCGTACTGGTTGTAAGTTAGCAGTTTTGGATTGTACTGGAAAGGTTTTGGATATTAGTGTTATTTATCCTCATGAACCTAAGTGTTTGTATGAAGAAAGTAAAAGAATAGTTCTTTCTTTGATTGATAAGTATAGTATTGATGTTATTGCTATTGGAAATGGTACAGCATCTCGTGAGAGTGAATCTTTTATAGTGGATGTTTTAAAGAGTAGTAATAGTAATTGTAAGTATATTATTGTAAATGAGGCAGGTGCTTCTGTTTATTCTGCGAGTAGTCTTGCTAAGAGTGAGTTTCCTTTGCTTGATGTTTCAGAGCGTAGTGCTATTTCAATAGGAAGAAGGCTTCAAGATCCATTGTCTGAGCTTGTTAAGATTGATCCTAAGAGTATTGGGGTTGGTTTGTATCAACATGATGTTAAGCAAAAAGAACTTAGTGAAGCTCTTGATTTTACTGTTTCTAGTGTAGTAAATGCTGTAGGAGTTAATGCTAATACTTGTAGTGCTTCGATTCTTTCTTATGTTTCTGGTCTTAATAAAAAAAGTATTTCTTGTATACTTGATGAAAGAGATAGACTTGGTAAGTTTAATAATAGGAATGATTTAAAAAGGATTAAGGGTATTAGTGATAAGGTTTATGAGCAGGCTATTGGTTTTATTAGGATTAATGATGGGGATAATCCTCTTGATAGGACTAATATTCATCCTGAGAGTTATTTGGTTGTTTATAAGTTACTTGATGTTTTAGGACTTAGTATTTCTGATATAGGAAAAGATTCTTTTAATAGTGTTTTAGATAGTTTTGATAAATCTAGTATAGATTTTGTTGATGAGTATACTTTGCTTGATATAATTGATAATTTAAAAAAACCTCTTCTTGATCCTAGGGATGAACTTGTTAAACCAGTTTTGAAAAGTGATATTTTAAAGATTGATGATCTTAGTGTTGGTATGAAGCTTCAAGGTACTGTTAGGAATGTAGTGGATTTTGGTTGTTTTGTTGATATTGGTCTTAAGAATGATGGGTTAATTCATATATCAGAGCTTAGTGATGGTTATATTAAGCATCCTAGTGATGTGGTTAGTGTTGGAGATATAATTGATTGTTATGTTTTAGAGGTATTTAAGGATAAGAATAAGGTTGCTCTTACTTTGAAGAAGTAATGTTTTTAGTGAACAATTTTCTTATTTTCTAAAAATTGTTCAGTTAAGTGAACAATTTTCTTGATTTTTTAAAAATTGTTCAGTTGAATTAGAATTAGAAATACTTAAAACATTTTATACCTACCTTTATGGTGGGTTTTATTTTGGAAAAATGTGTAAAAATAGTCGTAAAATGTATGGAAAAATGTGAGAAATTGCTATTGAAATGACTGGAAAAATGTGATTAATGTAATATTTTGGTTAAAATATAACTATAAAAAAGAATGAAATGTTTTATATTTATAAGTTTTGTAATGGTTTTATTTTACTATTGTTAAAAGTACATGTTTGGTGTTATAATAGGTTTAGTTTAGTTATATGGAGGTTTTTATATGAGGTATTTATGTTTATTTATTATAACTTTTATACTTGTTATGTTTTATTATTATTTAATAGAGTTAAGAAAGGTTAAAAAGATTACTAAGAGGGGTTTGCCTGTTGAGTTAAAGTTATTTTTAAATATGTATAATGTTGATACTAAGAAGGAGCCTTATAATAGTATTATGAAGAAACTTATTGTTATAATTGCTTGTGATACTGGGATTGTGCTTCTTATTACTGAGTTTTTTTCCTCTATTGTAGTTAAGTTAGTGGTTGCTATTTTTTGCGTGTTGTTTCTTGTAATTATTAGTTATAGATTATTAGGTTTTTATTATAAAAAGAAAGGATTGATTAAGTATGAATCATAGTGAAATAGAAAAGAAATGGAGAAAGTATTGGGAGGATAATGATACTTTTAAGACTGATATAAGGGATTTTTCTAAGCCAAAGTTTTATGCGCTTGATATGTTTCCATATCCTTCAGGGGTAGGTCTTCATGCAGGGCATCCTGAGGGGTATACTGCGACTGATATTGTTTCTCGTATGAAGAGGATGCAAGGTTATAATGTGCTTCATCCAATAGGATTTGATTCTTTTGGGTTACCTGCTGAGCAGTTTGCTATTAAGACTGGAAAGAATCCTAATGGGTTTACTGATCTTAATATAAAGACTTTTATTGAGCAGTTGAAGTTACTTGGTTTTTCTTTTGACTGGAGTAAGTGTTTGTCTACTCATGATCCTAAGTTTTATAAATGGACTCAATGGATATTTAAGAGAATGTATGAGGATGGTCTTGCTAAGTATGTTGATATGCCTGTTAATTGGTGTGAGGAGCTTGGTACTGTTCTTGCTAATGATGAGGTTATTGATGGTAAGAGTGAAAGAGGGGGGTATCCTGTTGTTAGAAAGAATATGAAACAATGGGTTATTGATATGCCTTCTTATGCTGAGAAGTTGCTTGATGGTTTGGATTTGGTTGATTGGCCTAGTTCTACTAAAGAGATGCAAAGGAATTGGATAGGTAAGAGTGTTGGTGCTTTAGTAGATTTTAAGGTTAGTGATAGTGATTATAAGTTTACTGTTTTTACTACTAGGTGTGATACTTTATATGGTGCTACTTATTGTGTTCTTGCTCCTGAACATGAGCTTGTTGATAAGATTGTTACAGATGAATGCAGAGAGAGTGTTGATTGTTATAAGAGGGAATGTTCTTTGAAGTCTGATCTTGAAAGGACTGAGTTAAATAAGGATAAGACTGGTGTATTTACTGGTAGTTATGCTATTAATCCTGTTAATGGTAAATTAATTCCTATTTGGATAAGTGATTATGTTTTGGTTACTTATGGAACTGGTGCTATTATGGCTGTTCCTGCGCATGATGAAAGGGATTATTTGTTTGCTAAGAAGTTTGGTATTGATATTATTCCTGTTATTTCTGGAGGAGATATTAGTACTAGTGCTTATACAGGAGATGGAATGCATATTAATTCAGGATTTTTGGATGGGCTTAATAAAGAGGATGCAATTAATAAGATGATTTCTTATTTAGAAAGTGAGAATCTTGGATGTAGAAAGATTAATTATCGTTTAAGGGACTGGATCTTTGCACGTCAAAGGTATTGGGGAGAACCTATTCCTATTGTTCATTTTGAAGATGGTAGTAGTTGTGCTTTAAGGGATGATGAGCTTCCTTTGGTGTTACCAGAGCTTGAGAATTATAAGGCTTTGAATGGTAAGGCTCCGCTTGATTCTGCTTATGATTGGGTTAATATTGTTTATAATGGTAAGAAGGCTAAGAGGGAGACTTCTACTATGCCGGGGTCAGCTGGGTCTAGTTGGTATTTTTTAAGGTATATTGATTCTAATAATGATTCTTGTTTTGCTGATTTTGAGCTTCTTAAACATTGGATGCCTGTTGATCTTTATGTTGGGGGTCCTGAGCATGCTGTTGGGCATTTGCTTTATTCTAGGATGTGGAATAATTATTTGTATGATAAAGGACTTGTTCCTTATAAAGAACCATTTAAAAAGCTTGTTCATCAAGGTATGATTTTGGGTGAAAATGGTATTAAGATGGGTAAGAGGTATCCAGAGTATGCTATTAATCCTAATGATATAGTAAGGGATTATGGTGCTGATACTTTGCGTCTTTATGAAATGTTTATGGGTCCAATTGAAGCTGATAAGCCATGGAGTAGTACTGGTGTTGTTGGTGCTAGAAAGTTTATTGAAAGGGTTTATCGTTTGTATACTGTAAGTGATAAGATTAAGGATATTGATAATCCTAATTTGGATAGAGTATATAATTATACTGTTAAGAAGGTTACTGATGATTATGAAACGCTTAATTTTAATACAGCGATTAGTCAAATGATGATATTTATTAATGCTGTTTATAAAGAGGATGTTTTTCCTAGAAGGTATGCTTTAGAGTTTATTAAGTTACTTAATCCAGTTTGTCCTTTTGTTACTGAAGAATTATGGAGTATAATGGGTCATGATAAGAGTATTAGTTATGAGCCTTGGCCTAGTTATGATGATAGTTTACTTGGAGAGTGTTCTAAGAAGATTGCTGTTCAAGTAAATGGTAAAGTAAGGGGAGAAATTAGTATTAGTGATGATATGGATGAGGATTGTATAAAGGAAATGGCTCTTAATGATGATAATGTAAAAAGACATATTGATAATAAGGAAATTGTTAAAATTATTGTTATTAAAAACAAAATTGTTAATATAGTTGTAAGATAAAGTTTAATTACTTTGTCTTTTTCTATTGTTAAGATTTGTGAAATGTGGTATCATGTATGTTAGATAATAGTAGTTTGAGGATGATAGTTATGATTGATAGATTTTTAAGTTTAAGTAAAAAAATTAGATTATCAGTTGTATCTTTTGGACTTGGTCTTATAGCTCTTTGTCTTATTTTAGTAGGACAATCTTATGCTATATTTTCGGGTACTACGACTGATACGAAAGAGCAAATTGTAAAACTTGGTAATTTAGAAGTTGTTCTTAATGAACCATCAACTGGTATTGATTTAGGACTTAGTTCTATGAGTGATGTATTAGGATTATTACAGGAAGAGGTTTATAGTTTTAGTGTTGAAAATACTGGTAGTGCTGATGCTAAGTATAAGCTTTTATTGGTTGATGATGAGGCTAGTGTTGCTTCTTATACTGGAACTTTATTGGATAAGGGTTTGATTAAATTAGGTTTAGAAGTTAATGGTGAGGAAAAAGGGCCTTATACTTTGTCTGAGTTAAATACTTTGTTGAATGAGAAGGAATTAAAGAGTAAGAGGAAGGATTCTTATAAACTTAGATTGTGGCTTAGTGAAGGGGTTAATTTAGATGAGATAGCAGAGCAGAAAGTTTTTTTGAAGTTGAAGCTTGAAGCTGAACAGTATTTTAGTGAAATTGCAGGTAATTTAGATAATAGTGGTGCTAATCAACCAGTATTATCTAGTAATATGATACCAGTTTATTATGATAGTACTAAGAATGTATGGAAGAAAGCTGATGTAAATAATATTGATGAATCTAATAAATGGTATGATTATGATAAAAAGATGTGGGCTAATGCTGTGACTGTTGATGAGAATATTAGAAAAGAGAGTATTACAAGTAATAAGAGTGTTTCTATTTCAGGTTCTTCTAATCAGTATAAGACTTATACTTCTTTTACAAGTGGTGGTTATCATTCTACTAATGCTAATAGTATGTCAAAGATTACTGTTAATATAAATAGTGCTGGTACTTTTGGGTTTAAGGCTACTGTTTCTAGTGAGAGTAATTATGATAAATTGACTGTTACTGTTAGTAAGAATGGTGGTAGTGCTACTACTGTTGCGGATGCTATAAGTGGTAATAATGTTAGTAAAACTTATTCTGATAGTGCTAGTGTTGGGGATGTTTATTTAATTACTGTTAAGTATACAAAGGATGGTAGTGTTGATAGTAATAATGATAATGGTGTTTTGGATACTTTTACTTATCCTAGTAATTCTCATGTAACTTATACTGATAGTGCTACTGCTGGTGGTACATCTGGTCTGAACTGGACTGCAAGTGGTGAGACAACATCTACTGTTTATAGTACTAAGGTTGGAAGTGGTATTAAGTATAATACTAGTACTAATAAGTATGATTTGGTTAGTCCTACTAGTAGTGCAATATCTAGTAGTTTAGTTGGTAAGTATGTGTGTCCTAATGGATCTGATACTTCTTGTACTAGTGTTTACAAGATAGTTAGTGCTTCTAATACGATTACTAAGGTTGATGAATATAAGATGGTTAGTGCTGGTACTCGTAGTGATTTGATTAATGCTAAAGCAGGTACTGAGATACCAATGGATGGTATTAATACTATGTGGGTATGGATACCAAGATATACTTATACTTATTTAAATACAAATACTCCACAAGAAATAAAGATTAAGTTTGAGACTAATACAAATAGTACTGGTACAATAAAGTGTGTTGATGCGGTAACTGGTACATCAAGTACAAGCGAAACATGTACTGATAGTACAAATGGAGGATTAAAAGCAGGAACAAGTACATATACTCATCCAGCATTCTGGTGGGATAAGAACGACAACAACGTAAGAGAAAAAAATGAGGAACTAACAGGAATATGGGTAGGAAAGTTTGAAGTATCTAGTGATACTAGTTGTACACCATCTGATTCAGTAGCAGTAGGTTCAGGATGTAACTTACAAACAATAAGACCTCAGATAAAACCTAATGTAACATCATGGAGAGGAGCACAAGTAGGAACATTCTTTAATGGAATACAAAAGATGAGAGAATCTGGAAATAAATATGGATTTAGTACAACTGATGAAACCCATATGATGAAGAATATGGAATGGGGAGCAGTAACATATCTATCACATAGTAAATATGGAATAAATAAAGAAGTAGCAATAAATAGTGCAAATACATATACAACAGGATGTGGACCACAAAGTGCAGGATCTACATCAAGTGGTGCAACATGTAATTCATATACAACAACATTAGGACAAAGTGCATCAACAACAGGAAATGTATATGGAGTATATGACATGAGTGGTGGAGCATATGAATATATGATGGGTAATATGGTATATAGTAATGGTCAACAAATTACTGGTTCTGGTAATGGAGGTTCTACCTACAACTCAGCATTTACAGGAGTATTATCAACTGGAGGATCATTTACAGGGACATATGCATTCCCAAGTAAAAGGTATTATGATAAATATAGTTATGATGCTTCATCAAACACTACATATACAAGAGGAAAGCTAGGAGATGCAACCAAAGAAATGGCGCCTACAGGAATAAGTGGTAATTGGTATGGGGATTACGCTTACTTTCCGTACGGTTCCAGCCCTTGGTTTCTCCGTGGTGGGTACTATGGCGATGGTACTGACGCCGGCGCCTTCTACTTCCTCAACTACTACGGTTGCGCGGGCACTAACAGCTCTGCTCGTGCCGTGCTCCTTGGCGCTCTGGACTGACGAAGTCAGTCTTGCGACCCTTTTCAAACCCTTTTCACTTAACTGTGTCTGATGTGGTTAATTAATTTTTGTAATTTAGGAGGTTTCTTATGAAAAAGAAAAATAAAATAATAGTTTTAGTTTTAATAATAGTTTTATTACTTGGAGTAATAGGATTTATATCTTTTAAAGATTCTTTTAGATTTAGTAAAGAGTATAATGTTTCTAAGTTTAATAAGTTTTCTTATAAGAGTTTATCTGATGTATTTGATATGTTAAATGATAAAAAAAGTGGAATAGTGTTCTTTTGTTATAGTGATAATTCTTGGTGTAAGGGGTATGCTAAAGTAGTTAATGATGCTTCTTTAGATAATGGTGCTAAGGTTTATTATGTTGATATTAAGAATGATATGGATAATAAGAGTGATAGTTATAATAAACTTGTTGCTTTATTAGAAAATAGGTTATATAAAGATATTAATGGTAAAGAGGTGTTATATGTTCCATATCTAATGTTTTTTAAGGATGGGGTTATTACTTCTTATGATAATGAAACTTCTTTAGTAGTGGGTAATGTGACTTCTGATAGTTATTGGACTGTTGATGGAATTAAGAACTTTAATACTAGGTTTAAGTCTTTTTATAAGGAAATTAAATAGTGGGGTGATGTTATGAAAAAATTACTTTTTATATTAATTGGTTTGTTTATTTTACCTCTTTATGTTTACGCAGGAGGAGTTGTTAATTGTTCTGATGTAAATGGTAGTGATGTTTTGAATCATTGGGGTAAAGATATTGATATTTTAAAGGGTGGTTCTATTTATTATTGTAAAACTACTGATATGAGTGATCCTGGTCTTAATAGTGGTGGTAACATTTTTGAACTTCTTTATGATGGTAGTCAAGGTAAGCAAAGGGTTTATTGTTTAAACCATAAGCTTGCTGCGCCGACTGAATCTACTTTGACTAAGACTGTTACTGTTTGGGATAAGGGTCCTGCTTGTGCTTTTTATAAGTATAATGATTCAGGTACTAATGCTAGGCATAATAGGATAAGGTATATTCAAAATAAGTGTACTGTTGCTTGTTCTGATCCTGATGATACTTCTTCTACTTGTTGTGCTACTGATGATTGTACTGATGATTTTATATCTAATGATTGTGTTGGTAATAGAAAGAGTGAACCTAGTGATGAGGGCAATGGTATAAGTCTTGGTAATATTGTTGAGGTTAGTTCTACTGGTAGTTATTTTGTTTATAGTACAAGTGTTAGTATGAGTGGTAAGGTTAAGAGTTATGATGCTAGTATTGTTCCTTCTATTCCGGGGGCTTTTGTTACTGATAGTCTTTCTGGTACTAGTAGTGTTACTAATACTAATGCTACTACTTTGTATATTAAGGTTCCTAAGAGTTCTGTTACTACTAGTATGACTTCTAATTTAAAGATTGTTGCTAATTATGAGATTAGTTGTACATATAAAAAGTTTGGTCTTACTTATTATAAACCTACTAAGGGTGGTGTAAGGGTTGCTGGTGAACAACGTGTTGGTTTTAGAGAGGTGAAAGAGGTTAATCCTACTTTGAATAAGTCTAAAGAGGATACTGCACCATTTTCTCTTACTCCGGTTGAAAATCCTGATGATTATATTTTAATTAGTAAGATTGATGCTGATTCAGGTAATAAGTTACCTGGTGCAATATTTGGTCTTTATAAGGATAGTAGTTGTAGTACTTCTATTGGGGATTCTAATGGTAATTCTACTGTTACTACTGATGGTAATGGTACTGGTTATTTCTTTATTCCTGCTGGTAGTGGGGATTATTATATAAAAGAAATTAGTGCTCCGAATGGTTATACACCTTCTTCTAGTTGTACTAAGGCTTTAATTAATAATACTTTAGTGGTTGAGAATAGAAAGATTCCTGAAGAGGTTTTTGGTAAGATTGTTATTACTAAAAAAGATATGGCTAGTTCTTTAGGCATTTCTGGTGTTAAGTTTTTGTTATTGATGTCTGATAAGACTACTAGTGCTACTGATAAGGATGGTAATACTATTGGTGCTCTTACTACTGATGCTGATGGTAAGATTGAAGTTTCTAATCTTAAATATGGTACTTATTATTTGAAAGAGATCGAAGCTCCTGAAAATTACATTATGTCTGATGAGTTAATTGAGGTTGTTGTTGATAAAGAAGTTGTTAATACTGTAGTTGAGAATGCTCTTAGAAATATTACTATTATAAAGATTGATAGTGTTACTAAGGAAGTTATTACTGGTGGTAAGTATAGAATAGTAGATGAGGAAGGTAATAGTGTTGCTGAGTTTACTATGGAAAATGGTACTTATTTACTTGATATAGCTAAGGGTAAGTATACTTTTATTGAGGTTACTCCTCCGAAGGGTTATGTTGATGCTAATGTTACTTTTGATTTTGAGGTTTCTAATTTAGGGGATGTTAGTATTAAGTCTTCGGATGATAGGCATTATTATTTGAATGAGAATATGGCTATTACGGTTGTTAATGATAAAGAGGAAATAGTACCTGATGTTCCTAAGACTGGTATAGTTTCTAATGGAATGATTGTTGGTATTGGTTTATTGTTAATTATTGGTGGTGCTTCTTCAATAATAATTATTAAAAGGAAAAATAGTTAGTAAAAATCTCTAGTTATCTAGGGATTTTTTCTTTATTTTTTTGTAAAAAAATGGTATATTTATACTAGAGGTGTTTGTATGAGAATAGAAAACTATGATAAGAAGACTTTATTTATAATACTTATAGTGGTAATTATTGGAATTATTTCATTTATTTTGTTTATGTTTAGTGATTCTATGAGGTTTAAAAGAGAGTATGGTGTGTCTTTTAATAATAGGTTTGTTTATACTGATATATCTTCTGTATTAGAGTCTGATTTTACTGGAGTAGTATTCTTTTGTGATAAGGATAATTCTTGGTGTAGTAGTTATGCTAAGTTACTTGATTCTGCTTCTAAGAAAAGTGATGTAAAGAAATTATATTATGTACCTATTGGTGATGTTTCTACTTCTAGTGATTTGTATAAAAAGCTTATTAAATTACTTACTGGTACTTTGCATTTGGATGAGAATGGTAAAGAGGTATTGCATGTTCCTTATACTTTGTATTTAAAGGATGGTAAGGTTAAGTATTATGATAGTGAGACTTCTCTTACTATTTCTGGTGATACTCCGGATAAGTATTGGACTGATGCTGAAAAGAAGGATTTTTTTAATAAGTTTAATGAGTTTATAAAGGGGGTTTATTAGTATGAAGAAATTATTATTTTTCTTTTTTCTTTGTATTTGTTTTATTCCTTTTAGTGTTAGTGCTCAAGTTAGAGGTGCTAGTTGTACTACTTCGAATAATGGTAATATGTTAAATGATTGGACTTTAACTAGTGATAATAGGATATTGCCTTCGAAAACTGTTAATTATTGTACTAATACTGATCAATCTGATTCTGGTAGTGGTGGTAGGATTTTTGAACTTTCTTATGTTAGTGGTAGTACTAGGTATAGACTTTATTGTTTAAATAAAGGTTTTAATGCTCCGGTTGATAATTATCTTATGTATGATGCTACTATTACGGGGGGGCCTGCTTGTGCTTTTTATAAGTATACTGGTACTTCTACTAGTAATAGGCATAATAGAATAAGGTATATTCAATCTAAGTGTCATGCTCCAAAGGATAAGTGTTTGAATACTGCTTGTGATGAGCCTTATGTTTCTAGTGATTGTGGTGGTAGTAAAAAGGATACTCCAGTTGATAAGGGTAGTAGTATTTCTTTAAGGACTGTAAAGGTGTCTGACTATGATGGTTATTTTGTTTATAAAGCTAGTGTTAGTATGAGTGGTAGTGTTAGTAGTTATACTCCTAGTTTGACTACTTCGATTAGTGGTGCTATTATAAGTGATAGTCTTTCTGGTAGTAGTAGTGTTTCTAATACTAGTGCTAGTACTTTGTATGTTAAGATTCCTAAAGATTCTATTAAGCAAGTTGTTAGTACAAAGCTTCATTTGAAGTCTAATGAGTATACTAATAGTTGTACTTATAAAAAGTATGAACTTATTGCTTATTCTCCGATTAAGAGTAAAACTAATACTACTAAGGTTACTAATTTACAACGTGTTGGTTTTAGAAATGTTATTGAAAAGCATCCAACTAAGTCTTTTTCCAAGTCTGCTAGTTCTAGTATAACAGTTATTCCTAAGGAAGCTGGTAAGGTTGAACTTGCTATTGTAAAGACTGGTTCTAATGGGGATTATTTAAGTGGAGCAGAGTTTGGTCTTTATAGTGATAGTGGTTGTTCTACTAGAATAGATAGTGCTACTAGTGTTGATGGTAGTTTGGCTTTTGTTGTAGAGCCTAATAAAACATATTATGTAAAAGAGACTTCTGCACCTGAGGGGTATCAAAGTTCTAATGAGTGTAGAAGGGTTGTTGTAAAAGAAAATGATGTTTATGAGTCATTTACTAATACTGAAATTGGTGTTGAGCCTGAGTATGATAATATTGATATAGAAAAAGTTGATAAGACTGATAGTAGTAAGACTTTAAGTGGAGCAGAGTTTGGTCTTTATAGTGATAGTGGTTGTAATAATTTAGTTAGTGATGCTGATGGTATAAATAAGAAGATAACAGGTGATAGTGGTATTATTTCTTTTAGAGTTGAAAGAGGTAATGAGTATTATATAAAAGAACTTAGTGCTCCACAAGGTTATTCACTTAACTCGGTATGTATGAGGGCTTCTGTTGGGACTAAGATGGTTATTAAAAATGATTCTTATAAGGAATCTACTGTTAAGAAGATTGATAAAGTTACTAAGGAAGGTCTTGGTGGTGCTAAGTTTGGATTGTTTTCTGATTCTACTTGTAAGAGTATTACTACTGATGTGAATGGTAAGGATGTATTGGAAACAGGGGCTGATGGGACTTTAAAGTTTGTATTAGAGTCTACTAAGTTATATTTTGTTAAAGAGGTAGTGGCACCATCTGGTTATGAAAATGACATTGTTTCTTGTAGACAAATTGCTCCGGGTGGTTCTGTTACTTTTGAAAATGAGGAAAAAGAATTACTTCCTCAGTATGATTATATTAATATTAAAAAGGTTTTAAAGGGTGATAATTCTGTACCAATTGAGGGAGCAGTGTTTGCTTTGTATTCTGATAGTAATTGTACTAATTTGGCTTTTGATAGGACTGGTAAGTATAAATCTAAATCTGGTAAGACTGGTTTATCATTCTTTGATGTTGATAAGTCAAAGACGTATTATGTAAAAGAAATTGAAGCACCTCCTTCTTATAAACTTGATTCTACTTGTAGAGTTGGTATTATTGGGGGAACTATTACAGTAGAAAATGATGCCCAAGAAATTGAGTATGTTGATGTTAGTATAAAGAAAGTTGATAAAAATGATAAGAGTAAGGTCCTTAGTGGTGCTTTGTTTGGACTTTATTCAGATAGTAGTTGTAGCAATGCTATTTCTGATGCAGATGGTAATAGTACAAAGATAACTGATACATCAGGGGTTGCTTCATTTAATGTTGATAAGTCAAAGACGTATTATACTAAGGAACTTAGTGCTCCAAATGGATATAGTATGGATAGTTCATGTAAAAAGTTAGTAGCGGATACTACTATTACAATGGAAAATGAAAAGAATAAGACTTATAAAAAAGTTGATGTAAAAAAAGTAGATAAGACTAGTAATAAGGTTCTTAGTGGTGCAACATTTGGAATATTTTCGGATAAGTCTTGTAGGATTCCTTATTATGATAAGAATAGTCTAACTAATGTTACTACTTCAAGTGATGGGATTGCATCGTTTATGGTTGATGATTCAAAGTCTTATTATATAAAGGAAGTATCAGCACCAGATGGGTATAGTAAAGATAGTAGTTGTCATAGTGCAACTGTTGGAGGAAGTATTACTATTTCTAATACTAAGGAAGTTACTTATGGAAGTATTGATATTTTAAAGCTTGATAGTGATGATAATAGTATTACTTTACCTGGAGTAGAGTTTGGTCTTTATAGTGATAGTAGTTGTAATAATTTGGTTACTGATTTTCTTGGTAATAGTAAGGGTAAGACTGATGGATATGGTTCTTTGTCTTTTGTAGTTGATGATTCAAAGTCTTATTATATAAAGGAGCTTTCTACATTAGAGGGTTATACTTTGAATAATAAGTGTTTGCTTGCGGATACTACTAATACTATTGTTGTTTCTAATAAGAAGGTTGCTGTTGATACTGGTAAGATCATTATTAAGAAGATTGATGCTAGTGATGAGAAACCTATTAAGAATGTTAAGTTTGAGTTGTTAAAATCTGATAAGGTTAGTCGTGCTACTGATAAGGATGGTAATGAAATAGGTGTTCTTACTACTGATGATAATGGTAGAGTTGAGGTTTCTAATTTATTGTTTGATACTTATTATTTAAAGGAACTTGAAACTGGTGATATTTATATATTGGATGATGAGTTAGTAGAGATTACTTTGGATAAGGAAAGCGTTTCTAAAAGGGTTGAAAACTTAAGAAGATCAGTGTTGTTTTTAAAACAAGATAGTGTTAGTAAAGAAAGTATTACTGGTGGTAAGTATAGAATTGTAGATGAAGATGGTAATAAGGTTTCTGAGTTTAGTATGGATGAGGGGTATTATACTTTGAATATGAAATCAGGAAGTTATAAGTTTATCGAGGTAGAGCCTCCGAAGAATTATGTTGATGTTAATTTGTCTTTTAACTTTGATGTTAGCAATAGTGGTATTGTTACTATTACCTCAAATAGTGATAGGCATTATTCTGTTTATGAAGATACTGGTATTTATATAGTTAATGATAAGGAGGAAATAGTGCCTGATGTTCCTAGAACTGGTGTTTTTGATAATAAGATAGTAATCGGAATAGGAATATTGCTTATTGTCGGAGGTATTTCTTCGATAGTGATTATAAAAAGAAAAAATAATTAGTAAAAGACTTCATTTGAGGTCTTTTTTTGATAATTTTTTTAAAAAAAGTGCAATTTTATATAAAATAGAGATTTCAAAAATATTCGTTAGGAAAAGTGTAGTGATAA
>CAKOIB010000023.1 GCA_934086255.1 uncultured Bacilli bacterium
TATGATAAATATAGTTATGGAACAAGTAATACAGAATATACAAGAGGAAAACTAGGAGATGCAACAAAAGAAATGGCGCCAGTTACATCTGATGCTACTTCATGGTATTCAGATCCCGCCTACTTTGTGAACTCTTACGAATCTTTTGTTTATCGCGGCGGTAGCTATAGTAATGGTGCTACTACTGGTGCTTTCAACTTCTACGGCGGCAGCGGTTACGCTAGCACTGACTACTCCGCCCGCGCAGTAATATCCAACTTAAATTAAGTCTTTTTACATCTTTTACTTGCTTATTCTTAACTTTTATCATATAATAAAGTCATTATTTGAGGTGATACTATGATTACAAGAGATTTTAATGATTATATTGATAATAATATTGGTAAGATAATGAAAAAAATTAAAAACAATAAACTCGATTATAATGGTGATGAAAGAAGATCATTAGATTACATTCTAGACTATTTACTAAATAACTATTTATATTGTGGTATTGATTTAGAAGACTATATTAAAAACGTAAAAAACTTCCCAGTAGAAAAAATTGCATCTTTTGCTAAAGAAAATAGTTATGATGAATTACTTGTCTTTATGCTTGATTATACTGATAACAAAGACTTAATAATATCTTGCCTTAGTAAAAGCATTCCATCAGTTTTACTTTACAATATAGAAATGTATTTTATTAAATCTAATTTATTTACTTTAAATGATATTAGAATACTATCAGATAGTATCATTAACTTTAATAATTCAAATTATATATTTGAATTATTAAAACTAATATCATTTAAAGACAATCTTACAACATTAAAAGCAATAGATAAACTAATAGAATTAAACTGCTACGACACTTTAATAAAAGTACTCGAAGAAATAGACGGAATTGATAAAGAATATATAATTAGTAAAATGTATAAAGATGGTTTTAACAACTCCTTAATTAAGATTCTTAAAAATTACGAATTAGAACAACCACTTAAAAACGTTATTAACAACCTATTAGAACAAGACGATATTGTTCTACTAAATAGTTTCAAAGACAATTTCCCAAATATAATTAGTTATAATCCATCACTACTTCTTGAAGAAGATATATACACTATATATCCTTATGAAGAAATAATAGACTATGATACTAATAAAAGTACTGGTTACATTGTCAATGAAGTCTTATATGAAAAAGCTAAAGACTTAGGAGTCCTTTGTACCCTTATGTGTAATAATAATGGTTGTGAATCTTTAATGTCTTATATGATTAATGATGATGATGTAAAAGTAGATATATTACTTCCTAGATACAAAATATTTACAAGTGGTGATTATAATGATTTAGAATATGCCAGAAGCTGTGACTTATCCTATAATAAATCTATAAAGAAACTAAGCAAAAACAAAAATCTACAAAAAACCATGTAAAATAAATACAAGTGTTGACAAACGCTTGTTTTTATTTGCTTATTTTTTACTTTTTTTAAGGGAAATATATAGACATTTATAAGAAATAGATAGTAAAATTGTGGTAGACAGTGGATAATAGTGGGGAAAAGTGGTGATTTCTATGTTAATGGGTGAGTTTCATCATAATATTGATGACAAAGGAAGAATAATAATTCCTTCAAAACTACGTGATGAGTTAGGAGACAAAATAATCGTAACTCGTGGTTTAGATGATTGTTTATTTCTATACTCAGAAGAACAATGGAAACTTATTGTTTCTAAACTACAAACATTACCATTTACTAAAAAAGATGCCAGAGGCTTCGTGAGAATATTTTTATCCGGTGCCACTGTTTGTGAGTTTGATAAACAAGGAAGAATTAAACTTACACCACAACTTTGTAGTTATGCTTCTCTTAATAAAGAATGTATTGTTCTTGGTGTAAATGACAGATTAGAAATATGGGCTAAAGATAAATGGGATAATTTCTTTAATTCAAATAAAGAAGTTTTATCTGATTTAGCAGACCATCTATTTGAAAGTGATTTTGGTGATTAATATGTTACATAAAAGTGTTTTATTAAATGAATCAATTTATAATTTAAATATTAAAGATGGTGGATTATATGTAGATATGACTTTAGGTTATGCAGGTCATTCAAAGGAAATATTAAAAAGAAATAAAAAGGGGTTTTTATTCGCCTTTGATAAAGACATAGATGCAATTAATCATAGCACCAAAGTACTAGATGAGATTGGTAATAACTATAAAATATTCAATACCGGATTTATCAATATAAAAAAATGTTTACAAGATGAGAAAATAGATAAAGTAGATGGAATCTTATATGACCTTGGTATTTCATCTCCTGAAATAGATCAAGACAGTCGTGGCTTTAGTTATATGAAAGATGCTAAGCTTGATATGAGAATGAAACAAGATAGCAAGTTATCTGCTTATGAGGTCGTAAATAATTATAGTATAAATGATCTTACTAGAATATTTAGAGAATATGGAGAAGAAAAACATGCACTTCGTATTGCTAAAGAAATAGAAAAACAAAGAAATATAAAAGAAATTACTACTACCTTAGAACTTGTAGATATTATTGATAGATGCATTCCATACAAAGAAAAAAGGAATACTCATCCTGCTAAAAAAGTATTCCAAGCAATAAGAATTGAAGTAAATAATGAACTCGATGAGTTTGAAACATCTTTAAGAGATAGTCTTTCTCTACTTAATATCGGAGGAAGAATATGCGTTATTACATTTCATTCTCTTGAAGATAGAATATGTAAAAAAATATTTAAAGAAGTTAGTGATATTGATGAATTAGTAAAAGGCAATCCTTTTATAGAAAAAAACCTTTTACCAGATTTTAAATTAATTACAAAAAAACCAATATTACCAACTTCAAGTGAGTTAGAATATAATAGTCGTGCTAAAAGTGCTAAGTTAAGAGTAATTGAAAGAGTAAAATAAGGAGGGATTTAAATGAGTAGAAAAAAGAAAAGCAAGTTATCTAATTTTGAGAAAAAAATACTTACTTTAACGATTGCATTATTAATATTTTCGCCATTCGCATCAGTATGTGCTTCATCATTTCTTTCTAAGGCTAATTATGATGTTGAAGTAACTAAAGAAGAAGTTTCTACTCAAGAAAAGTCTAATGAAAGTTTACAAATGAAAATTAATGAATTAGCATCTTTAGAAAACTTACAAAAGGTTGCTAAAAAAGTTGGATTAAGTTATACTAGTAATAGTGTTAAAACAATAAAGTAGGTGATTACAAATGAATAAGAACAAAAATATAAAAATGATTAATTTATTTTTAATTTTTGTTCTTTTTTGTTTTTTTGTTTTTATATTTGTACTTTCTAATATGATATTTAAAGATACTTATGAAGGTACAAATCTAAAAGAGTTTGCAAAATCTCGTAGTGTTGTAGAAAAAAACATTAGTGCTAAAAGAGGTAGTATATATGATTCTAAAAAAGAAAGCTTAGCACTCAATGTCTCATCCTATACTTTAATTGCTTATTTAGATGAATCACGTAGTGAAAACGAAAGCAAACTATATCATGTAAAGGATAAAAAAGCTACTGCTAAAGCACTATCCAAAGTTATTAAGATGTCTTATGAAGATATATTAAAAATATTACAACAAGATTTATACCAAGTAGAGTTTGGTACTGCTGGTAAAGGACTTACTGAACTTGAAAAAGATGCTATTAAAGAACTTAACCTACCTGGTATTGACTTTATAGCAGATGAACAAAGATACTATCCAAATGGTAACTTTTTATCATACACACTTGGTTATGCTAAAAAAGATGAAAATGGTAAAGTAAATGGTGAATATGGTTTAGAATTATTACTTAATGATGTATTATCTGGTACTGATGGGTATACAACTTATCAAACTGATTTAAATGGCTATAAGATCGCAGGTACTAAAGAAAAAACAAAAAAAGCAGTAAACGGAAATGACATTTATTTAACAATTGATTCTAATATTCAGTTCTTTGTTGAAGAAGCTATTTTCAATGCCAAGAATAAGTACAATTTTGATTGGATGGCCATTACATTAGCAGATGCTAAAACAGGAAAGATTCTTGCTCTATCCCAAGTACCTAGTTATGATCCTAATAAGATGAATGTTAGCGATTGGAACAATTATAATGTTTCTTATGCTTATGAGCCTGGTTCTGTTATGAAAACATATACATATATGGCTGCAATGGAAACTGGTACTTATAAAGGTGATGAAAAGTTTAAATCTGGTAAGTATACTACCTCAGATGGAATTAATATTTATGACTGGTTAAAAAGTGGTTTTGGAGACATTACATATGATGAAGGATTTGCTTATTCTTCTAATGTTGGTATTATTAATTTGATTAATAAACATATGAATAAAACCATTCTTCTAGATTATTTTGAAAAATTAGGTTTTGGTAAAAAGACAGGAATTACACTTTCCAATGAAGCAAAAGGAAAAATTTCCTTTAAGTATGAAACCGAAGTATTTAATGCCGGTTTTGGACAAGGTATTACAACTACTCAAATGCAACATATACAAGCACTTACTTCAATTGCTAATGATGGAGTGATGCTAAAACCTTATATTATTGATAAAGTAGTAGATGAAAATAATAAAGTTGTTTTTAAAGGACAAAAAGAAAAAATTAGTACAGTTGCATCCCATGAAACAGTTGAAAAAATGAAAGATTTAATGTATGATGTTGTTCATTCATCATCTCCTTATGCAACAGGGGGAGGTTATTATTTAAAAGGATATGATTTAATAGGTAAAACTGGTACTGCTCAATATGTTAATACTAAAACAGGTAGATATTATAGCGATGAATCCCATGCTATTAAATCATTCGCAGGTATGTGGCCAAAGGACGATCCCGAAGTAATTGTTTTTATATCAGTTAAAGACTCCTTATATGGTAGTTCCGCTCCTTTATATAATACTATAAAACCAATTGTAAAAAATGTTAGTAAATATTTAGAAATATATGATACTAAAGAAGATAAGACTATTAATAATTATAAAGTAGAAAACTATATAAACAAAGATTTATCTAAAGTAAAACAAACAATAAAGAAAAATAAAATAAATTATTTAGTGCTAGGCAATGGTAATAAAGTTATTAATCAATACCCTAGTAAGAATAGTATTGTTAATGTTAATGATACTATAATATTACTTACTAATGATAATGAATATAAATTACCTGATTTAAAAGGATATTCAAAAAAACAAGTAAGAGCAGTATGTAGTCTTTTAAATATTAAATGTAGTTTTAAAGGATATGGCTATGTAAGCAATCAGTCCATTAAAAATACTGTTATAAAAAAAGATACTAGTGTTAAGTTTGAGTTTAAAAATTAAAAAGTACTTTAAAACCAGATTGGTTATTAATTTATCAATATAATGATCAAGAATTATTACTTTTATTGGTTAATACAGGTAGTCATAGTTATTTATTTTAAATTAATGTTGTAAAAGATATGTAAACCAGTTTACATATCTTTTGTTAAGTATTGCCTTCTTTATAGTTATACTTTATACTTAAATTATAATAAAGGAGGAGTTTTATGAATTATAATGAAAGAAATACTAAAAAAGTAATTCCTATTATTTTAATTATTATTGCTGTTTTAGTTATTTCGATGTTTATTTTTATCTATTTTAAAAATAATAAAAATGAAAACTTACTTAGTTTGGATATTCCAAATGTTGTCTATGCAGGGAATGAGGTTGAGTTTTTACCAATTGGTAATAAAAAAGATAATACTATTTATAAGTTTATAAGCGATAATAATGAAATTGCTCAGTTTGAGTATGAAACATTATCATCAAAAGATTCATCTAATAAGATAATTGCCAAGAAAAATGGTAAAGCTAAAGTTAAAGTCGTTGCTACTAGCAATGGTACTGAAATTAATGTTTATGAAAAAGAAGTTACAGTTTGTTCTTCTTTTGATAATAGTATATTTTCTAATACTGATTACAAAGTATCTGTTGGAAAAACGATTAATCTAAATGTTGATTTAAGTAAATATAAAGAATGCTATAACAATCTTACTTATACTAGTACTAATAGTGATGTAGCAACTGTTTCAAAAGAAGGTCTTGTTACAGCATTAAAAGAAGGAATTACTACTATTGAGATTAGTAATGGTACTAAAAATATTTCTACAAATGTTGAAGTTGTATCATCATCTGATACAGTTTCAGTTACTGATATTAAAACAGATAAGACTTCAATTACTTTAGAAGAAGGTAAAACTAGCAAAATAAAAACAGATATATTACCAAGTAATGCTACTAATAAGTCTGTTAATTGGAAATCAAATAATGAGAGTGTTGCTGTTGTATCAAGAAAAGGCCTAATCGAAGCAATTGGAATAGGGAATGCTGTTATAACTGTTACTACCCAAGATGGTAACAAAACCGCTAATATAAATGTTACAGTTACTAAAAAAGTAGATAATTTGGATAGTGTTTGTAAGAGTGTTTTAAAAGAAGGATTTCCTAAGAAAAGTTATACTTTAACATTTTTACAAGCAATTAATGTTAAATACTTTAATGATTCTTTAGTAAAAGACAAAATTACATGGTCTTCAAGCAATCCATCTATTGTTAAAGTAGATAGAAAAGGCAATGTTCTTGCTATTGGCACAGGTAAAGCATATGTTAGTGTATCATGTAATAACAAAGTATATGATAAAACTGAAATCAATGCTATAAAGCGTGATTCAGTTAAAGCAAATAAAATCACACTTAGTCCAAGTTCACTTACTATAAATGTTGGTGTTACTAAAAGTGTTAGTGCTACTGTTACACCAAAAAATGCTAGCATTAAGAGTTTAAAATGGGATAGTTCAGATAATACAATTGCTAAAGTAAATAATAAAGGACAAATTACTGGTATAAAAAAAGGTAAAGCTAAAATATCTGTATCTACTATTGATGGTTCTGCTAGTGCTAGTATGGATGTTGTTGTAAGATCAAGTAGTAGTACTAAACCTTCAACTAGTGTTGGTGTAAAAACTATAAATGTTTATCCAACATCAATGGATTTATCAGTAGGAACTACTGGTTATATAGATGCAGTTGTTTTACCAGAAAATGCTTCAAATAATAAGATTTTATATAGTAGTAGTAATACTAAAGTAGCTACTGTTAATAAATATGGTACTGTAAAAGCAGTTGGATCTGGTACTGCTGTTATAAAAGTTTCTTCTGATGCTGATAGTAAACTTTATAAGAAAGTTGTTGTTAGAGTAAAGGGTTCTAGTACTGGTTCTAGTACTAGTATAAATAAATCTATTTCATGTACTACTGTATTTAAAGATTCTAATAACAAAAGAATAATAAATACTAATAGTATTAATACTTCTAATATTTCAATCGAAGTAGAATGTATTGGAAAAAATACTAATATATCAAATGTTCTATTTAAAACTGATACTAGTGCAATGGATAGTTCTAGTGTTAGAGAAGATAGATTTAGTACTAAAGGATTTTTGAAATATGGTGTTATTAATAATAAGAATAATAGTAAAAAAGGAAATCATATTCTTACTGTTACTGCAACTGATACAACTGGAGTATCTTATAGATTTACAAGTTCAATTACAATAGTAGGAGATGGTACTAGTAATATACCAAGCAATCCATCAACTAATCCTAGTACTAGACCTGGAGGTTCAACTAGTACAAGCACTTGTCCTAAGATTAATAAAGTTAATTCTACAACCAACAGGGGTTCTATAACATTTAATGCTTATATTACAAAAGAAGCTAAAAATGTTAGTGTTAAAATTACTAATTTAACTAAAGGCACAACATTCACTAAGAAGATGACTAATAAAGGTAGTAGTAGTGGCCTATATTATTATAGTTATACATTATCTAGTATTAAAGACAATAAATATAAATGGTCAGTTGTAGTAGAAGATAGTAATTGTCATAGTCAAAGCAATACTTATACTAGGATTTCTAGATAGTTATATAAAGTATCAACACAAGTTGGTACTTTTTTTAATTTTTTATTAAAAATTATAGTAAAAATTGCGTAAAAATGGTATACTACTTATTGTAATAGAAAATAAGGAGTGAATAGATATGAAAAAGTCACAAAAAATTACTGACAAAACAAATATTCGTATGGGGGGGGGGCAAATTAACTAATCCTAAGAATAAGAAAATGCTACTAATGGGATTAGTCTCATTATTTGTAGTAGCAATAATATCGTTAGGAACATATGCAATATGGAATAGTGAATTATTAACTGAGGATAATACTATTAAAACAGGTCAAATTAAGATGAGTTATACTGAGACTAATGAAATAACTATGGATAATGCACTTCCTATGAAGGATGAAGAAGGTAAAGTATTAACTGATTATTTTGATTTTCAAGTGTTGTCTTATATTAAGACTAAAGATAGTGATAATACTAAAAGAAAGATTAATTATAATATAGTATTAGAACCTTTAACAGTAGAAAATCCTTTAAATGATAGTGAGATTAAAGTGTATCTTACTATGATAGAAAATGGAGTAGAAACTGTTGTGGTAGAACCAACAACAATTGATCAAATAAATAATTATATTTTAAATAATCATGAAGATATATTTTCAAATAATAAAGCTGAAGTAATAACTAGTTATAGACTTAGAGCATGGATTGATTCTAAGGTTGATACTAATAAGCTTAGTGCAAAGAAATACTCTTATAAGTTTAGAGTAAATGTCAATAGTGGTAATATTACTAGTAGTAGTAAACCTGTATCACTTGATGAAAGTGGTGCAAATGCACCAGAACTTACATCTAATATGATACCAGTATATTATGATGAGGCATCTAGTGAATGGAAGAAAGCAGATAGTAATAATGCTAAAGAGGCTAATAAATGGTATGATTATGATAATAAGATGTGGGCAAATGCAGTAACTGTTACAAATACAAATAGAGAAACTTATTTAAAAGCAGATGCAGGAACAACAATACCAATGAGTGATATAAATACAATGTGGGTATGGGTACCAAGATATACATATACATATTTAAATACAAATACACCACAAGAAATAAAGATTAAGTTTGAAAGTGGTACAAATAGTACTGGTACAATAAAGTGTACTGATAATGTAACAGGAGAATCAAGTACAAGCGAAACATGTACAGATACAACAAATAATGGATTAAAGGCAGGAACTTCAACTTATACTCATCCAGCATTTTGGTGGGATAAGAATGATGATAGTATAAGAACAGAAGATGAAGAATTAACAGGAATATGGGTAGGAAAGTTTGAAGTATCAAGTGATACTACATGTACACCTTCAGATAGTTCAGCAGTAGGAGAAGGATGCAACTTACAAACAATAAGACCTCAGATAAAACCAAATGTAACATCATGGAGAGGTGCACAAGTAGGGACATTCTTTAATGGAATACAAAAGATGAGAGAATCTGGAAACCAATATGGATTTAGTACAACTGATGAAACCCATATGATGAAGAATATGGAATGGGGAGCAGTAACATATTTATCACATAGTAAATATGGAATAAATAAAGAAGTTGCAATAAATAGTGCAAATACATTTACAACAGGATGTGGACCACAAAGTGCAGGCTCAACAACAAGTGGTGCAACATGTAATTCATATACAACAACATTAGGACAAAGTGCATCAACAACAGGAAATGTATATGGAGTATATGACATGAGTGGTGGAGCATATGAATATATGATGGGTAATATGGTATGGAGCAATGGACAACAAATGAGCGGATGTCAAACAACTAGCGACTGGAACTCAGCATTTAATGGAGTATTATCAAATGGCACATCATATACAGGAATATATGCATTTCCAAGTAAGAGATATTATGATAAATATAGTTATGGTACTACAGGCTATGATAATGTAGCATATTCTAGAGGAAAATTAGGAGATGCAATAAAAGAAATGGCACCTACAGGTGAAAAAGGTAACTGGTATGGAGATTACGCTTCCTTCGTGAACCATGACTACCCTTGGGTTCTACGCGGCGAGTACTATGCCAATGGTGCTTACGTCGGTGCCTTCAGCTTCAGAAACGGCACCGGTGGCGCTGGCGCTAACTACTCCACCCGCGCAGTCATTTCTAATCTAAACTAATCAAAATAAAACTTAACTTTAATGGTTAAGTTTTTTCATTTAATTTTATTGTATTTTATACTATTTTATGGTATAATTTACAAGTCGCATATAAGAGGTGGTAAAATGAATAAAGAAGAAAAAATTATTAATATCGCGGTAGTAGCCCATGTAGATGTAGGAAAAAGTACATTAGTAGATGCTTTATTATCACAATGTGGTGCCTTAGACAAAAATGCATCAGATCAACAAATAATGGATAGCAATGACTTAGAAAAAGAAAGAGGAATTACTATCTATTCTAAAAACTGTTCTATTAGATATAAAGACTATAAAATCAACATAGTAGACACTCCAGGACATGCTGATTTTTCAAGTGAAGTAGAACGTATTATCAAAACAGTTGATACAGTTATCTTACTTGTAGACTCCGCTGAGGGAGTTATGCCTCAGACTAGATTTGTACTTCATCAAGCATTAAAACAAAACCTAAACCCAATTTTATTCATTAATAAAATTGATAAAAAAGATGCTAGAATTGATGACGTAGTAAATATGACATTTGATTTATTTGTTGAGTTAGATGCAAATGATAAACAATTAGACTTCCCAATTGTCTATGGAATGGCTCGTTCTGGTATAGCTAAACTTAATTTAGAAGATGAATCTAATGATATAACTCCACTTTTAGATACTATTATTTCTCATACTGATGTTTATACAGGTAATGATACTGATCCATTACAACTTCAAATATCATCACTAGAATACGATGATTATTTAGGAAGAATGGGTATAGGGCGTATAACCAAAGGTATTCTAAAAAGCGGTAGCATGGTTGCAATTAGTAAAAATGATGGTACTGTTATAAACAATCGTGTTGGTAAAATATTCGTAAATGAAGGAATTAAGAAAAAAGAAGTTAGTTCTGCTAAATACGGAGAAATAGTTACTGTACAAACAAGCCCAGATATTCATGTCGGAGACACTATTTGTGATATAAACAATATCAATCCCCTTGATCCTATCGAAATAGAAGAACCAACCCTATCAATGAACTTCGTAGTAAACTCAAGTCCATTCGCAGGAAAAAGTGGTAAGTTCTTAACTAATAGACACATTAAAGAAAGACTTGATAGAGAACTTGAAACCAATGTTGGATTAAAAGTAGAACCACTTACTAATTCTGATGGATATAAAGTATCAGGACGTGGTGAACTTCATTTATCTATTTTACTTGAAAGAATGAGAAGAGAAGGTTATGAACTATCCGTTTCTAAACCAGAAGTTTTATATAAAGAAATAGATGGTGTTAAGATGGAACCATATGAAAAGGTAATAATAAATGTTCCTAATGATTACAGTGGTACAGTCATCAATGACTTAAATGAAAGAAAAGGAATTATGGAAGAATTATCTAACAATGAAAACTACACTAGAATAGTATTTTCTGTTCCTACTCGTGGTCTAATTGGATATCGTAGTAACTTTATTACTAATACTAAGGGTGAAGGAATTATGGTAAGAAGCTTTGATGATTACAAACCATATGCTGGTGTAATTAAAGGTAGAAAAAATGGTGTACTCGTTTCATGCGAAAATGGTACTACTATGGCATATTCCTTATTTAACTTAAGCGATCGTGGTACAATGATCGTAGGTCCTTCAGTTGAGGTATATGAAGGTATGATAATTGGTATTCATAATAGAGATAATGATTTAAATGTTAACCCATGTAAAAATAAACAACTTACTAATACAAGAGCAGCAGGTAGTGATGAAGCTTTAACATTAATAAATCCTAAGAAGTTTACTCTTGAAGAAGCATTAGAGTTTATCGAAGATGATGAATATGTTGAAATAACTCCGGATGCTATAAGATTAAGAAAGAAAATATTAGATGAAAAAGAAAGATATAGAGTTCAATCTAAGAACTAATATCTTTTTTTTATTGTAATTTATTACTTATTTGTTTTATAATAAGATTATGAAAAAAGAACTAGAGATTTATAAACAATTATTAAATAAGAAGAGTTTTAAAAAGATTGATCCATCTTTCATATCTTATTTTTTATATATGAATGAAAAAAATAAAAACTTATCCAATCAAATTACTTTAAATGAGTTTATTAGTGAAATTAACTATAATAAAGATATACTTATAAATAGTTTAGAAAACATCAAAACAAAATATATTTATAATAGTGATATTCATGGAATTGATCATAATATAAGAGTTAGTTTATATGGATATTATATGGGACTTAAATATAAATTAGATAAATGTGATATGAAAATACTTCTTGAGGCCTGTAAGTATCATGATATTGGAAGAGTAAATGATAATGAAGACGATCTTCATGGTTTAAGAAGTGCTAAAAAACTTGAGTCATTTGAGAACTTTAATAAAGATGATATGAAAATACTATCCGCTATGGTAACTTATCATAGTGTTAATGATGAATTATTTTTAAATATTGCTAAGAAATATAATATCAATGATTTAGAAAGACTAAAAATACTTTGTAATATTCTAAAAGACTCCGATGGACTTGATAGAGTACGTGGTAGTGGATGGGGTCTTAATACTGATTATTTAAGGACTGATGTGTCTTTAGAAATGATTTATTTGTCTTATGAACTTTTATATAATTATCAAGATATAAAAAGTAAAAGTAGAGTTTGATTTGTAAAAGACTTTAGGTCTTTTTATTTTGTACATAATTTGATGATTTTTTTAAATAATAAATAGTATAATATTGATGAAAAGTATAAAAACTATGCACTTTAAGCAATTTCAAGAGAAAATATCTCTTAAAACTTTACTTTTTAGCAAGAAAATGTTAATATTGTAATTAGAAAGGATGGTGTTATTATGTTATTACAATTTAAGTTTAAAAATCATAAATGTTTTTATGATGAAACTTTTTTAGATCTAATGGCTACACAAGAAAAAAGGCATATTGAGTCTACTTTTAATATTAATGATAATAATATTTTACCAGTTATTGCTATTCATGGGGCAAATGCATCTGGAAAAAGTAGTGCACTTGAAGCACTCAATTTTATGTTTTCTTTTATTAGATTTTCTAATAGAATAGATATTAATAATGATTTACCAACTAATCCATATGTATTTAGTAAAAAAGCGGTTGAAGAAAATAGTGAGTACGAAGTATCTATTTGTTTAAAAGATAATGAATATCGATATGGTTTTTCATTAAATAAAAATAAAATTAGTGAAGAATGGCTATATACCAAGAAGTTTGCATTAAACACAAAAGCAAAAGAGAAAATAATTTTTGAAAGACAAGATAATAAAGTTTTATTTGGAAAACAATATAGTAAATATAAAAAGATTTGGAGTTTATTTTTTAATGATGTTAATCTTAATACTAGTAAATTACTAGTATTAAGTAGTATTGCCATAAAAGAAGAATTAGGTACCTTAAGAGATTTATATGATTATATTTGTAAGTTTGATTTTAGAATTGAAAGCGAGTTTAGAAAAGCAAGTATTGATATATTAAATCAAAATGATTCGGTTTACAATAAGTTTCAAAAGATTCTTCATGATTTTGATCCTTGTTTATTAGGAATTAGAATTGATGCTGTTGATACCGATGATGGTGAAAAATACAACATTAGTGGTGTTCATAAGAATATTGACGATCCAAAAAGAGAAATACTTATTCCATTACATAAAGAATCAAACGGTACTATTCGTATTTTTAATATTATGCCTGCGATTTTAAAAAATCTTGAAATAGGTGGCTTATTATGTATTGATGAAATTGATGTAAAACTGCATCCATTATTATTTAGAAAAATTGTTCAAATGTACATGGACAAATCTATTAATAAAAATAATGCTCAATTAATTTATACAGCTCATTCAACATTTTTATTTAATAGTAATAATTTAAGAAGAGATCAATTATATTTAGTTGATAAAGATGAGTTTGGAAAATCAAAACTTTATTCACTTTCTGAGTTTAGAAACTTACGTGCTGATTCTGATTATGAAAAAAAATATCTTTCTGGACAATTTGGCGCTATTCCGTACGAAAAATAGGAGTTATTATGGGTAGTGATAATTTACACAAAAGAAGAACAGCAGAAAGAAAAATAAGAAAAGAAAATGTATTAAAACAAAAATCAAGTAATTGGCTAATTATTTGTGAGGGAACTAAGACTGAACCAAATTATTTTGAAAGAGCAGTTGATGAAATAAATAAAAAAATTGATGATGAGTACAAACTGAAAGTCAAAATTATTGGAAAAGGTATGAATACAAAATCTTTGGTTAAAGCAACGGATTTACAAGTTAGAATTGATAAATATTCTACATCAATTGTTCCATATGGGAAAATATTTGTTGTATTTGATAAAGATAGCTTTGAACCAAATGATTTTGACGAGGCAATAAAAATGTGTAATGATAATGGTTATATTCCTTTATGGTCCAATCAAGCTATTGAGTTTTGGTTTTTACTTCATTTTCATTATATTTGTTCAAAAATGAATAGAATTGAATATGCTAAGAAGTTAAATGAGTATTTTAAAAGTAAAGGTTTAGATTATAAGTACAAGAAAAATGATAATGAACTGTATAATCTTTTATGTGAATATGGATCGTTAGATAAAGCAAGAAAAAATGCAAAAAAAATTAGTGATGAACATTTATATAATAAGCCATCATTATCAGAAAGTTGTACACAAGTCTATAAGTTTTTTGATGAGGTTGACGAAAGACTTAAGGAATTGGAATAGAACTATTTGATTTTACTTATAAATCTTTAGACTAGCAGTCTAGAGATTTTATTTTTCTATTGAATAAGATAATATATTATGATAAAATATCTATAGTAGGTGGTCTTATGAGTAAGAGTACAATTTATATTATTAGTGCAATTGCTTTGATAGTTTTAATATTTATATTTTTTATTATATATAGACTTAGTAGTTTAAAAAGACTAAAAAATAAAGAAATGGAGTTAGAAAAACAAAGAAATCTTATTGTTAGTACTCCAATTATGTCTGAACTTGCTAAAATCGAAGTCATTTTAAAAAATGAAAAATTAGAAGAAAAACTTAAACAATGGCAAGAAAGATACGAAGTAATAAAAAATGAAAGATATAATGTTATTACCGATAAATTATTAGAATTAGATGGTTTAATCG
>CAKOIB010000024.1 GCA_934086255.1 uncultured Bacilli bacterium
TATTAATGATAATAGATATTTATTATACTCTTTTACATCTTTAAATAAAGGATTTATACTTTGTTTACCACGTAAATATTTACCCATAGTCTTACCTCCATATAGTCTCTTATAAACTAATTCTATAACAAAACTAATGCCTTTTCAAGTAATTTTTTTTCAATTTTTTACATTTATATAAAAACAAAACATTTAATACAAGTCTTCCTATCCAAAAATAAAAATTGCCCTAAGGCAAATCTTATTTTTGAAAGCACTTTCTCTATCAAATCTTAAAAATGGTCATTTGACAAGCATTTTTCTATAGTTTATAGTGGTATTAGCACGTTCATTACGGGCGCCGACTTCATTATCTTTTTAAAAGAAATGGGGTTATAGTTATGAGTAAAAAAGATTTCTTAATTTTAGCATTACTTATAATTATTTATTTATTATTAAAGTAATTTAAAATAAATGCGACGTCTCTCTGATATAGGGAAACGTCGCAACTTAGTCTAACAAGAAGTCGGCGTTCAAAGAACGTGCTTCTTTATATATAATATACTACATCTATTAGCTTTATACAAGCAATTTATACTATTTCTTTAACTTAGAACCTTTAAGATTATCAAATCTTTCAAGCAAATTACCAGGTATAGCTTTTTGTATTTCTTCATCATCTTTTTTATTATCCACTGCTATTGCAATTAAATCATCAAATAATTCAGTTTGATTTTTCTTCTTAGCCTTCCATAAATATGAAGACAATGATCCTGGTATTGTATTTATTTCATTTACATAAATCTTTTTAGTCTTATCATTAATTAAAAAATCAATTCTTGCTACCCCATTTCCATCTAATACTTTAAACGTATTTATAGCATACTCTTTCATATCCTCAATCATTTCCTTAGATATAATAGGCTTAGTCTTAGCATCTTTTTCTTGAGTTTTAGAAAAATTATTTACATACTTTTCCTTAAAAGAATAAAAATCATCATTAGAGTTTATCTCTTCAATCTCAGACACTTCAACTCCTTTATAATTTCCTAAAACACTAATATTTATCTCTTTAACATCATTTACTTTCTCTTCCACTAGAATCTTCTTATCATACTTAATAGCATTCTTTACCTTTTTAAAGAAATCTTTTTCATCTTCCGCAATTTCTATTCCAATACTAGAACCTAAACTAGATGGCTTAATAAATACTGGATACTTTAACTTAGACAACCTTTCTTGAACCAATTTTTTATCACTTAATTCATAATTATAAAACCAAGTATAATTAACAACAGGTATATTATTAACACTCAATAATTCCTTTTGAATAACTTTATCTTGTCCTAAAGCAGCTCCAAGAACACTAGGTCCTGCATATGGTACTCCAAGCATATTTAAATAACCTTGTAAAGAACCATCCTCTAAGTATGCTCCATGTCCAATTGGTACAACTATATCTATAACACATAAACTCTTTTTAAACATACCTAATCTTTGTAACACAAAAGACTTACCTACTTTAACCAATGCAACCTTTTTAGCATATCTTTTTACTAAATCAATATCCCTAAAATTAATTATACTTTTTAAATGTTCTCCAGTATACCAAGTATTATCTTTATCTATATAGATTGGTACTATTTTATACTTATTTTCATCAGCATATCCCATTGCCTCAATAGCAGAAATAATACTTATTTCATGCTCAACACTTTTTCCTCCGAATATTACTCCAATGTTTAATCTCATATTATTACTTCCTTCCTTTCTTTTAGTATACCAAATAATAAAGAATATAACAAATAATTTTTAAAAAGTAGTGTAAAGAAAAAGACAAGTTAATTTTCTACTTGTCCTCCCTTTAACTTAACTTTAAATTGATAACTTGCACTTGATGAAGACTCAGCCTTATGAGAACTACCCCATACTCCACCATTTGCTTCACACGTATCTTTTGTTGTATACAAAGTATTACTACATACATTATCCTTATTAGAAAGTGCTAATTTAATTTCTTCATCTGTACCTGTAACCCATGCTTTCAAAACATAAGATACACTTCCCGTATTAGTAAAAGATCCATTATCTAAAACATATTCATTAAAATACTTATTACTTGATGTTCTAACCTGTAAACTAGATACTAATTCACCAGTATTAGCAGTACCAATTATATACTCTTCTTTAGCAGCACCATTTAAAACATACTTTTTAAGCAAATTAATTTTTACATCATCATTTGTAATTCCCTCATTAGATACAAGTTCAAAAGCCAAATCATAATTAATTTGAGCATCCCCGTTAATAGTAGAATTAACATCAAAAGTATATGCCTTATCATCCGTAATTGAAGTACCAACAGCATCAGAAACAGGTTTTTGATCAGTTAAAACCATAGCATTTTCCTTATCAAACTTTATTTCAAGCTTACCAGATACTATATTATTTTCCCTTGTTCCAATAAAATTAGCATAATAATATGCAAAAGCAGAACCAACTATTAATAAAAGTAATACAATAGTAGATACAGTAACTATTAATTTTTCTTTTTTTGTTTCATTATTATTCATAACAACACCCTACCTTCTTACTATTAAATAGTACTAAAAATATCAAAAAAAGTCAATAGAGGTAAATAATTATTTTCTATAAATACCAAAGTTTTTCATTATTCTTTCTAACCTCTTTTATAATTCCACTTCCAATACACCTTTCATCAATATATAAAGCACACACTTGTCCAGGCGTTACAGATTTAACTTTATCATATGACACTAATAATTCATCATCATTCAATTTAGTAATTTTAACCCTTACATCATTACTTCTATATCTAAACTTTGCACTACATTCCTTCAATTCTTCTTCATAATTAATCACTAAACTATCAATTATACAACTATCTGAATATAAATACTCATTATCATCCCCAATTGCAACATATAAAACATTCTTATCCAAATCTTTTCCTACAACAAACATCCTATCTTCTGTACCACCAACATTAAGACCTCTTCTTTGACCAATTGTATAATGCATAAGCCCAATATGATCCCCCATTACTTCATTAGTTTCAATATTAATAATCTTTCCAGGTTGATTAGGTAAATAATTAGTTAAAAACTCTCTAAAATGCCTTTCTCCAATAAAACATATTCCTGTAGAATCCTTCTTTTTAGCAGTCACTAATCCATACTCACTAGCTATTTTTCTAACCTCACTTTTTTCTAAATCCCCAACTGGAAATAATACATTTTCTAATTGTTCATTAGTAAGTTGCGCTAAAAAGTAAGTTTGATCCTTATTAGAATCCAATCCCTTATATAAATTACCATCAATAAGTCTAGCATAATGTCCTGTTGCTATATAATCCGCTCCAAGTTTTAATGCCTCTTTTTTAAATAAATCAAACTTTATATACTTATTACACATAACATCAGGATTAGGAGTCCTCCCTTTTTTTAATTCATCTAAAAAATAAGTAAATACATAATCCCAATATTCTTTTACAAAATCTACTCTATGTAACTCTATTCCTAAATCTTCACATACCTTCTTAGCATCATTATAATCCTGTTCTTGAGTACATATATTCTCATTTAAAGTAGGATTTCCTTTTATATCATGATTAATCAAACTATCCCAATTCCTCATAAAAAGTCCTACTACTTCATAACCCATATTTTTTAAAATAATTGCACTTACTGATGAATCAACTCCACCAGACATTCCTACTACTACACGTTTCATTTATATCACCGTCTAAATTATACTACAAAAAATATTAAAAGTAAAAATATTTTTAAATTGCAACACTTTTTATATACTTTTTAATTTCATTATTTATTTCATTATCAATATTATTACTATAAAACCTATTCCTATATACTTCCTTTAACTTTTCATCATCCTCAAATAAAATATATAAAAGATATTCAAGCTTCATCTCATAACTTATACTATTATCCAAAATTAAATCTAAATATTTACTTTTAAAACCCTTAGAAATCCTTTTAGATACAGTAACCAAACTCGTTAAAAGAATTATATTATACACTAACTCATCATACTCTATTTCCCCATTAGGTACTCGATACTCAATAGTATTTTTATCCTCATTAAAAGCATTTTTAATATTTATACTATAATCCCTACTAGTTCTTTGTATCCTTTTTAATTTATTAACAAAACTAAAAAGATCACTTGATTTTCTTAAATTATATACATCATTATTTTGACTAATCAAACTAGATATTGGTTTAGAATATTTCATTATCTCATTACGCACTTTATTATTCTCCTTATTACTTATTAAATAAAATATATATTCACAATTACAAAAAATATTATAAAAAACTATCAACTCATTCATTGATTCAAAATAATCAAGTCCTATATGAATATGCCCAGCACATGTTTCATTTTCAAAAAAATTATTCTCTTTTAAAACTTCACATACATAAAATATTTCTTTAAGAGATTCTAAATCATAATTTAAAACCGGAGAAATTATTTCAATACCATCTTTTAAACTAGTATCTTTAACAACTTTCCATCCCTTAATAATACTATCTAATTTTTCATATACATAATAAGCATCATGACTTGTTTCTATTTCTAATCCTATTGTTATTTTATTATCAATATTAGGATTTATATAAGTAATATCAATATCTTTTAATAATACTTCCTTATCTTTCTTACTATTTATCATTAACTTAGATAAATTATAATCAGTAATAATTGAAGTCAAACTTTTTATCTTATTAATATCATTTTCATATTTAATTATATTATTAATTATATTAAACCTTTCATCACTAGTTAAATTAGATATTAATTTATACACTTCATATTTTAAAGACAAATCTTGTGTCTTTAAAATAAAATCTATTTGTTCTTCTTTATCAATCATTTTAATTCCCTTAAGCAATACTTCTTTATCACTTATTGACTTTATAATATTATTCTTATACTCCCTATACTCATTCTTATATAAATAATCCAGTTTTAACTCATCACTTAAACTACAAACAATAATCCATTTTCTATCCATTGGAAAACTATCTAAATACTTTATTTTTAAACTATCATCAGATAAACTCTTTACCAATCTTATTTGCTCATAAAGATTTAATCTATCAAAAAAAACAACCTTATAATTATCAGACATATTCTCTATTATATTATATATTTGTTTTGATGATAACTTAGTTTTATGAAGTAACTCCATTTTTATATTCTCATCTTTTATAGCATTAATAAAATCAAAAACACTAAAAGGATCATTATTCTTTAAAAAAGATAAATACTTAATATAAAAAATCTCCTTATTAAAACTTATTTCATAAGTATAACTAGCATTTTTAGATAACTTTTTATATATATAATTTATAGTCAAAAGATAATATTTTACTTCATCATTACATGAATTAATAAAATTAAACAAACCCTTTTGTGATACTCTAATCATTACTTTTTCCTTACCTTTATATCCTCTTTAATATTATCTTTTATTAAACTAAACAATTCACTTTCTATTTCTTTATCATTAAAACTAGATAAAATATTATAATAAATTAATAATTTTTCGTCACTAGATAAATCAGGAATGCTCTTATATAGTCTATATTTTATATTAGGATTTTTTATATTAATAATAAAATCTATTTTATCTTTTTTATTATCTATTTTAAAAAACAAATTAAAAATAATATTTTCATTAACAAAAGAGTTTAATATTTGCTTTTTATATTCATAATAATCAGAGTTTTTTAAATATTTTACTTTATAAATATCATTATTAAGATTACATATTATATTTACTCTATCAAAAAAAGAAAAACGATTTAAATACCTAATTTTAATAGTATCATCCTTTAAAAGATTAATAAGATATATTTTATATTTATCATCAACTAAATCAAAAAACTTAATTTTATTATAATCTGATAATTCTCTTACTTTACCAAATAACAACCTATGAAACTTAATACTTAACAATAACTCTGTTGCCAACTCTTCATCAGTTATATCCTTTAAAAATGTTGAAATACAAGGATAAGCACCTTTACTCTCTAAAAATGATATAAGCTTAAAATAATACGATTGTTCATTAAATACTATATCTATAGAGGTATAATACTTAATTTTATTATAAATACTATCTTTAGTTAATAATAAAAACTTAATAGAATCATCATGAATATTATAAATAATACTCTCTAAATCCTTTTTATCTAAAGAGTTTACTACTTCATCAGTTAAAAACTTTAAATAAAATAAATCTGACATATGATCATTTACAATTGGGCTTTCTATAATATTTTTAATTAATTTAGAGTTTAATAATTTAAATGTTACTTTATTCATAAAACATTCCCCCTTTTTTAATTGATTAGTATTATAACATAGTTATCAATAAAATAAAAGTAAATGTTAGAACAAAAAACACTTCATAATGAAGTGTTTTTTGTTCTAATTAAATATAAAGCTTTATCTCTCATGTTATTACCAGCTTCTTTAATAATGCTTTCTTTTTCAGACTTAGCTATTGTTTCATATTCTGATAATTGTTCTATGTAATTTGCTACTTCATCTTTTACTATTTCTCTTACTTCTTCAGTAGGATATCCTTTTTCTTTGAATAATTTATATAGTTTAATACCATATAAAACTACAGCATCTTCACTGACTGGGTTTACAATGCACTTATCATTTAACTCTTTTGTCATTTGTTTTAATTCATTTACTTTTATATATTTTCCTAAATCTTCATAAAAATATGAAAGTGGTGTTTCTTTAATTACCATTGTTTCTCCTGAATGCATTGGATCAACATGCCAGCTATAATAGCCATATGACGTATTATTCAAAACATTAATAGCTTCGTCAATTCCTCTTTTATAGCAAATTGCTATGTGTTCATTGCTTTTATCCATATTACATCTTCCATTTCCTATATATTTTATATCACATGTTGCAAGAAATGTAACAAATAGATTCTCATTTTTTATTTTCTTATCAAACATTTTGTATTCCTCCTTTAAAGTCTTCTTTTAATATTTGCATGTATATACTATCATGATAGATTCCTTCAAGATAGTGAGATTGCCTTCTTACTCCCAATTCTTTAAAACCACATTTTAAATAACACTTTCTAGCACGTTCATTAGTATCTAGCACTTCAAGCATAATATTATTAAGATTTAAATGATTAAACGCATAATCAAGTAATAAGTTAATTGCTTCAGTTCCATAACCTTTTTCTCTTTCATCTTTCTTACCTATCATAATACCAAGATTAGCAGTTTTATTTATATGATCAATATTCATAAGAGATACATTTCCTATTAATTCATCATTAGATAACTTTACTATAGAAAGATATACTTTATCATCTTTTCTTGCTCTTTCTACAAAATCCTTCTCATCTTCAAGAGTAAATATTTTACTATATTGATCTAAGTATATTGAAGTTTCATAATCATTAATCCACTTAGTAAACAAAATATAATCATCTTCACTAAATGGTGATAAATAAATACTTTTTCCTATTATTTTTTTATAATGTTTCATTACTTTACCTCTTTTATATATAAATCTTTTAACTGAGCCTCATCAACATAATTCGGAGCATCAGTCATTAAACAACTAGCACTAGTAGTCTTAGGAAAAGCAATAACATCACGAATATTCTCAGTATTTGTAAGCAACATTGTCAATCTATCTAAACCTAATGCAAGTCCTCCATGTGGTGGTGTTCCATACTTAAATGCTTCAAGTAAAAAGCCAAACTTTTCATCTTTTTCTTCTTCAGTTAACCCAATTGTCTCAAATATCTTATTTTGTAGATTCTTATCATGAATTCTAATTGATCCTCCACCTGCTTCATATCCATTTATTACTATATCATAAGCATCTGATAAGCATTTTAATGGATCAGTATTTAATAAATCTATATCACTATCCTTTACTTTAGTAAAAGGATGATGAAGTGCAACATATCTTTTTTCCTCTAAATCATATTCAAACATAGGAAAATCCACTACCCAAAGTAATTTATAATCATCTTTATTAATCAAATTAAGATCATTTGCAAGCTTTATTCTTAAAGCCCCAAGTGATTGTTTTACTACATCATAAGATCCTCCGGATAATAAAACAAGATCATTTTCTTCTAAAGAAAGAGCATTAATCAAATTATTTGAAACTTCTTCATTCATAAACTTAACTATACTTCCATTTAGTGTTTCATTATATTTTAAATAAACCACTCCAGTACTTTTATACTTCTTTACAAACTCACTTAAATTATCAAGATCCTTTCTAGAAAACTTATCACTAGCATTTTTAACCACTAAACAGTTTACTATTTCTTTATCCTTAAACATAGGAAACTCTGTATCTTTGAATATACTAGTAACATCATTTATTTTCATATCAAATCTTAAATCAGGTTTATCACTTCCATATAGATCCATAGCCTTTTTATAAGGCATCCTATCAAGTGGTAATTTAATATCTATATTTTTTATTTCTTTAAATAATTTTTGTATTAAACCCTCAGTTATATTAATAACATCATCTTGAGTTACAAAACTCATTTCCATATCTATTTGAGTAAACTCAGGTTGACGATCAGCACGTAAATCCTCATCTCTAAAACACTTTGCTATTTGAAAATACCTTTCAAAACCTGAAACCATAAGTAATTGCTTAAATATTTGAGGAGATTGAGGTAGTGCATAAAACTTATTCTTATTTACACGAGAAGGCACTAAATAATCTCTTGCACCCTCAGGAGTTGATTTACATAATATTGGTGTTTCAACCTCAAGAAAATGATTATCTGATAAATAATTCCTTGCTATCATACATATTTTATGCCTTGTAATAAACTTACTAGATAACTCTTTTCTTCGAAGATCTAGATAACGATACTTTAGACGTGTTTCTTCACTAGCATTAGTATTAGAAACATCAAAAGGTGTATCAAGCGATTCATTTAAAATCTCTAAAGAAGATACTTCTACTTCAATATCTCCGGTTAATAAATTAGGATTTTTACTAGTTCTTTCTATTACCTTACCAAACACCTTAATTACACTTTCATTTTTTAATGATGATAACTCTTCAAAAAAAGTTTTTTCTGGAGATACCACTAATTGTATTATTCCGCTTCGATCACGAAGATCTATAAATAACATCCCCCCAAGATTTCTTTTTTTACTAATCCATCCATACAATTCTACTTCTTGATTAATGTTATCAATACTTAAATCAGTATTAAATATTTTTTTCATTTTATCATTCCTTTCAATAAAAAAACAGTTATATCCCAAAGGGACGAATAACTGTTAAATCCGCGGTACCACCCAATTTATTATATAAAATATAATCTCTTTATTTATAACGGCAATTAACCGGCTTGTTCTACTTAATTCCTCAAGCACTCATGGTGTCTTTCATATTTAATTTTATACTAGTTCTCACCAAACACTAGCTCTCTTAAATAAGACTAAATATTACTTTTCCAATCAACGTTTATGTATAAATTATAGAATACTTTTAGTTAATTGTCAAGACTTCCAAACTTAAGCAATATGTGATTTATTACTTTTAAAAATAAGTAACAAAAAGATTTAACATGCAAACTTGACACACAAACAATTATTTGCTATTATTATTTCAGGAGATGTGTTAATTGTTGGTACTCCTCTGTTCTACTGTTTCTTAAGGAACAAGTAAACGGGGGTGATGTCTATGGTGAAAGGATTTAATTATGTACAGTTTGATTGCATTTTGTGTAGTTTTATTGTTACTAATTTTGTCAATAAAACATAAAGACTAGAAAAGAAGTACCAACTCAACATGAGTAGGTACTCTTTTCAAACCATAAAAACAGCATAGAATAGAGAGTACTAACCGCTAAATTAGCATATCTCTTTTTTTAGTATATTCTTTTTTATATACTAAATGCGTTCTTTAAATAAATTATATCTTATTTTTAACAAAATATCAATATTTTATGTTAATCTTTTAGACAACCAATAGGTACCACTAGTACTTTGCTTTTAAAAATAAGTAGCAAAAAGTTTTAACATGCAAACTTGACACGCAAACAATTATTTGCTATCATTATTTCAGGAGATGTGTTAATTGTTGGTACTCCTCTGTTCTACTGTTTCTTAAGGGGGCAAGTAAACGGGGGTGATGTCTATGGTGAAAGGATTTAATTATGTACAGTTTGATTGCATTTTGTGTAGTTTTATTGTTACTAATTTTGTCAATAAAACATAATGACTAGAAAAGAAGTACCAACTCAACATGAGTAGGTACTCTTTTCATAAATAACAACATAGAACAGAGAGTACTAACCGCCAAATTAGCATATCTCTTTTTTTAGTATATTCTTTTTTATATACTAAATGCGTTCATAAATAAATTATATCTTATTTTTAATAAAATATCAATATTACTTCAGTATTTTGTGCTTTTTTACTTCAGTGATTTGTGGTATTTTACTTCAGTATTTTGTGATAATTTGTTATTTAAGAAAATATTTTAATTATTATACTTCTCTATTTTATCATTTCCTCCTTTGACAAAACTAATGATAAATACAATAATTTCATTAGTTTTGTCAAGAAAGTATCAAAATAAAAAAGCACCAACAAAATATGAGTCAGCACTTATTTTATATTATAAAACCTCAATATCATTAGCAATAACTTGATATTCATCAAATCTTCTTTCTACTCTACCAGACACTTTTATTATATCATTTCTTTTTACACTAGTATTTTTATACATATCAGGAAACAAAGTAATACTCAAAGTACCAGTATTATCACTACCACTTATAAAAGCCATATTATCTCCCTTTTTAGTAAGTATCTCTTTTATTCTATCCACATTTACTATAATAGTAATATTTTTATTATAATTTTCCTTTATATTTGATAAATCAATTATATTAGAATAATTCAACTTATACTTCTCAGTCTTATGCGAAGTAATATACATACCAAACAATTCCTTTTCTTTTTCCAGAATTATATCACTATCAAGCTCTTCATATATATCTATATTTGGTTTAGGTATAATAGATTCCCCTATTTCCTTAGTTAATTCAACATAATTAATAATACTATCCATATTATTCAATAAAGTATTAATATTATAACCAAAACATTCTAAAGAATGAGAATATATCAAAGACTCAATAACCTTTTTATTATTAATTTTAGATATTGTCCTTTTTACAAAATCAAATATATCTATAAAACCATCTTTTCTTACCTCAACTATATAACTAGAAATAACTCCCCCAAGATTTCTAATACTAGCAATAGGAAACATTATCCCTTCATTTAACACTCTAAACTTATAATCATAACTTAAATTAACCGATGGTGGTAAGATCTTTATACCAAGTTTCTTTATTTCATTAGTATACTCTTTAATCTTTATTTCACTACCAATTACACCCTTTAAAAGATTAGCATAAAAATACTTAGGAAAATAATACTTTAAATAAGCCATCTTATAAGCCACCAAAGTATAAGAAACAGAATGACTCTTATTAAAACCATAATTAGCAAACTTAAGTATTAAATCAAATACCTTTTGTGCTTTTTCTCTACTATACCCATTATCAATAGACTTATCTATAAACTTACTTTCTTCTTGCTTTAACACTTCATATTTCTTCTTACTCATTGCCCTTCTTAAAATATCCGCTTCTGCAAGAGTATAATTAGCAAGTTTTTGAGCAATTAACATTATTTGTTCTTGATATATAATTATTCCATAAGTATCCTTTAATATTTCATACAATGAATCATCAATATAATCAATCTTTTCTTTATTCTCTTTTCTTTTTATATATGATGGAATATTCTGTGCAGGACCTGGTCTAAATAAAGCAATAGCACAACATAAATCATTAAAACTCTTAGGCTTTAAATCCTTTAAAAACTTCTTCATTCCCTCACTTTCAAATTGAAATATACCAGTAGTATCACCATTATAAAACAAAGACATAACCTTATAATCATCAAGAGGTATTTTATTAAAATCAATATTAAGATTTAATTCCTTATTTATATCATTAATAACATTATCAATAATAGAAAGATTTTTAATACCTAAAAAATCCATTTTAATAAGCCCAATCTCTTCAAGATACTCCATAGTATACTCCGTCAAATACAAATCATCATTATTATTCTTAATAATAGGAAGTATCTCATACAATGGTTTATAACTAATTACAATACCCGCTGCATGTATACTAGTATGCCTTTTATTACCTTCAATTTTATTTACAGTATTATATAAAAACTTTAATCTATCAGAACTATCAATTAATTTATATACTTCTCTATCTCTTTTAACTAATTCTTTTAGACTCTCCTTAAAACTTAACTTTTTACATATATAATCAATATCCTTAATATCAATATTTAAAACACGCCCAACATCCCTTACTGCTTGACGTCCTGTAAGCGTACCAAAAGTAATAATTCCTGCGACATTAGTTTCCTTATATTTTCTTTTTACATAATCTATTACTTGTTCCCTTTTAGTATCAGGAAAATCAGTATCAATATCAGGCATAGTAATCCTTTCAGGATTCAAAAACCTTTCAAATAATAAATTATACTTAATAGGATCAACATCAGTAATACCAAGACAATATGACACAAGAGAACCTGCTGCAGAACCCCTTCCTGGACCCACTAAAATATTATTTTGTTTTGCATACTTAATATAATCATATACTACTAAAAAATAATCTTCAAAATGCATATTAAGTATAATATCTAATTCATAATTCAATCTATTTAAATAAATATCACTTACATTACCATTTAATCTTTTATATAATCCTTTTAATGATAAGTTTTTTAAATATTCTTTAGAATCACAAACATCATACTTTGGCATATACAATTCTTTAGTAAAGACTACATTACATAAATCACTTATTTTATTAGTATTATTTAAAGTATTAAAAGATAATCTATTTACTAAGTCATCATAATCATATAAATAATTATTTTGATACTTAAACTCTATTTTATCAGATATAGTTTTACCAGACTTAATCATATAAAGATATGGTAAATATTTATACTCATATTCATCAAGAAAAAGAGTTTTAGAAACATATACTAAGTTATCTTTATATAAATTAAAACCTTCTTCATCTTGAGACACTCCGATAAAAATATGATTAAAATATTTTTTTAAAGATTCAAATAAAGATGAAGTAAACACTATACATACTAAGTTATTACTATAAGTAATTAAATCATTTAAAGTTAATTCTCTATCATTTTTAATATTTTCTATTCTTACAAGATTATGATATCCTATTTCATTTTCTGCATATAAAAGAATATGATTATTATCAAGTATAATATCTAATCCAATGATTGGTTTTATATTATTTTTATTCATTTTATTAATAAACTCCATAGTACCATATAGATTATCATCACATATTCCACAAGAGGTAATATTAAGCTTTTTTAATTTTTCAATTAAATTATCTATTTTAATAAGACTTTTTAATAAACTATAGTCTGTTTTAATATATAATGGTGTATACATAGATATTACCTCCCTTTTATATATATATTTTATCATAAAAAGTTGACTTATTGGAATAAAATATGATAGAATTATAATGCTTATTAAAAAGGAGGGATTAATGTGGCTAAAAACTTATCAAATAGAAAACCTAATATGAAAAATCTTCGTCCAAATTGTTTGAAAAAGACTATTAAAAAACAAGGTTTAAATCTACAAGTAGTAACTTTAGATAATGGAGAAAAAGTAAGAGTTTCAGTAAAAGAAGCTAGAACAATGAAAAAAGCTATTTAACAAAAAAGAGATATCAAGTTGCAAATGATATCTCTTTTTGTTTTATTTTAAATTAGAAATTACTGCACGTGATGTTACATTTGCCGCATGTCCATCATCAGATTCAAAGAAAAATAGACCTGCTCGTGTTGATGATACTGATATACCTCCACGCACAAACCAAGACAGTTCAGAACTTGGAAAAATAGCATTATCAGAATACCAACCACCATCATTTGTACCTGTTGGTGCCATTTCAACTGTTGCATCTCCTAGTTTTCCTCTTGTATATTGTGTATTAACAGTTCCATAACTATATTTATCATAATACCTTTTACTAGGAAAATCATATGTTCCTGTTGTATATCCACCTGTATATAAATAACCTGTAAATGCTGAATGAAAGTTTCTATGTAACTCAGCACCACTCATCATTTGTCCATTACTATACACCATATCTGCCATTAAATACTCATACGTCCCACCACACATATCATATATTCCGGTAATATTTCCTGTAGTACTCGCACTTTGTCCAAGTGTTGTATTATATTCATTACATGAATTATATGGTGATAACGATCCTTCACTTTCTGGTCCACATCCTGTTGTATGTGATCTGGCACTATTTATCGCAACTTCTTTATTTATTCCATATTTACTATGTGATAAGTATGTTACGGCACCCCATTCCATATTCTTCATCATATGAGTTTCATCAGTTGTACTAAATCCATATTGATTATTATTTTCCCTCATTTTATATATTCCATTAAAATAAGTAGCTAATTGCGCCGATTCCCAAGATTTAGCATTTGGTTTTATTTGAGGTCTTAGTGTCTCTAAATTACACTCTGAACAAGTACTTTCTAACGATACTTCAAACTTACCTACCCATATTCCTGTTAATTCTTCATCTTCTGTTCTTATACTATCATCATTCTTATCCCACCAAAATGCTGGATG
>CAKOIB010000025.1 GCA_934086255.1 uncultured Bacilli bacterium
GGAATAGACTCATCATAATAAATAAAAGAAACATCAAAGAACACTCCAGAATAAGCAAGAAATAAGAATAAAATTATTAACGATATAAGACCTCCTCTAATGCTTTTTAACATAATAAATCACCACACCAATACTAATCATAAAAGATATCAAACAGACTTTAATAATAAACGAAAAAGAAACTTCTCCAGTATCAGGAACCTTTATAAGCATATTATTAGTCATATTAATTTTAACAACTTCATTTTCATCCTTTATTTCAAAACAATTAGGCTTATCATCAAGCTTATACCCAGAAGGAGCAAGAGATTCATAAATACAATAAGTACCAGCATCCAAATTATCTAATTTAATCATACCATCATTATCAGTCTTACCATCATAAACAAGCTTATCAAAATCTTTAAAATATATCTTAAAATAAGCATCAGACAATCTCTTAAGACCACTTCCATCAGTTTTTATAAATAATAATTTACCCTTTTTTCTCTCATTAGATACTTCAACATCAATTACTTTACCATCTGATAAAACATCAAAATAAACCTTATCTAAAGACAATTTATAATACTTAGGAGCACCCCTTTCAATCAAATAATACTTTCCAATCTTAACATTATCAAACTCTAAAACACCATCCTTATCAGTTTTACCACTAAAAACCATCTTATCATTAGAATCATAAACCTCAATAAAAGCACCAGATAGTTTCAAATCTAACCTCTTATCAACTTTAGTAAATATAACCTTAGAAGGATGTAAGTTTTCAAGTTCATAAACATATTCTTTTTCAGAAGTAACATCAACATCAAAATCCTTAACAAAACTATAACCATCTGTACCACTAACCTGAGAAACACTATATTTACCATAAGGCAAACTAATAAAAGCAACTCCATCCTTATTTGTACATATCTTTGAAATAAATTTAGAACTAGAATCTTTAATTTCAAAACATGCATCACTTTCTACAACTAACTCCTCACCAGTACCACCCTTCTTTTTCTTAATTATAATCTTGCCATTTATAACATCATCACAAACATCAATATCAACTTTCAAATGATCTTTATCAATAACAACATCATACACCTTATCATTTATTTTATATCCAACTGGAGCCTTAATTTCTTTAATTTTATAACTCCCATAATCTAAAAACAACTCCCCAAATCCTTTCTCATTAATTGTAATTTTACCAACTGATTTATTATCTAAATTAAAAACCTCATAAATAGCACCAACTAATTTAGCATCTCCCTGAGCTTTAAAAGAATTATTCAAAGAATCAATTTTATTTAATCTAATAGTACCTCCAGTCACTTCAACATCAAAACTAAAACTAGGAATACTAGGATTACCAACAGAAATAACATCCTGATAATTCAAACTAGAAAATAAAGCAAACGATTCAGTAGTTCTTGAAGACTTTTTATAAGTTAATTTATCACTACCTATTTTAATCGCAGTAATTTTAAGCTTATTACCATTTCTTATAACTTTAACATTTTTCAAAGAACTAACTAAATTATAATTAGATAACACTTTATTAGCATCATCAATCTCTATAGATTCCCCTAACTTGATTTTATACTTTTTCGAAGCAAAACTAGACTTAACCAAATGTTCTTTAACCAACTTATTAATCTCAAAAACTTCCTTACTATAAAGATTTTTATTAGGACTAGCAGTTCTATTAGATTTAAAAGTCCAAGTAAGATTAGGTCTCATAATTCTCCATATCATAACCTGTGTAATACCATACCATTTCTTAGAAGTATGATCAACATTATTATCCTTATATCCATAACCATAATAAGCAATAAGTTTAATCTTATCAAACTTACTACTAGTAAGTTTAGAATTATTAATAATATTCTTATCACCAGTTATCATCGAATGACTCCCTTTCGAAGCGCCATCTAATTTATTTTCTGGTTCAATACAATAATAAACTCTATTATCAACATTAGACTTTATTATCCAACTATTATAATCCATTAAATCCAACCCTTCATCTGCAAAAACAGTAAACCCAGACTTAGGATGATGAACTTCATATAACTTACCATTATAAGAAGCAGCATCAACCTCTAAAAAAGTAATAAAAAATAATAAAATTAAAAACATTTTCTTCATAAAACACCTCCTAACTATTCAAAGAATAATGTCCTTACAAAAACACTATATACTATTAAAACCGTCTTGTAAAATGGCACTTTTTAAGATTTCATAACTATAAATAATACCAAAATTAAAATTTGGACAAAAAAAAGACATTTAAGTTACAAAAAATGTGTTACCAATACATTTTTAGGTCACCACAAAGTAACAAAATATCAATTTTCATTAAAATGAAAAAAAATTAGAAAATTTTACTTTTCTAATTCCTTTTTCAACTCATCTTTACTCATTTTAGCATAACCCTTAATCCCTTTTTCCTTTGCAAGAGACTTAAGTTCATCCAAAGTAGTATCATCATTTACTTCTTTTTTACTTTCTTCATCCTTCATTTTACCATTTTCTACTAAATAATCTATTTGTTCTTTAGTAAGAGTTTCATATTTAACAAGATTTTCTGCAATTAAATCAACAAGTTTCATATTACTCTTAATAATATTCTCTGTTTTCTTATAACACTCATCAATTATCTTCCTAATTTCCTTATCAATTTCAAAAGCAACTTGATCTGAGAAATTCCTAGACTTATTGTAATCTCTACCCAAGAAAACACTAGATTCATTTTGTTCTAATTGCATTGGACCAAGCTCACTCATACCATATTCACAAACCATAGCCCTAGCTATCTTAGTAGCACGTTCAATATCATTTGAAGCACCAGTTGTAATATCATCAAATACTAAACTTTCAGTAACACGACCAGCAAGTAAAGTAGAAATAGTTTCTAAAAGTTCCCTCTTAGTAGTATGCATTCTTTCATCTTCACTTTGAATATTAGTATATCCACCAGCCATACCACGTGGAATAATAGTAACCTTTTGAACAATATTAGATTGTTCAAGTTTTAATCCCGCAACAACATGACCAGCTTCATGATAAGCAGTAATCCTTTTATCTTCCTTAGTAATATTTCTAGAAGTTTTAGCAGGACCCATTAATACCCTATCATGAGCCTCATCAATTTCAGTCATAGTAACTTCATTTTTATCACGTCTAACCGCAAGAAGAGCAGCCTCATTAAGTAAATTTTCCAAATCAGCACCAGAAAAACCAGAAGTTCTTTTAGCTAGATTATCAAGCGTAACATCCTTAGCTAAAACTTTATTCTTAGCATGCACAGTAAGTATTTCCTTTCTTTCATTAAAATCAGGCAAAGAAACTGTAACCTGTCTATCAAATCTTCCAGGTCTAAGAAGAGCAGGATCCAAAACATCAGGTCTATTAGTCGCAGCAATAATAATTATTCCTTCATTAGCACCAAATCCATCCATTTCAGTAAGCAATTGATTAAGAGTTTGTTCTCTTTCATCATGTCCACCACCTAAACCAGTACCCCTTTGTCTACCTACAGCATCTATTTCATCAATAAATATTAAACATGGAGCAGTTTGTTTAGCTTGCTTAAACATATCTCTAACACGACTAGCACCAACACCTACAAAAAGTTCCACAAAATCAGAACCACTTATATAGTAAAATGGTACGTTAGCCTCACCTGCAACAGCACGAGCAAGTAATGTTTTCCCAGTTCCTGGAGGACCAACTAATAAAATCCCCTTTGGTATTCTAGCACCAAGCTTTTGAAACTTCTTTGGATTTTTCAAGAAATCAATAAGTTCTTTAACTTCAACCTTTTCTTCTTTCAAACCTGCGACATCATCAAAAGTTACTTTATTCGTATCTGTATGAAGTTTAGCTTTACTCTTTCCAAAATCAAAAGATTTAGAACCATTTCCTACTTGTTTAGATAAGAAATAAAATGCAAGACCAACCAATATTATAAAAGGCAACACATTAACAACAATCATAAGTAAAGAACTATTCTCAGGATTCTTATCAGTAGTAACCTTCAAACTATTTTTCTCAGCAATATCAACTATATTTGATATTATACTATCAGAATAAGGAACATCAACAACAAAAGTTTCTTTATCTTGATAATCAGACAACTTCCCTTTTATTTCATAAACAGAAGAGTTAGAACGTGGAACAACAGTAAGTTCCGTTACATTCCCCTTATTTAAATTATCAATAAATTCATCATATGTAAACTTATGTTCTTTTGCAGAAAACACATTGAATAAAACAAAAATTAATGCAAAAAACATAAAGATAGATATGTATTGAAATATATTTCTTTTAGTATTATTCTTCATAAAAATTTCCTCCTTTTCATTTATACCATAATATTATATCACACTTTTTATTTTTTGGAATATCAAACTTAGATTTTTTAATACCAGGTATCCATAATACATTATCACTAGAATCAACCACAATAGGCCAACTATCACGCTCATCAACTGGAACTTTAGAATCAATAAAAATATCCTTTACTTTCTTTGTTCCATTCATATTCTTAACATACATTTTATCACCAGATCTTCTAGTTCTAACAATAATAGGCAAAACTATATCATCACTATTCAATCTACAACAACAATTATCATTTTTATCCAAAAATGATACTCTCTCTATAGTCTTATTATTAGGCAATAAAATACTATTGCCAAGTTCAATCTCATAATTATCAATTTGCTTAGTTTCAAAATCTATATACAACTTATCATACTTCTTAACAACTTTAACATTGTTAGGAAGATTAACAAATCCATTAGACTTATTAGAATTAATAAGATTAATAACCAAATCAACATGGACATCATTTATAAGAATCATATCATCTTGATAAAAATCCTCAAGCATTAAATAAATAATTTTAGTCTTAAAAATATCTTCAGTAGTTTTAAAACTGTTAACATCCAAAACATGATTACTATAAACACTATCAATCATATCTTTAATCTGTTCATTAATATAATTATCATACATTATTAAAGTATTACTATACTTTAAAAACTTTCTATGAACATTCTTATCTTCATTCTTAAGAAATGGTAACACTACCCTTCTATATCTATTACGAGTATGAATATCCATAAAATTAGTTTTATCAATTACATAATCTATATTATTTTCATTATCATAAGAAACAAGTTCATCCTTAGTAGCATAAACAAGCGGACGAACAATTCGATAAAACCCTTTATCAACGTTCATTTTAAATCCACTATAACCAGATAAATTAGAACCCCTGACAATCTTCATCAAAATAGTTTCTATCAAATCATCACCATGATGAGCAGTCATTAAATAATTAGCATTATACTTTTTTACTATTTCTTCAAAAAAATTATACCTAATATTTCTAGCTTCATTTTCAAAATTATCCTCTCCATAATTTTCTATAGTCATTCCTTCAAAAACTATATCCTTAGAAACGCAATAACTTTCTAACCACTTCATCTCATCATAACTTTCTTCCCTGACATTATGATTAACATGACAACAAATTATCGAAATACCAATCTTATCTCTATATTTCATTAATATATCGAGAAGAGCCATAGAATCAGGTCCACCAGAACAACCAATAACTACAACATCGTCGCACTTTAAAAGATTATCTAAATACAAAAAAACTTCACTCATAAAAATCACCACATACTATAATACAATTATATATATAAAAATTCAACGAAAAAATAATAACAAAGTTATTATTTAATTCTAATAATATATTCTCCATCGCCTGAATACATAAACTTTTCCCTAGCATATTTAGCAATATAATCAGGATCTTGTAATTTATTTACCTCTGCTTTCAGAGTTTCTTCCTTTTCCTTAAGTTCTACCAAAGTCCCAGAAAGATCTTGTTGTTCCTTCTTTAACTCAATAACATTCTTAAATATTCCACCAATATAAGTAATTACAAAGAAATTAGTGACTAAGCAAAAAACAGTAATTAAAAAAGCCCGTTTGAAATTAGTTTTTACTTTTCGTCTTTTTTTTGCCATTACATAAGCCACCTACCTTCTACCATAAATAATAGCAAAAGACAAGAAAATATTCAATAAGTTAGACAAAAAAACACTAAAGTTTACACTTAAAGTGTCTAGCAATAAAACTAATAACAAAATATGAAATAAATAGGCCAAAGAAAAAGAAAAAAATATAATAAATATTCAAAACTCCGGCATTAATTTTTATAATAAAAAAAAGAAATATAAAAGTATAAAAAAGCATAAAAATTAGATTATATAAAAACCTTAAAAAAACTCTATAATAAATCAATCGTTTTCTTAAAATCAAAAATAACAAACAAAAGAAAAAACTATAAATCAAAAGAAAAAGAAAAGTATAAATCTGAATTCTTAAACTCATTTAAAAACCTTTTCAAAAAACGAAGACTGTTTATTTGTTTTTTTCAAATCCTCTATATAACTCATACTAATAATCAATCCCTTTATAGAAACTACACCATCTTTAGTATCCAATCTTATAAGTTCAAGATTTTCACCCTTAATAGCTAAATACCCCATATTAGTTTCAAGCAAAAACTCTTCATCATCAAAACTATCAATTTTTAAAACACCAGTAATATAAATACCATTTCTTTCATTAATATTAATACTATGACTATAACTTATATTATCTTTCATACTATTCCTCCCAATAAATAGTATGATATAAAAAAATAAATATGAAAAAAAACACACCAATTGGTGTGTAAGATACTATATTATTCAGCAGTTTTATATGCTTCTAAAATAGCTTCTTCAAATAATGCACGAGTTTCTGGATTAATAGGATGTGCTATATCACGATATCCACCAGTTGAAGTTTTTCTACTAGGCATTGCTATAAATAAACCATTGTCTCCTTCAATTATACGAATATCATGAATTGCAAAACAATCATCAATTAAAACAGATGCAATTCCTTTCATACGAGATCCTTCTTTTTCAACTTTACGTACATTTACTGATGTAATTTTCATCTTTTAGTTCCTCCTTTTTGAAGCAAACCGCTCCTAATAATATTGTATATGATTAAAAATAAAAAATCAACATTATTCACAATTATTTACAATATTTGGTAAAATATTGTAAAACCATAACAAAAACAATTTATCATTAAGTAATAGAAACAAACTCAATATTACCAATTAAAACATCAGAATAAGAAAAAGATTTTACTATTCCATTAGAACATTTTATCAAAAAAACAAACTTATAAACATCACTTACAATACCATAGAACTTTTCCGTCTGATTTCTAGCACCATTAACTTTAAACAAAAATTCTTTACCAACACAAGAAGCAATACTATTTCTAATTTTTTCTATTGTCATCTAGGATACCCCACATACATAGTACCATTGGTAATAATACCACCAATACCATCTGTTCCATACTTAGTCTTTTGTAAAATCTCAATTAAATCAATAGGCTTATTTCTATTTGATAAACTAACACTACTTGCAATAATCGCAGGATCAAGAGCATGTATATTTATTCTCTTTGGACTACTAGCAAAATTAGCACCAGCTTTAATTAATTCTTCATAATTAGATTGACATGCTCCCGCTATTATAATAAGTTTTTCATGATCATTCTCATACTTTCTAGCATTCATAACAGTCTTAATAAAATTAATACTATTCTTATAATTAGAATTATTTAAAATATCATTATTTTTTTTATCATAATAAGCATCATGACCAGTAATTACAAGTATATCAGGATTAGTTTCATTTAAATGTTCAAGTATCTGATTAGGCATATCACCCTCATTCACAACAACACCATATGATAGTATATTAAGTTTCTTGTAAAGAGCCATGCATCGTTTCAAATAATCATTATCAGCATCAATATGTAAAATCTTACCTGGTAAATAAAAATACTCATCTCTATCCAAATCAGAAAAAGAAAGCATCCTATCAGTTAATGTATCATCATCTAAAATTAAATCATTTTCACAATTTTCACAATGAACTAAATCAGTAACAGAAGCATCAGCCATCAATCTAATATTAAGTCCTTTTAAAATAACTATATCATCAGATATACTAACAATTTTAAATACAGTATCATTATTATGTGATTTTCTAGTAACTAAATCACCAACATTAAAAAGCATATAATCATCTCCAAAAAATTATATGCTAAATATCAAATAAAATAACTATAAACTATTTAGAACTTCTTTTAATTAACTTAGCATGCACAACAACACGTTTATTATTATTAGAGCAAGTACTAAGTGTAAGGATTTTATCGCTAGAACTAACATTAACACCAAAACTATGAACACTTCTATCCTTAATAGTTTTTAAAAACTTAGAATAAGAAGAAGAATTATCAAAATCAGTAGTCAAGTAATAAGTTTCTACTGGAACCTTATAAACAGAAAAAATTTGCCACATCGTATTTTCAGTTTGAGTAGATAATCTAATAATATGGTTATTCTTATTATTATACCAATTACTACTAAGAACATTATGCAAAGAACCAAACATAGTTTTATTCAACCTAGAATGGCCATAAATAATATTATTCTTATTAGAAAAATCTTTACTATTTCTATAATCTAAAAATAACCATCCAGCTTCATTATAACTTTTATCAAAAGCACGTGTTAAATAATATTTATTATCTTTTGCTTGTACAAAAGGATAATTAATATTAGTGTTATTAATATTAATCCAACCAACAGTATCACTATTTTGCTTTATCAAACTGTCAATATCAACATCTATCAAAGGCATTTTAATAAATTGCCAATAACTATTATTCTTATCATTTTTTAAAGACTTATCTTCAATAACTTCAGTATTTTTATCATCATCAACCATCTTAACTTCAGTATTTTTACTTATATCCTCAGAAATCTTTAAAACATTATTATTATCATTATTCCAAAAAAATATCTCAAGCAAACTAATAATAAGACCAATAGCAAAAATAATAAACAAAAAACTAAACAGTATCATTTTAATCTTTTTCTTTTTAACACTTTTATTAACACTATTTTTCATTAAAATCCTCCTTATATAAAGCATTAGCAATATCACAAAATATTTCTATACTAAGTTGCTCCGCTCTAACACTTAAATCAAAATTATATTTTTTCAAAACATCAGAAATAACTTCAAGGTTATACATAAAAAGATTATTCTTTAAAGTTTTTCTTTTGAACTTAAATGAATCTCTTATTAATTTAAAAAATAATTCCTCATTTAAAACATTATACTTACTCTTCTTTTTTCTAAAACAAACTATGGCACTATCAACATTCGGAACAGGATAAAAACACTTTCTATTGACAACAAATAACTTTTTAACATCATATTTATAATTTAAAAAAACAGTCAAAGAATTATACTCCTTAGTACCTACGTTAGCACTAAATCTATCAGCAACCTCATTTTGAACCATAAAATTCATAAACTCAAAATTAATACCAGATAAAATTAATTTTTCTATAATTGCAGTAGTAACATAATAAGGTAAATTAGCAATAACACATATATTAGAATAAGACAAATTACTAATATCACTAACTAAATCTCTTTTTAAAAAATCATCAAAAATAATTTTATAATTATCAAAAGAACTAAGATTATTTAAAAGACGATCTTTTACATCAAAATCAATCTCATATCCAAGAACATAATTAAACTTCTTACATAATTCGTAAGTTAACTGCCCATCGCCACATCCTATCTCTATAACTAAACAATCATTTAATGATTCAATATTATTGACAATTTTATTAACAATATTTTTATCAACCAAAAAATTTTGCCCATACTTTTTTTTAAAATTAAAATCTTTTAACATAAAGTACCTCCATATAAATAATAACACTTTTCATAAAAAAACAAAAGAAAAAAATTATCTACTCCGAATTTTTACTTTTATACATATAAAAAAATAAATAACGCAAATTAAATCACATTATTTATTTTAAATATTAAAAAGTATTACTAAACTTAATTAGACTTATCTTTAATATCTTTTTTCTTGTCTTTTTTATTCGATAATCCTCCAATAATAAGTAAAATATTTGATCCAAAAACAATATACAACATTGATTCAATCATTGCAAGATTATCAGCCAAATAAGCAGAATTATATGAAATATTATACTTATGATAAACTAACATATTTGTATCAAACTTCGCTCTTAATCCAATTAATATAATCACTAACATAATTAGAACTGAACCAAAGTTAAATAATAAGTTTTCACTGCATGACTTTTTAGCAACAAACAAATTAACTATAAAAACAATAAAAACTAAAAGGAATGGAAGTAGTACATTTATAGCTTCAGATAAAGGTTTTTCAAGCCTTTGATAAGTAAACATAATACCCCAAAGAACTAACAAGAAAGCTATAACAATTAAAATATATCTTAAGAAAAAGAATAACTTAGAAAATATATTACTCATTTGAACCACCTCCAAAAGTATTAGAATACCAAGTAGACAAATCTAAAATAAGAGATGAAACTACATCATAATTCCTTAAAGTAAAATCTGTGTCACTTCTTAAATCATCAAAAATAGAAAATCTATTCATATCACTAGTAAAAGAATAAGAATTAGTATTTAATGATTTTTTTTCCATATAATTTGAATTACTTATAACAATATCAAATACTTTATCATAATTAACCATCATATTATCGTAACTAGACTTAATACCTGAATTAGATTCAATATAAGGCTTAACACTATATTTAAATAAACTATTACATTCAGAATTAATCTTAGTATATAAATAATTCATATTTAAATAAGTATCATAATATTTAAAATTATATATACCAGACTTATTATATAATTCAGCTTCTTTAAAGGTAGTAATACACTTATTAATAGAAGCTTTAACCCCTTTAGCAGCATCATAATTTTTAACATTTACATTAGACATATCAACAGATAACAATTTTTCTGATTTGTTAATATTATTTTTTATATTTTTATATGAAACATTCTCATTAACATCAATATTATATGTATGAGATAAAAATCTATAATGATACAAATTAATTAACAGTAAAAATGAAGCCATCATAATTCCTAACATTATCATAATATTACCAAAAAGTTTTAAAAAATCTTTCATCATAATTATTCCTCCTTTTCATCTTTTTCATTTTTACTATATTCTTCTTCATTCAATGTTTTAATAAGCTCTTCACGAGCAACATCTACTCTAGCATTTTTCTTAATAGCAGACTTAGTTTTTCTACCAGCAATCTTAAATATTTTTAAAATATCATATATAACTACACCAATACAAGGAAGTAAAATAACAGATACCCAGCCAATTTTTGATAATAAAAATTGTTGTATATAACCAGCTTTTGGTATTTTAAATAAAACCTTACCTAAAACATTATCATAATTAGCGGGAGCACTATCTGGAGTAGGATTATTATCACCTTTCGTAGTATATTGCATTTTACCATTCATTTCAATAGGTTCAGAATAAATTCTATGAGTAATAGTCTTTCCATTACTAATATTTGAAGAAGAAACAAAGGTAATAATATCACCCTTATAATAAGCATCTTCTTTATAAGTAACGATTATATCTCCAGGTTTAATTGTAGGATACATACTTGGAGAAAGTATCGTATAAAAATTAAGCTTTACTTCCCCTAAATCATTATTATTAGCAAGAATCTTTACCCTAACAACATAAATAAGTAAAAACACCATTATAAATAAAAGTATAACAAACAAAGTCGAAGAAATAATTTTAGAAATCAATTTCAATTTTTTTTTCACTACTACCAACCCTTTCTTTAATAACTATTAACAACAATTTTACACTTAAACACTCTAGAAATATTATCAACTTTATAATCAGTAGATAACCACATTCTAAAAGTATAAGTATCAAAATTATCATCAGTAATTTCATTTCTAATTAAAGTATACCCATTATTTTGTACTTTACTCTTAGGAAGTTCAGATATTCTATTAATAATTTTATCATTAATTTTAACTTCTTCTTGATTCTTTATCAAATAAATCTTTATATAATTAGGTTCAATAGTATTCTCATCATTCAATATCAATGAAACCTCATAATTTGAATAATCAGAACGCTTCTTTTTTGATGAATCACCATAATACTTCTCAGAAACATTAAACTCATATAATTCATTACTACCATTCAATTTCATTCCAGCTTCATCAGAAACAGGATAAACATCAATCATATTAATATAATTACTACCATCAGAAAACGAAAATAAAACTGAACCAGTAGTTATTGTATTATTCCTTATAGAATTAAAACGATCAGCCATTGAAAAACATACAAATGAAATAATAGAAGTCAAAAAAACAATAAATAATAATAACAAAAATAAAAAACGTCTATTATCATCTGTTTCTGGATGCAAGATTTCAAAAGCAACTTCATCAGCAACTTTAACTAAATCTTTATCAGAAGAAATATCTAAAAGTTCCTTATTACTATTTTCTTTATCAGTATTCATAATTTCACCACCGATTCTTACTCTAAGAATAGAATAACACAAATATAAAAAAAATAAAAGTATTTTAGAAAACATTTATTAAAAAAATGTAAAAAAAAAGCAAGATAACACTTGCTTAATTTATTAATATTGAGCAGCTGACACTTTAACTTTGAAACTAAATGTTTCTGGTGTAGTTTCTTTAGTTTGAGTGTTAGTCCATTGTCCACCAGCAGCTTTACAAGCTTCTTCATTATCATTACCAGCAACTGTACAAGAATTAGTAGTTTTATTAGCAGTTGATTCTTCTCCACCTTTTAAAACATATTTATCACTAATCCATGCATTAATAGTGTAAGTTTTTTGATTTCCACTAGTAGTAACAATACCTTTATCAAATACATAACTATTTAATAGATAAGTATCTGCATCAATTCCAGTCATTCCTGTATCACCAGCAGCATAACCTTTACTATTTGCAAAACTATTTAAAGTTACAGCAGTAGCAGTAGCAGTTTGTCCTGCATTAGTATAATATTTGCCGTTTTCATCTTTTATAGCAACCATAATCATACTATCAGTTAAATTAGTATTACCTTCAGTTAAATCAACAAATCCAACTTCATAGTGAATATTCATTTTTCCTGATAAATTAGCAGATAAAGTAAAATTACCTGTACCAACATCTGCATTATTACCAGCAATACCAGTAGCATCATCTACACCATAAACATTATCAAGTGTAAACAATGATTCTCCTTTCTTATCGATTGCTAAAGAAACTGAACCTGTTGTAATAACATTTTCTTTAGTACCTTGCGCAGAAAAACTATACATAGCAAATGAAACACCAACAACAGCAATAACCAAAACTAGAACACCTAGAATTGATAAAATCATAGTCTTATTATTTTCCATTATTTAAACTCCTTTCATAATTTTTAAATACCACCATTAACGTTAACTCTTAAAGAATATTTAGAGTCAGCATTAATAGCAGAAGCATCTTGATCACCAGCAATCCAAATTCTCAATCTATAAGAATCAGTTTTACCAGCGGCAGTACCTGCATTATCAGCAGCATCAACAATTACACCATCTGCATAATCACTAACTTTTTTATTAGTAATTACAGAAGTATAATTACCATCAGTACCTAATTTTTGAAGATTAATAGCTATTTGATTATCATTTAAATCACCACTAATTTTAGCAACAGAAACTTTGTAAGGAATAACTGTTCCTTCTTTAGAAGTCTTAGTAACAACATCAAAATCAAAATAATCTCCATCTTTAGTTAATTGTTGTAAAGCATCAGCTTCGCTCATTGGTAAAGCGTTAGATAATGTAATACCATTTGTCTTTTCTGAGAAACTCATAGTAACTGTTCCAGACTTAATAGTATTTTCACCAGTTATTTGATCATTTGAAGTAAATAATGCAAATGAAATACCAACAACAGCAACTATTAAAATTGCAACACCTAAAACAGTTAATAAAATCTTCTTAGAATTGTTATCTTCCATTATGTTTAACCTCCTTTACTATAACCATAATAATATATTTTTTAAAATATTGCAATATCTTTTTCTGATTTTTTACAAAAAAAATTAAAAAAAGTCAATAACATATGCTATTGACTAGTATCCATATCTAACAATATCAAAAATAACATTATTTACAGTTCTAACTGGAGACTTAGACCTTTGACTTTCTTTTAATAAATCAATCATCGAAGAATCAACTCCCCTGTCAAGAACTATAACATACATATTGTCATAGGCATCTAAATTAATTTTCAAAATACTTCCACATGGCAATAATGTTGAAGCAGCAACAATTCTTATTTTACCATACTCTTTATCATTATAATAAATATTGCCATTTTTAGCATTTTGACCATTACATCCAAGATGACCACCACAAGAAGCACAATCAGGTCCATAATGAACCAATTTTGCCTTAAAACTAGTAGGATAACTTTTTGAGTAAAAAACAGCATCTGCCATACTATTATAAAATACCGGTTTCAATTGCTTTTCCAATAACTCAGACTGTCCACTTTTTAAATCAGAATAAGTAAGTAAATCCTTACTATCATTAATTACATTAATATTTTTATCATCAGTTCCAAGTGCATACAT
>CAKOIB010000026.1 GCA_934086255.1 uncultured Bacilli bacterium
ACTCTTACTGTTATTGAAATGATTATTAAAAATATCGAAAGAGATAAGTATACTTCAGTTATTCATGAAGAACTAAATAGACTTGGAGTAGAGTTTGATAGATATAAACAAAGATGGGACAAACTATCTCGTAGCATTGAAACCGTTAGTAAAGATGTTAATGATATTCATACCACTACTGATAAGATCACTAAAAGATTTAATTCTATTAGTAGGGTAGAAATTGACTATAAAGATGAAAGAATAGATTAGACTCTATTCTTTTTTTATAATAAAAAGAAGATTACTTCTTCTTTAGTATCTTTAAATATTTATCTACATCATATGCATACTATTTTGATATTTAAAATAGTCATTTTCTTTATTATTATTTAGTTTTTTTTCTAATTGTTTAATATTATTTTCTAGATTTTGAACTTTTTGCTCAAGAGTTTGTAGTCTTTGTTCAATAAAACTATTATCTTGATTTGGTATTATATTTTGATAAGGGTTTATCATAGGTATGTTTGGCATGAATGGCATTTGATTCATAATATTCCTCCTTTTATAATATTTTATGCAAGTATTTATTTTGTGATAATCGTGTAGTATAATATTTATATGGAGTTGATTTTATGCGTATTAGAAATGTTAAAAATAAAAAAGAAATACTTAAAAATAATCCTTGTGTCATTGATAATCCAAGTGATTATAAAGGTAAATGGAATGAAGTTTTTAAAAACGATAATCCCATTCATTTAGAAATTGGTCCAGGAAAATGCAATTTTATTATAGAAAACGCTCTTAGATATCCTAATATTAATTTTATTGGAGTAGAAAGAATTGATTCTGTTTTAGCTATTGGACTTAAATCACTTGATAGATTTATTCCTAATCTTAGACTTATTAATTATGATGCTAATAAAATAGAAGATATTTTTTCTAATGAAATCGATGTTTTATATCTTAATTTTTCTGATCCATGGCCTAAGAGTAGACATGCTAAAAGAAGACTTACAAGTATAGAGTTTTTACGTAAATATGATTTAATATTTAAATCAGTTAAAACTATTATCCAAAAAACAGATAATGAATCTTTATTTGCTTTTTCTATAGTTTCTCTTAGTAATTATGGTTATGTTATTGAAGAGTTATCGTTAGATTTGCATAATTGTTTAAAAAATGATAATATAGAAACAGAATATGAAAAGAAGTTTGCTAGTAAAGGATGTAAAATTTTTATGTTAAAAGCGACAAAAAACTAGTAATTTCTATATAATATTTGTTATAATAAATAAGAGGTGTTTATGAGAAAATATTTGGTAGGAGTCATAATACTACTTTTGTTAGTATGTGGATGCAGTAATATCAATAATTTATCTTATAATGATGTTGTTAGTTATTCTTTAGAAAATAAGGCTAAAGCTAATACTGCTTTAAAAGGATATAAAATATATCTTCCTAAAGACATGAGCTTACTTAATGATTCAAATGGTAATAATGTTTTATATTCTTTTGGTGATAAGTATTATTTATATGTTGATTTAGTTAGTTATTACAATAAAGTTTCTAATAGTTATAAAGTAAAGGATGATAGTGATGCCATTTATAGTGAAATACTTAATAATGGGTATGTATTAGTGACTAAGCATAATAATGAATATTTTATTGAAGTGATGTATAATTATGCTAAGATAGAAGTTATTTCTAGCGATATAAAGAATGCTATTTCTAGGTCTTTAGTAGTTCTTAATAGTATTTCTTATAATGATAGTGTTATTGAAACATTACTTGGTAATAGTATAGATTATAATGAAGAAAAGTTTGAACTTTTAGGTCCTTCGGTTAATACTGATAATTTCTTAGAATATGAAGAAGAATATGGTACTTATGAAGATGATGGCAAGGCACCGGATGAGGATAAGATAGAGATTAAACCAAAAGAATAGAGGTGTGATTATGAAATTAATTGATAAGATTAAAAAAGCAATTATTGATGATGAAGATGATGAATTAGAAAGTGAACAACTTGTTAAGAAAATTGATATTGAAAAGACTACTAATATGATTAAGGATGATGTACCAGAAGAAAAGACTGTTACTACTTTTGAAGAGTTCGTTCCTAAGGTTGATATTAAAAAACCCATTATATTTGATGAGGATGATTTTAAAGTTGAAGAACCTGTTTATAAAGAAAGTATTAAGGTCAAAGAAGAACCTAAGTCTTTGTATGGTGGTTATGGACTAAGAGATGAAAAGACTAAAGAAAAGTTTAAACCTTCCCCAGTTATATCCCCAGTATATGGTCTTTTACATAAAGAAGACTTAGAGCGTCAAGAACTTCCTTCAAAATCTTTAGATAGTTTATTTAAAGAAGAAAAACAAGAAGTTAACTTTGATGCAATAAGACAAAAAGCTTATGGTGTAAAAGAAGAAGTTAAAACTGATGAACTTGTCAGTGAAGATACTTCAACCGATTTGTTTTTTGAAATGAAAGACGATGTTGTTGGAGTAGATAAAGTAACAATTGGAGATGCAGAGGAATATTATCAGGATTTAGGGTTAGAATATAATATAGATTATAAAGATGCTGATAAAGAAAAAGAAAAACAAAAAATGACTAGAAGTAAAAAGAACAAAGAACTTACTGAAATGGTTGATGAAGAAATTAAAGAAGATAAATTAATTGAAGAAGAAACCAAAAGTAAGAAAACTAAAAATAAAATAGATGATGAAGCAGAAGAAAAGAATCTTTATGATTTAATTGACATGATGTACGATAGTAAGGAGTGATAGAATGACTGATTTTAATCAAGTATTGTTGTCAGTACTATTAGTACTTTGTTGTGTACTTGTTATATTTTTAATTATTGTTTCAATAAAGTTGTTATATACTACTGATAAAGTTAATATAATATTAACAGATGTTGAAAAAAAACTTAATAGTGTTAGTGGAGTATTTTCTTTGATTGATACTGTTACTGATGGACTTTCAGCATTTAGTGATGTAGTATTTAATAGATTAGTTTTAATAGTAGAAAAAATATTTGGAAAAAAGGAGAGATAATATGGCTAAAAAAGGATTATTTGGTTTAATCGCAGGGATTGGTTTAGGAGCAGGATTAGGTGTTTTATTTGCACCTGAAAAAGGAGAAGTTACTAGAAAAAAACTTAAAGAAAAGTTAGATGATTTAGTAAAAGAAGTTAAAGAACTTGATGCAGAGGATGTAAAACTTGTTATTGAAGAAAAAATCGATGAAATAAAAGAAGATTTAGAAGACTTAGACAAAGAAAAAGTAAAAGAAGTTGCACAAGAAAAATTAAAACAAGTTAGTGATAAGATTGAAGAACTTGCTAAAATTGCTAAAGATAAAGCTACTCCAGTTGTTATGGAACGTGTTGATGATTTAAGAAAGTATGCTTTAAAAGTTACTAAACAAGTTGAAAAAAAGCTAGAAAAATAGTTTAAACACATCTTTATGATGTGTTTTTTATTGATTTTTTTAACTTTTATGGTAGAATATAGGTCAATTTTAGGAGGGATATTATGGTTAATAAAAGAGATGAGGTAAAACTAAGAAAAGATATATTAAAGATTGAGTTGTATTCGAAGTTACTTTTATTTTTACATTCTAAAGATAATGATGCGATTGAGTCTATTGCTTATATATCTGGGCATGCTATTGTTGTTTATAATTCTTTTTTAAATGGAATACTTAAGAATTATGATGGTGATATTGAAAAATTGCTTGATACTGCTGATTTTGAAAGGGATTTAATTCTTTCGAGAAATATTAATCTTATAAAAAGCTATGGTGTTATTTCTCATTTAACGAAAAAGAAACGTAGATGATTACTTTGTGATTTGAATATTGTTTCTTTTTTTTATGAATGATTTGCTTTTATTTTTTTTAGATAGTATAATGTTTGTGGTGATAGTATGCTAGATAATTTAAATGAGATGCAAATTGAAGCAGTTAAGCATAAGGACGGACCTCTTCTTATTCTTGCAGGAGCAGGATCAGGTAAAACCAAGGTCCTTACTACTAGAATTGCTTATTTAATAAAAGAATATGGCATTAGCCCTGATGAAATACTTGCCATAACATTTACTAATAAGGCTGCAAGTGAGATGAAAGAAAGAATTAATAAACTTATTCCTAATACTAATTTGCTTGCTTGTACTTTTCATTCTTTTGGAGTTCGTATACTTCGTTCTAATTATGAGAGACTAGGGTATGATAAGAACTTTGTAATACTTGATAGTGACGATTCTCTTACTTTAGTTAAAAAAATAATGAAAGATTATAATATAGATCCTAAAAGAATTAGTCCTTATATGATTAGAAATAAGATTTCTAGTAATAAGAGTGAGTTTATTATGCCAGATGAATACAAGAAGTTTGTTTGTTCAGAAGAAGATGATGTCGTATACAAAGTATATAAAAAATATCAAGATATTTTATTTAAAAATAACTCTGTTGATTTTGATGATCTACTTATTTTACCTATTAAGTTATTTAATGAAAATAAAGATGTTTTGGAATATTATCAAGAAAAGTATAAATATATTTTAATAGATGAGTATCAAGATACCAATAGAGCTCAATATATACTTTCTAAAATGATAAGTGCAAAATATAAGAATATATGTGCAATCGGAGACAATGATCAATCTATTTATTCTTTTAGAAATGCTGATTATAGAAACATACTTAATTTTGAAAAAGATTATCCTTTGTGTAAAACAATTATGTTAGAACAAAACTATAGATCTACTAAAAATATACTTAATGCTGCCAATTGCATAATTAAAAATAATGAAAAAAGAAAAGATAAGAACTTATGGAGTGATAATTGTATTGGTGATAAGATAAGCGTTTACAAAGCTTTTGATGAGACTGATGAAGTATTTTATTGCATTAAAAAGATAAAAGAACTTGTTAAAAAAAGTATTCCTTATAGTGATATAGTTATTCTTTATAGAACAAATGCTCAGTCTCGTGTATTTGAATCAGAACTATTAAAAGCTAATCTTCCTTTTAGAATAGTTGGTTCCTTTTACTTCTATAGTAGAAAAGAAATAAAAGACTTACTTGCTTATCTTAGACTTATTCATAATCATAATGACGATATTAGTTTATTAAGAATTATCAACACACCAAAAAGAGGTATAGGACTTAAAAGCATTGCTAACTTAGAAGAAAAAGCTAGTTTAAATAACTGTAGTTTATTCGATGCAATTAACTCTTCAAAAGAATTAGAGTTTAAAAATATGATTTTAGAACTTAGTAAATTAAAAGAAGAACTATCTCTTACTGATTTTGTTGAAGCTGTTTTAGAAAAAAGTGGACTTAGAACATCTTTAAAAGAAGAAAACTCTTTAGAAGCTGACATAAGACTAGAAAACTTAGAAGAGTTTAAGTCTGTTACTAAGACTTTTGAAGAACAAAGTGGTATAATATCATTAGAAGACTTTTTACTTGAAGTAAGCCTTGTTAGTGATATTGAAGAGTATAGAGATGATCCTAATAGAATTACTTTAATGACTGTTCATTCTGTTAAAGGATTAGAGTTTGATTATGTCTTTTTAGTAGGTATGGAAGAAGGACTATTTCCACATAAAAACTCTTTTTCTAAAGAGGACTTTGAAGAAGAAAGAAGACTTATGTATGTAGCAGTTACTCGTGCTAAGAAAAAACTTTATATTACTTGGGCTAAGCAAAGAAGAATATATGGTATTGATCAAATTGGTATTAAGAGTAGATTTATTAATGAGATAGATAGTGATTTATTAGAACTTGATAATAAAGAAGAAGTAAAAGTTATAAAAAAAGAAAATAAGATGTATGATAGTGATCAAGAGTATACTTATGGAGATAAAATAGAACATGATACTTATGGTATTGGTGTTGTCATTGAAGTTTCTAAAACAATAATAACTGTAGCATTTAAAAATGGTATAGGTATTAAAAAGTTACTTAAAAATCATAAAAGTATTAGGAGGATTTAAATGAAAAAAACACTTGTTATTATGGCCGCAGGAATGGGGTCAAGGTATGGTGGACTAAAACAAATAGAAAGTTTTGGTCCAAATGGTGAACTTATTACTGATTATTCTATTTATGATGCTAAAAGAGTAGGATTTGATAAAGTAGTATTTATAATAAAAGAAGAAAATTATGAATTATTTAAAGAAAAAATTGGAGATAGAGTTTCCAAACATATAAAAGTAGAGTATGCTTTTCAAAAACTTGATGACATTTTAAAAGGATATAGTATTCCTAGTGATAGACAAAAACCTCTTGGAACTGCTCACGCTATATATTCTGCTAGAGATTTAATTGATAGTGATTTTGCTGTTATTAATGCTGATGATTTTTATGGATATGAAGCATTTAAAGTACTTAGTGAAGCTCTTGATAATGCTTCTTGTAATGAGTATGTAATGGTTGCTTATAAGGTTTGTAATACTATTACATTAAATGGTAGTGTTAAAAGAGGTGTTTGTGAAGTAGAAGACGGTTATCTAAAAGGTATTGATGAGTCTGTTATTGAGGTAATTGATGATAAGATTCATAAAACTAGTATGATAACTGGTGATACTTCTATAATTGATAAGGATACTTTGGTGTCTATGAACTTATTTGGTTTTAAAAAAGATTTTATTAATTATATAGTAAGTGATTTTAAAGATTTTCTTGATAATAGTGATTTATCTTCTGATGAGTTCTTTTTACCTAGTGTAGTTTTCAATTGCATTAAAAGAGGAAATTGTAAAGTAAAGGTTTATTCAACTGATGAAAAAACATATGGTGTTACTTATAAAGAAGATAAAGATGATGTAGTAAAAGCAATCGAATCTAAAATAAAAAATGGAATATATCCTGAAAAATTGTGGAATTAGTATTGCTTTTTAATAAAAGTAATGCTATAATATATTCATGGAACAGATTTAGTATATTATACTAAATGAGAGATATACTAATTTAGCCGTTAGTTTTATCTTTGTTCTAAAATGTAGTTTGAAAAGTACCTTTTATGATACTTTTCATTAGTCTTTTTGTTTTATCAAAATTATAGTAATTAATTTTACTATACGTTTTGACTAGAAGAACCAACTTATTTAGTTGGTTTTTCTTTTGATTTTTTTTATTTACTTTTTGTTTATTATTTTATAAAATATATTTGAGGTGGTTTTATGTCTAATAAAAGATTAGATTATTTAGATTGGGATACTTATTTTATGGCTGTTGCTAAGCTTAGTGCTAAAAGGAGTAAGGATCCTTCAACACAAGTTGGTGCTTGTATAGTTAGCGAAGACAATAGGATATTATCTATTGGTTATAATGGTACTCCGAATGGATTTGATGATGATGTTTTTCCTTGGGATAGAGAAGGTCATCCTCTTGAAACTAAGTATTTGTATGTTGTTCATGCTGAAAGAAACGCTATTCTTAATTACAGGGGTAATCGTAGAGATTTTATAAATGCTAAGATTTATGTTGACTTGTTTCCATGCAATGAGTGTGCTAAAGAAATAATTCAATCTGGTATTAAAGAAGTTATATACTTATCTGATAAGTATAGTGCTACCGATGAAGTTGTTGCATCTAAAAGACTTTTTGATGCTTGTGGTGTTATTTATAGAGCACTTGATGAAGAAAAAAGAAAAGAAATTGTTTTAAGCCTAAAATAATTTCTTTTCTTTTACAAACAAATGTACTTTTTTACTTGACTTTGATTTTTATTTTTGCTATATTTAAGTTACTGGAGGTGTTATTATGGTAGCAGATGTTTTAGTAGAACTTTCTCATGTTTTTATTGATAAGACTTTTACTTATAAGATTTCTAGTCCTGTTGAAGTTGGTGTAAGAGTAGAAGTTCCTTTTGGGAAACAAGTTCTAGAAGGATTTGTTCTTAGAGTTTATCCTGATCCTTTAAACATAGAACTTAAGTCTATTATCAGGGTTATTGACTCAAAACCTGTTTTAAATGAGGAGTTATTATTACTAGGTAAATATATAAAGGATGAGACTCTTTGTAGTTTGATGTCTGCTTATCAATGTGTGCTACCTCTTGCCTATAAAGCTAAGAAAAAAGGATCTGTTTCTTTAAAAAAAGATAAATATATTAAACTTAGTGATATTGATTTATCTAGTTATAAGTTTAATAGTGTTCAACAAAAAATAATTGATATATTGCTTAAAGATCCTATTGTACTTAAAAAGAACCTAGATATGATTTCTTCAAGTAGTGTTAAGACTCTTATTAATAAGGGAATTGTTGAAATTGTAGAGCGTGAAGTTTATAGATTAGTTCATGATGATGTGGATAAGGTCTCTTTTAACTTGAACGATGAGCAAAGAGAAGTTTTATCTAGTATTTTACTTAATTGCTATAATACTTATTTACTTTATGGTGTTACCGGTAGTGGCAAGACTAATGTTTATATGAAACTTATAAAGCGTGTTTTGGATGAAGGTAAGTGTGCTATTGTACTTGTTCCTGAGATATCACTTACTCCTCAGATTATTAAAAGGTTTACTTCTTGTTTTTCTAATATAGCTGTTTTACATAGTGGTCTTTCCGATGGTGAAAAGTATGACGAGTATCGCAAGATTCGTGAGGGAAAGGTTAACATAGTTATAGGTGCTAGAAGTGCTATTTTTGCACCACTTTCTAATATTGGAGTGATTATTGTTGATGAAGAGCATTCTAGTACTTATAAACAAGATAATAATCCTAGATATAATGCTATTGATATAGCAAAATACAGAGCTAAGTATCATAATTGTCCTTTAGTTTTAGGATCAGCCACTCCTTCTTTAGAAAGTTTTGCAAGAGCAGAAAAAGGTGTTTATAAACTTCTTACTTTAAAAAATAGATACAATTTAAATATGCCTACTGTTGATATTATTGATATGAATAAAGAGTTTAAAAAATCTAATGGATATTTTTCAGAAAGACTTATTTCTGAGATTCAATCTAGAATAGATAAGAATGAACAAGTAATACTTTTTCTTAATAAGAGAGGTTATTCTTCAATAGTTAGTTGTCCTAGTTGTGGTGAAGTTAAAAAATGTCCAAATTGTGATATATCTTTAACTTACCATAAGAGTTCTAATATGCTTAGGTGTCATTATTGTGGTTATGCTGAGAAAAAAAGCGATGAGTGCTTAATTTGTCATATTCCGTATAGAGATATTGGTATTGGTACTGAGAAAGTTGTTATGGAACTTGAGCCTTTGATTAATGGTGCTAAAATTGTTAGAATGGATGTTGATACTACGACTTCAAAGAACTCTCATAAAAATATAATAGATTCTTTTGCTAGAGAAGATTATAATATTCTAGTGGGCACACAGATGATTGCTAAAGGTCTTGATTTTCCAAATGTTACTTTAGTCGGAGTCATTAATGCTGATATTAGTCTTAATTTTCCTGATTACAGGAGTAGTGAAAATACTTTTGAACTTTTAAATCAAGTATCAGGAAGAAGTGGACGTGGAAATAAGCATGGTCTTGTATTAATTCAAACCTTTAATCCAGATCATTATGCTATTTCTTATACTAAGAGTAATGATTATATTGGCTTTTATAATGAAGAGATGAAGATTAGAAATAAACTTGGTTATCCTCCATATTTTTATATATGTTTAATTAAAGTCATCTCTTATGATTATGATATTTCTAGTAAGGTTAGTATTAAGCTTAGTGCTTTTCTTAAGAAAAATAATAATTGTATTGTACTTGGACCTTCAATGTGTAATATGTTTAGGATTAATAATAAATATCATTTTCAAATAATTCTTAAGTATAAAGATAAAAGTAAGATTGTTTCAGATTTAGTTAAAATTAATGAACATTATTTTAATGATAAGAGTGTTAAAGTAGAAATTGATTTTAATCCAATGAGGTTGTAGTTTTGTTTTAATTTTATTATAATGTTCTAGGAGGTATATTATGTATTCTTATATGATTGGTAAAGTGACTTTACAAGAGTCTGTTTATATTACATTAGAAGTTAATAATATTGGTTATAAAATATATGTTGCGAATCCTTATTCTTTCTTGCTTGGTGAAGAAACAAAAGTGTTTTTATATCAACAAATTAAGGAGGATGAACATAGTTTATTTGGATTTAAATCTGATTTAGAAAGAGAACTTTTTTTAAAACTTATAAGTGTTAAAGGAGTTGGTCCAAAGATTGCTCTTCCTATGTTTGCTACTGGTAGTATCAATGGAATAGTAGATGCTATTGAAAGAGAAAATATTTTATATTTAACTAAATTTCCTAAGATTGGTGAACGTGTTGCTAAACAAATAATTCTTGATCTAAAAGGTAAACTTGGTGCTTACAACAGTGACATTTGTGATACTAAAGAAGAATTAATCGAAGTACTAAAAGGACTTGGTTATAAAGAAAAAGATTATAAAGGAATAATTAATAAGGTTTCTAATGATAAGTGTATTGAAGAACAAATAAAAGAAGCTTTAAAAATGTTACTTAAATAAGGAGGTATATTATGGCAAAGATGCATTTTAAACATGCTACTATGAACTCTGGTAAGAGTATTGACTTAATAAGAACTGCTCATAATTATGAGGAAAATGGTTATAAGGTTCTTGTTATTAAACCTGCGATTGATAACAAGGGTGGAGATTGTATTTCATCAAGAATTGGCTTAGAAAGAAAAGTTGATTATTTAGTTTTATATTCTGATAGTATTTTGGATATACTTAAGGATAAACTTGCTGATATTAGTTGTATTTTAGTAGATGAAGCACAGTTTTTATCAATTAATCAAGTTGATGAGTTATTTTTAATATCCAAGGCTTGTGATATACCTGTAATATGCTATGGACTTCGTATTAATTTTAAAATGGAATCTTTCGCAGGCAGCAAAAGACTCCTTGAAATTGCTGATGTTTTAGAAGAACTTACTACTTTATGTTCCTGTGGCAAGATTGCTAGATATGTTGGTAGAAAAGTTGGAGATAATTTTGTTACAGATGGAGAAGAAGTAGTAATTGATGGAGCATTTAATATTTTATATGTTCCACTTTGTGGAAGTTGTTATTTAGAAAAAGTTAAGAAAATTGATTTAAAAAGTGTTGCTAAAAAGTTAAGGAGGTAATTTTATGGATGATTTTGAAAAGAGTATAAGACCCAAACTTATTGATGAATATATCGGTCAATCTGAAGTAAAGGAAAATATGAAAGTATTTATTGAGGCTGCTAAAATAAGAGGAGAAGCTCTTGATCATGTACTTTTATATGGCCCTCCAGGACTTGGTAAGACTACTATGGCGTATATTATTGCTAATGAGTTAGGTGTTAATATTAAGACTGCTTCTGGTCCTTCGATTGAGAAAAGCGGGGATCTTGCAGCAATCCTTTCTACTTTGGAACCAGGGGATGTTTTATTTATTGATGAAATACATAGAATGCCAAGATTTATTGAAGAAATACTTTATCCAGCGATGGAGGATTTTACTCTTGACATAATTATTGGTAGTGATGGACAAAGTAGAAATATTAAGATTGATTTACCTCCGTTTACTTTAGTTGGTGCGACTACTCGTGCCGGAGATCTTACCTCTCCACTTCGTGATAGGTTTGGTATAGTTAACAAACTTCAATATTATTCAGTTGAAGAACTTACTGATATTGTTAAAAGAACTAGTGAAGTTCTTGGTATGGTTATTACCGATGATGCAGCTTATGTTCTTGCCACTCGTAGTAGAGGTACCCCAAGAATTGCTAATAATTTATTTAAAAGAGTTAGAGATTTTGCCTTAGTTGATGGTTTAGATTACATTGATGTTGATGTTACTAATAAAGCACTTAATAGATTAAAGATTGATGCTAAGGGACTTGATGAAACTGATAAAGAAATCCTTATTACTATAATTAATAAGTTTAATGGTGGTCCCGTTGGAATTGATTCTTTAGCTACCGCAATTGGAGAAGAAGTTTCTACAATTGAGGACATGTATGAACCTTATTTAATACAAATTGGTTATATAAAAAGAACTTCTCGTGGGAGAATCGTTACTGAGGAGTGTAAAAAATATTTTAATAAGATTGATGTCAATTAATCTTTTTTTCTTTACTATAATTGTTTTGTTTGATATAATTTTATTGTAATAATAGGGAGGAAATTATGAATGCAATTAATGTAAAAAGTGAAATTAAACCACTTAAAAAGGTCTTATTACATAGACCAGGTAAGGAATTACTTAATTTAACACCTGATACTTTGGAAAGACTTTTGTTTGATGATATTCCATATCTTGAAGTTGCCCAAAAAGAACATGATGAGTTTGCCAATATACTTAAAGACAATGGAGTAGAAGTAGTCTATCTTGAAGATCTAATGACTGATGTACTTAATATTAGTCCTGATATTAAAGAAACATTTATTAGACAATTTATTTATGAAGCAGGAGTTAGGACTCCGAAATATCGTAGCTTAGTTTATGAGTATTTACTTGGTATTTCTGATACTAAAAAACTTGTTTTAAAAACCATGGAAGGAATAAAAATAGATGACATTGTTAGAGAAGAAGCTGTTTATGGTACTTCTTTAGTTGATATGATTGAACCTGATAGTTTATTTGTATGTGATCCAATGCCTAATTTATATTTTACAAGAGATCCTTTTGCTAGTATTGGTAATGGAGTTTGTTTAAATAAAATGTATTCTGTTACTAGAAATAGGGAAACTATTTATGCTGAATATATATTTAATTATCATCCAGATTTTAAAGATAAAGTTGATAAATATTATGATAGATATAATGAGTTTCATATTGAAGGAGGAGATGTTTTAAACCTTAATTCTCATACTTTAGCAGTTGGTATATCACAAAGAACTAATGCTAATGCTATTGAACAGTTAAGCAAGAATTTATTTAGTGATCCTGATTGCTTGATTGATACTGTACTTGCTTTTGATATTCCTAATTCTAGAGCATTTATGCATCTTGATACAGTCTTTACTCAAATAGATTATGATAAGTTTACATATCATCCTGGTATTATGGATACTTTAAGTGTTTATGAAATTACTAAAAATGATGATAAAATAAATGTCGTTTTAAAAGAAGGCTCTTTAGAAGAAATATTAGAAGAATACCTTGGAATAGACATTACATTAATACCTTGTGCTGGAGGAGATCCTATTGCGGCAGAAAGAGAACAATGGAATGATGGATCCAATACTCTTTGCATTGCCCCAGGTGTAGTTATTGTTTATGATAGAAACAATATCACTAACCAAGTATTAAGAGATAATGGTCTTAAAGTACTTGAAATGCATGGTGCAGAACTTTCACGTGGAAGAGGAGGACCTCGTTGTATGAGTATGCCTCTTGTTAGGGAGGATTAGTATGGATTTAAAAGGAAGAGATTTTTTAAAAATACTTGATTATTCTACTGAAGAGATTTTATATCTTATTGATCTTGCTTTAGAGTTTAAAAACAAGAAGAAAAATGGTATACTTCATAAAGAATTAAATGGTAAGAATATTGCCTTAATATTCGAAAAAGATTCTACTAGAACTAGATGCTCTTTTGAAGTTGCTTGTAGTGATCTTGGAATGGGCTCTACTTATCTTGGACCAACTGGTTCACAAATTGGTAAAAAAGAAACAATTGCAGATACTGCTAGAGTGTTGTCATCTATATATGATGGTATTGAGTACCGTGGTTTTGGTCAAGATATAGTTGAAGAACTTGCTAAGTATTCAAGCGTTCCTGTTTATAATGGTCTTACTAATGAGGCTCATCCTACTCAAGTGCTTGCGGATTTTCTTACTATAAAGGAACATTTTGGTTATATTAAGGGACTTAATTTTACTTATTTTGGTGATGCTAGGTATAATATGGGTAATTCTTTAATGGTTATTTGTGCTAAACTTGGTGTTAATTATACAGCTTGTTGTCCTAAAAAATATTTTCCTAGCAAAGATTTAGTCTTAAAATGTGCTGAAATTGCTAAAGCTAATAATTGTAAAATTACTCTTACTGAAGACGTCTCTTTAGGAGTTAAAGATTGTAATATTATGTATACTGATGTATGGGTATCAATGGGTGAAGATGATTCTTTATGGATTGAAAGAATTAATGATTTGATGCCTTATCAAGTTAATATGGAAAAAATTAAACAAGCAAGTTCTAATGTAATATTTTTACATTGCTTACCCTCATTTCATAATACTGATACTAAAATTGGAAAAGATATTTTTGAAAAATTTGGTGTTAAGGAAATGGAAGTTAGTGATGAAGTGTTTGAAAGCTCTTACTCAAAGGTTTTTCTTGAAGCAGAAAATAGGATGCATACTATTAAAGCAGTTATGTATGCAACTTTAAAAGATGAGTAAAATACTTATTGCACTTGGAGGCAATGCTTTAGGAAAAAACCCAAGTGAACAATTAGAACTTGTTAAGAGGGTATCTTCTATTATTGTTTCTTTAGTTGAAATGGGT
>CAKOIB010000027.1 GCA_934086255.1 uncultured Bacilli bacterium
GAGCTTTCTATTAAGAATGTGTCTGGGTTTACATTTATTATCTCTTTAGTTGTTGTTTTTTCTTCAAGTGGAGCGCCCGCTGGTAAAGTACTAATACTGCCCGCTTTACATTTTCTAATTAAATCAGCATCATTTGTTGTTATCTTTCCATCATTATCAACATCTCCAGCGTATATTGCAGATGCAATTGTATCAAACTTACTAGTTTTATCTATAAGATATCGATTTATATTCAGTACATCAGTAGTATTCATATAATTGTCTTCAGTAACATCACCAAGTTTATATGTCATAGTATTTTGTTTATCTACTACATGATATTTTATTACATTTTTGTTTATAGATGAGTTTATTAAATCTTTTATGGTTAATTTATAATATGCCATATCACATGTAGAATTATTAGTTATAGTAACTGTTTTAGGTTTATAGTCTCCTTCAAGAGCTTGTCTTGTAGATATAGGATACTTACTAACTAACATTAACTCATCACTTTCTTTAAAGTTTATATCAAGTTCACATTTAGATATTTTTATATTTCTTCTTCCTAATAAGTTAATACTAGGACTTGATACAGCAAAAGAAAAACCAATTGCTATTAGTAATAAAAATATTATTATAGTTATTATCTTTTTATTTCTTCCTTTACTTTTTATAGGGTTATAAGTATTTTGCCCCCCCCCATACGAATTATTGTTTGCCATAGTTTTACCTCCATTTTAGACTATTTTGTCTATTCTTATGGTTTAATTTTACAACAAAAATAGCACTTTTTCAAGCACTATTTCTTGTTAGTTTCTTCTACTCTCAATAAACTTGACGCCCAAACATTTATTTGTTATATTTATATTGCACGTATCTTTGGGCATCGGCTTCACTATTCTTTTTAAGAAAGTGAGGTGATAGTTATGAGTAAAAAAGATTTCTTAATTTTTTCCCTGCTTATAATTATATATTTATTATTATTTTACATCATGAGATAGCTTAATGTAAAAATAATATAAATATGACGTCTCTCTGATATAGGGAAACGTCACAACTTAGAAATCAACAAGAAGTCGACGTTCAAGGAACGTGCTTCTTTATATATAATATACTACTTTTAGTAGTTTAATACAAGTATTTGACAATGTTTTTATTTTGATTTACTTTTATATGTTCTTATTTTTGTTTTTTTATACATTAATTTTATTTATAAATTGTCTAATATTGTTATAGTTGTTTTCTTATTCTTTGTAGCGCTGTTTTTTCTATTCTAGATATTTGTGCTTGTGATATATCTAGTTCTTGTGCTATTTCCATTTGGGTTTTTCCTATTATGAATCTTTGATCTATTATGTATTGTTCTCTTTCAGTTAGGTTTTCTATTGCTTTATCTACCGCTAATCGGATGTCTAGGTCGTTATTATTTTTTTTATCTTCAATTTGATCAAATAAGTAGATAGTGTCTCCCCCATCATTATATATTGGTTCAAATAGACTTACTGGTTGTCTTAATGATTCTAGTGCTAATGCTAGTTCGGATATATCTATTTCTAATAATTTAGCTAGTTCTTCATCTGTTGGTTCTTTTCCATTTTTTATAGTTAGTTCTTCTTTTAGTTTTAGTATTTTATAAGCTGTATCTTTTATACTTCTGCTTACTCTTATGCTATTGTTATCTCTTAGGTATCTTCTTACTTCTCCCATTACCATTGGAACGCAATATGTTGAAAACTTTACTTGGTATGATAGATCAAAATTATCTATTGCTTTTATTAGTCCAATGCATCCAATTTGAAAGAGATCGTCTAAGTTTTCATCTTTTTTATTGAATCTTTTTAGAATTGATAGTACTAGTTTTAGATTACCATGTATTAATTCATCTCTTGCATTTTGATCTCCTTGTTGCATTTTTATAAATAGTTCTTCCATTTCTTCTTGAGTTAGAACTTTAATACTATTTGTATTTAGTCCTGTTATATCTACTTTATATTTACTCATTATTATCACCTGTTTATGTAGTGATATTTTTTTGTTATTTTTATTCATTTTTGTTATAATATTTTTTGGTGATATTATGGATTATTTTTCATGTTGTAAGTTATGTCCAAGAGAATGTGGTGTTAATCGTAATAATAGTATTGGTTTTTGTAAAGCAAATAACAAATTAAAAATAGCTCGTGCTGATCTTCATTTTTTTGAAGAACCTATTATATCTGGAGATTTGGGTAGTGGTGCTATATTTTTTAGTAATTGTAATTTAAGATGTATTTTTTGTCAAAATTATGAGATTAGTAGTGAATGTGTTGGAAAGGAAATTAGTGTTTCTAAGTTTAGTGATATTTGTATTGATTTACAAAATAAAGGTGCTCTTAATATTAATTTGGTTACTCCGACTCATTATGTTCCTTTGATACGTGAAGGACTTCTTCTTGCGAAGGAAAAGGGTCTTAGTATTCCTATTGTTTATAATACTAGTAGTTATGAGGATGTATCTACTCTTAAGATGCTTGATGGTATTGTTGATGTTTATTTACCTGATCTTAAGTATTATTCTAATGATCTTGCTGTTAAGTATTCTAGTTGTCCTGATTATTTTAAGTATGCTAGTTCTTCAATTGAGGAAATGTATAGACAAGTTGGTAGTCCTGTTTTTGATGATGATGGTATTATAAAAAGAGGGGTTGTTGTAAGGCATTTAATGTTGCCTGGTTGTTATGATGATTCTGTTAAGATTATAGATTATTTATATAATAGGTATCATGATAATATTTTTATTAGTATAATGAATCAATATACTCCGATTAGAGAGTTGGAGTTTGATGAGCTTAATCGTGTTTTATCTAATGACGAGTATTATAAAATGATTGATTATGCTTATGATTTAGGTATTAGGAATTGTTTTGTTCAAGAGGATGGTACACAAAAAAAGAGTTTTATTCCTGATTTTAGTACTCAGGAGTTTTAACTCTTTTTATTTTGTCTGATTCTTTTTTTAGTATTACTAATTCTTTGATCATTTTTTCTTCGAATGTTTCTTTTAGTATTTGTTCTAATTTATCTTTTTCTTCTCTATTCATGGCATATATTACCATTTCGTGTTCTATATTTAAGCATTCATCTATTTGATTTGATAGTTCTTCGAATTGTTCTTTATTTTGATATATATTTTTAAAAGCATTATTTTTTAATAGTTCTTCTTCATTTAGGGTTTCTTTTAGTTCAAATACTTCTTTTATGTATTTTATTATTAGTCTTAAATAATCATATTTATGGGTGTCATATTTGTCTTTTAGAATGATTGATTCTATTTGTTCTGTATCATATAATAAGGAACCTATGTGAATACCTATATTTGTTTCTTGTGATAAGTCTAGGTTTATATCTTCTTCATCCATTGATATTTGATATGTTCTTTCGAATAGTCCTTCTTTTTGGATTAGAGTGTTGCCGTCTACTTGGTATTCTTCATTTTCTGCTTTTATTGTTCTACATATATTTAGTATTAATACTTCAAGTCCTTTTGGTGAATCTAAGTTGTATGTATGTGATATTACTATTTTTTTATTTTGTTTTATTATTTCATATTTGTTTTGTATTTCGTTATAAATTATTTTAATATTTGAAAGGTAGGCACCTTCTGTTTCTATGTCTTTTATTTGAGTGTTTTCTGTTTTTTGGGTTAGTTTTTGTTCTTCTTTTATTTTTGATATTGTTTGATAGGAATTGCAGCATATTATTTCTGTATCGTTTATTGCTTTTAGAATTGTGTCTTCATATTCTATTCCATAATAGTCTATTAAAGCGGGGATTATTTTGGTTAGTGCATTTATTGTTTTATCATCGTAATCGTATTTTATTTTTAATTGTTCTATGTAATTTTGCATATTTTAACCACCCTACTCTTATGTCTATATTCATTATATAATAGTTTTTAAAAAAAGGAAATAGTAATTTTTACTATTTCCTATTTACCTATTTATTTTAGATTGGAAATGACTGCACGAGTTGAATCAAAGGTATAAGAATATCCATTTTCATAAAATGATGCAAATAAATGACCACTAACCTCATATGAACCACTTCTACGAGCCCAAGGAAACATTGGTTCCATATAATAATCATATTTTGAGTACCAAGTATTTTTGTCACCTACCAGTGCCATTTCCTTTGTAGCATCACCTAGTTTTCCCTTAACAATTTCTGAATCTGTTCCATATTCATATTTATCATAGTACCTTTTTTGTGGAAATGCATATGTTCCATTTTTTAATGTTCCATTGCTGACATATCCAGTAAATTCCGAATCATAGGAAGTATTGCCAGTAATCGGTTGGCCATTACTATATACCATATTACCCATCATAGTTTCAAACGCTCCACCACTTAAGTCATATATTCCATATATATTTCCTGTTGAACTAGCAATTTTGCTCATATCCTTAACTTCACTCTTTATATTTGTATCATAATTAAGTAAATATCCATCATATGTATAAAATCCATACTTATTATATTGTTCTGTTGATGTTTGATCTGTATATACTGTATTTATCGCTGTTGATCCCCCTATATTTCCTCCACTTCTTCCTGTATAATAATCAGAAGAATTGTTTATATTTATTTCTTTATTTATTCCATATTTACTATGTGATAGGTATGCTACTGCTCCCCATTCCATATTTTTCATCATATGTGTTTCATCAGTTGTATTAAATCCATATTTATTTCCAGATTCTCTCATTTTTTGGATTCCATTAAAGAATGTCCCAATACTTGCTCCTCTCCATGATGTTACATTTGGTTTTATTTGAGGTCTTATTGTTTGTAAGTTACATCCTATTCCTGCTGTTGCATTATTAGAAGGTGTACATGTAGTATCACTTGATACTTCAAACTTACCTACCCATATTCCTGTCAATTCTTCTCCTGTTTCTCTTATACTATTGTCATTCTTATCCCACCAGAATGCTGGATGAGTATATGTTGATGTTCCTGCTTTTAAGCTTCCATTTGTACTATCTGTACATGTTTCTGATTTACTTGATGTTCCAGTTACTGAATCTTGGCATTTTATTGTTCCAGAACTATCAGTACCACTTTCAAACTTAATCTTTATTTCTTCTGGTGTATTTGTACTTAAATATGTATAAGTATATCTTGGTATCCATACCCACATTGTATTTATCTTATTCATAGGTATTTCATCCCCAACTTGATAATGATCCGTTGCAACATTTGATTTTCTTTTGATACCATATGAATCAACTTTAGTTATAGTATTTGTATCATTATCGACTGCTTTAATTCTATACATTGCACTACAAGACGTACTCACCTTATCCTCACACAAATAATAATTAACATATGATGTTGTATATAGTTTTGTAATTGGATTAGTTAATGTATATTTACCAGTATTGGCATCATATGTATATGTATTTGATATCTTGTACTTGCTTGCAGAATGTATCTTAGTTGGAGATGGCGACATATCCAAGAAATAATTATAGTAAGTTGTGCTTCTAGAGGTAGTTAATGTTCCCCTACTTTTCATATAATTTAAGCTACTACTACGTTGACAACTTCCGGAGACATCTTTATAATCGCCATAAGAACAATATTTTCCAACCAATGAATCATTTCTAGTCCATGTACCATTATATTTAAAATATCCACTCGCACGATCAAAAGATGGTTTTGTTGTTTGACAACAAGAATAATAATACACAGAATCAGATTGAAATGCAAGAGTAACATTACTATTACCCCCTGTTGGAAGACTAGGTTCTGTATAATAAAACTCAGATTCTATAGAATAATCTATATTTGAACCATTAACTACTGAATCATAATTTCCATACTCACTTATTGTTACTGCATTTGCCCATTTTTTCTTATCGTAATTATACCAATTACTGTTCTTATTTGATGTATCTGCTTTCTTCCATACATCATTTTTTTCATCGTAATATACTGGTATCATATTACTAGTAAGTTCTGGTGCATTTGCTCCACTTGTATCTGCTTCAACCAATTCATTTATTTTGCCACTATTGACATTTACTCTGAACTTATATGAATATTTTTTTTCATTAAACTTTGCAGGATCTACTTTTTCATCAACCCATGCTCTAAGTCTATAACTTGTTATTACTTCACCTTTATTATTTGAGAATATATCTTCATGTGTATTTAATAAATAATTGATTAGTTTATCTATAGTTGTTGGTTTCACCACTTCTGTCTCTTTTCCATTCTCCACCATAGTTAGATACACTTTTATCTCATTGTCCTTTAAAGATGTTTCTACTGTTAATGGCTCTAGTATTACATCATAACTTAACTTTCTTTGAGTGTTGTCATTGGCTCTTGTTTTTATATAAGTTAATACTTGAAAATCAAAATACTTTTCTAATACTTTTCCTTCCTCATCTTTCATAGGAAGTGCATTTTCCATAGTTATTTCATTTGTTTCTGTATAACTCATTTTAATTTGACCTGATTTAATAGTGCTATCACCAGTAAGTAATTCACTATTCCATATTGCATATGTTCCTAATGATATTATTGCTATTACAAATAATGAGACTAATCCCATTAATAGCATTTTCTTATTCTTAGGATTAGTTAATTTGCCCCCCCCCCCGTACGAATATTTGTTTTATCAGCATTTTTTTGTGACTTTTTCATGTTTATTCACTCCTTATTTTCTTATACATTAATTCTATAACAAAAATAGTACTTTTTCAAGTACCATTTTATTTTTTATTTCCTATTTAAGTTTAATAGATTTGCATCTATGTCTTTTGGTTTATTTTTATTTTTTGTTATTATTGCAAATGTTATTATACCAATAACTATTATTATAGTTGGAATTAATATTATTAATAAAGTATTGTTTTTTTCTTCTTTTTTTTCTATTTTTATTTTATATATTGTTGTTGATTGATCTTCTGCGGTTACTATTACTTGAATTATACTACCATCTTTTATACTATTGTTGCCTATTATTGTGATGTTTGCATTAGGATCTGTAGGTGTTGCTTTTACGTTTGCTGCTGTTTGTGTTGTTTGGTATGTATACTCTGTTTGATTTTCATTTAGAGTTATTTGTTTTCCATCAATGTATAATGATGATAGACTACTTATGTTTGATAGTTTTTTTCCTTCTTCTTTTCTAGTTACTGTTATTGTATAGTTTTTAGTACTTTTATTTTCTGCTTCGACTGTTATTGTTATTTTGTTTTCTCCAACTTTTAGGGTGTTTTCTTTTTGATATCTAACTTTTGCTTTTTGATCTTCAGGAGTTGCATTTATTGTTAGTTTTTCTATTTCATATTCTACTGTTACGTTATAATTTAAATTATTTTTATCAAATGTTATATTACCAGTACTAAGTGTTAAGTCTTTTAGATTATTGTTTCTACTTTTTCCGTCTTCTCTTGTTATATTTATTGTGTATGTTTTAATAGTGCCTTTTTCATTTTTAACTTTTATTTGGAAAGAGTTGAAACCTTCTTTTAATGATACTGTTCTTGGATTATATCCTGTTACAAATGTTGCTTTTTGATCTTCAAGGGTTGCACTTATGGTTGCACTGGTTACATCACTTTTAGTGTCTATGTTATATGTTGTTGTATTTTTATTGAAGTTTATTTTACCAACGGATACTGATAGACTTGATAGATTGTTGTTTGATGATCTAGTGTCTTTTCTTGTTATGTTTATTGTATATGTTCTAGTGTTACCTTTTTCACTTTTTACTATTAGTTTAAATGTGTTTTGTCCATATGATAGGTTTACTGTTCTTGGACCATATCCTGCCACAAATGTTGCTTTATCGTTGTTTGTTGTTGCAGATATTTGTGCTTTTGTTATGTCTTTTTCTACTGATGTGTTATATATTGTTTGATTTGGTGTAAGGTTTATATTAGTATTGTTTACTTTTAATGATGATAGTTTTGCATCATCTGATCTAGTATCTTTTCTTGTTATGTTTATTGTGTATGTTTTCTTTGTGCCTGCTTCTGATGTTACTACTACTTTGATTGTGTTTAGTCCAAATGATAAGTTTTTTGTTCCTGTGCCTGATATGGTAGCATATGGGTCTTCTTTTGTTGCACTTACTGTTACTTTTGAAGATGTTGTTTCTAATTTATATGTTGTTGTGTTTTTATTGAAGTTTATTTCATGTCCTGATACTGATAGATTTGATAGATTGTTGTTTGATGATTTTATTCTTATTTCTTGTGATGCTGTTTGGTTTGATGGAATGTCTTCATAGTTTACTGTTGATACTTGAATATTTTTAAGTGTTACTTGGTATTTTTGACCTGGGTTAACTGATGATGATATTTTTACTTTTAGAGTTCCGATTGATACGTTTGATGGTACTCCTCCGGAACCACTTAGGGCAAAACCAGTTGCAGTACTTTTTAGTGGTGTAAATGCTGATGATGGTGTAAAACTATCGAATGATAAACCGCTTGCAAATGAGTATATTGATGATATCCCATTTGCAGTGCTTCCGGATGTTGTCATTGATATATTGCAAGTTATTGTACTTGCTTTGTTTGCTGTTGATGGACAGCTTAGTGATACACTACTTGATGCAGCATTTGTATTTAATGGAATTAGAAATAGTCCTAAAAATAGTAGGTATTTTATATTTTTTATCATAGTTCTCCTCCTTCTAGAATGTGGTCTACTAGTTTCATAACGTCTGCCATTGTTACTGTGTTAGTATTATTGACATCACCTGCTTTTAGGTTGTAGTCTTCAGTCATCGTGTCGTTATCAAATAGATAGTCTACTAGTTTCATAACGTCTGCCATTGTTACTGTTCCTGTTTTATTAACATCACCTTTTACAATGTTTATATATTCTTTTATTACTGTCTCATTGTCTATTGCTTTTAGTTTAGATCCGGTAAATACTATATTATTTGTTATTTCTTTATTATTATCATATAGTTTTAAGTTATAGTTAAATGATTTATCATATTTTAATTTGTTTATATAGCTTGTAAACTCTTTATCATTTTCTTTTAAATAGATATAACCATCTTTTATAGTGAATTCATCTGATGTTATTTCAAATTCTTTTGGAGGATTTGGATTTGGCTCTGGTGATGGGTCTGGTTGTTCTTCTTCCCATTTAGCATATAGTGTTATATCACTTTGTGGTGTATATTTATTAGTTTGTGATGCTTTATTTTGTAGTGTTGAGTCTTTGTACCATCCTAAGAACTTAAACCCATTTTTTATTGGTGTTGGTAATGTTATTTCTTTATTTGTATATTTTGCTGTTAGTGTATGTGGCATTTGATCAGTAATTGTTGTTTGTTCATCTACTTTTGTAGAGTCTTTATACCAACCATCGAATATATCATCAATTATATCTTTTTCTTTGTTTTCATTATCAGGTGTTGTGTTATATTCATATGTTACAGTGTATTTTTTTTCTATTATTGGTAGATTTCTATAGGTTGTGTTTTTAGCTAGGGTTATATGATCTTTTTTATTATTGTCTTGTAGGGTTATTGTTACTCCATAGTATCTTGTAGGTCTAAATATTGCAAATAGATTTTTAGCATATAGTGAATTAAATAGATCTTCTGCAGATGTGTTTGTTAGTTTTGTGATTGTGTTATCACTTGCTATTCTTAAGAATGTTGGATAGTTATTTTCTTGTCCTAGATAGATATATATATTTATTAGAGTTGCATTTGATGTGTAGAATGTTACTATGTCTCCAATTTCAAGATCTTTTGATACCATAAATCTTGTACGATCGTTGTTATCATTTCCTTTAAGTAGTCTTCCTCCGTATAGTCCTGGTACAAGCATTTGTGATATGGCATCAGTATTAGTTGTTTTTTTAGAATATAGATCGTTTTTAGTATTAAATAGTGATGTTTTTATATTGTCTTTTGTTAGAGTACTTAAGTCTATTCCATAAGCATTGTAGTATAAGAACTTTATATAGTCTACTGATGAGATTGTTATTTTATTGTTTTCATTTATAGTAGTAATATCTGTTTTATAAATGTTATTGTTTGTACTTGTTCCGTATGTCAAATATCCATTTTTATTTAATTCTTGGGATAGTTTTATTATACTTGTTAATACATTAGTATCTAGTTCATTATTAATACTTGGATTTATATTGGTATTTAATTCACTCATTTGAAGGATTGTATTATCAGAATTTTTTATTTTAAAACCTGTATTAGTAATTGTTGTTTGTTTATCTACTTTTACTGTATAACTATATGTATTGCTTGTTATATTACTATTATTACCTAGTGTCCAAGTTATTTCATTGTTGTTATATTTACAATCGTTATTACAACTAACATAGGTTGTATTGCTTGGTGTTTCTGCGGTTATTGTAATGTTTTTTATTGGGTTTATTTTAATATTTTTTATATCTAAATTATATGTAAGTGTATCATTAATATTGATGCTATTGTATTTAGATATATTTTTATTGTCTTTTGATATGTATTGTTCTATTTTTAATTCTTTCATAGATGGTCTTGCTAATGAATTGTTTGGTACGGTTAGACTGCATGAAGTTTTTGATGAGCAGTAATAGTTTATTGGTCTTAGAATCATGTATGATGTTGTTTTGGTATCGTTTATTATATCATCTATTTTTACAGTCATTGTACCTGTTTGTACTGCATATTTATCTCTATTTAGTGTTTCTGTTGTAAAGTCATAGCTTTTTCCTGTTGAATGAATGAATCCAGTCATTTTTGTTCCATTGTTGTCGTAGAAGTCTCCGGCATAGATCATAACGTGTCCGCTTGCGCTTCCTGATGATGAAGTGTGTCTGTAGACTACGATGTCTCCAGGTTGTAGTCTTTGTTTAACACTTGATATTACAGTGTTTCTTTTAGAAGTTGTTTCACTTCCAGTGAATTCATAGTAATAGTTTACAAAATTAGTATCGTTTTTGTATTCTGTTCCTTTAGATACGTTTGCTATAGAGTTTGCTAATTTATTGAAGAAGAATGTTGAAATACTTTTTCCTGTTCTTTTATAGCCTTCGATAAATGTTGTTTTTGATGACTTAGACTGTGTGTAAGTAAAGTTTTTAAATAAGTAGAATGTGTTTGATGTGTAGTTATAGTAATTCGAAAAGTCATAGTCTATTGAGTTTATTAATACTTGTGCTATGAAGCTACTACAGTCATCATGAAAGTTATTGGTTCTGCTTACCATTTCTGGTGTTATGTTAAAGTCTCTCCAGTTGAATGTTGTAATTGATGAACCATTATAAGTAGATGATGCATCCATTGAATGTTGATCGTAGTCTGAATATGTGTTGTTTCTTAGGTAACTTGTTGCAGTGGATACTATCATGTCTTGTATTTCTTGTCTTGTAAATGTTTTTGTAGTCGTTTCTGCATATGATGATTGTGTAACTGAATACGAGATTATCGCTATTAACATTATCACTACAAATGGAGTTATTTTTTTATAATTATTTTTTATAAAATTCATAGTATCACCCTTTATTATTTATATAAGTATTGTACCATATTATTTTTTTTAATACAATCAAATAAAAAAAACTTTGAGTTTTTAAGTCAAAGTCTATTTTATGAATTTAAATGCACTTACATATGGTAGTTCTTTTGCTTTACCATTTAATACGTTTATAACTCCGATTAATGATAGTAGAACGAATATTAAGTATACAACGTATATTATTGCTCTTGCTATCCACCATGGAGTGAATAGATTAATAATGTTTGCTAGAAGTGAACATATTACTTCAAGGATAAATAAGTTTACTCCTTGTTTAGCGTTAAACATTGCAAACTTACTATCTTTGCATAGGAAATATGGAATTAAGCTTAGGACTCCAAGGTATGCAATAATAGAGACTGCTGTGTTTTTAGATATGTCATCTTCTTTATATTTGTTAGTTGTATCTTTAGTATCCATAATGTTTTCTACTACATTCATTGCTTCTTCAACAAAGTCTTTCTTTTCTTCTTTTGGTTCTTGTTTTATATTTTCTTTATTTGTTTCTTTTTTTACATCTTCTTTTTTAGGTGCTGTAGTAGTTTTTTTAGCACTTGTTGTTTTTTTAGTTGAAGTTTTTGCAGTAGTTTTTGGTGCTTGTTTTTTTACTGTTTCATCTTTTGCTGTTGTTTTTTTAGCTGTTGTTTTTTTAGCTGTAGTTTTTGTAGTTGTCTTTTTAGTTTGTGTGCTTGTTTTAGTTGTTGTAGTTTTCTTTGGTGCAGTTTTTGTTGTAGTAGTTTTTTTAGCACTTGTTGTTTTTTTAGGTGTTTGTTTTTTAGTTTGTTTTGTTTCTTCGTTATTAGTTGGCATATTTAACCTCTCCCTTCTTTCTATTTTAAATTAACATATTTATTTTGAATTGTCAATTAAGTTATTGACTATATTTTTAAATTCTGCTCCTCTGTCTTCGCACTGTTTGTATTGATCCCATGATGCACTGGCAGGACTAAGTAATATTACATCATGTTCTTGTGATATTTCATAGGCTTTTAATGTTGCATCTTTTAAATGTTCGTATTCAAATACTTGTTTATTGTTTTCTTTTGCAAAGTCTACTACTCTTTTTCTACATTGTCCAATTGCTAGGATTGCTTTAACATTTTTCATATATGGTAGTAAGTCATTGAAGTTTTGTCCTCTTTCTAGTCCTCCGAGTATTATTATGGTTGGTTCTTCAAATGAGGAAAGTGCTATTTGAGTACATTTTATATTTGTTGCTTCAGTGTCATTATAGAATGTTCTATTGTTAACTGTATTAACGTATTCTAGACGGTGTTCTACTCCCATAAAGGTTGTTAGTACTTTTTTTATGTCTTCGTTTGTAACATTTAATTCTTTTACTGCCATGATGGATGCCATAATGTTTTCATAATTATGCATTCCACGTAATTTGATATCTTTTAAGTCTATTATTTTTTCATCATAATAATATATTTCATTATCTTTTATATAGCATCCATTTATAATGTTTTTTGATGAGAAGTATTTTTTAGTTGATTTAGCATTTTTTGTTGCTTCTTTTAGGTCTTCTGATTCATTGTTTAAAATAGCAATATCTTTTTCTTTTTGATTTTGTAGTAGTTTGCTTTTTACATATTTATAGTGTTCATATGTTTTCATAAAATCGATATGTGCTTCAGTGATATTAGTCATTACTGCAATATCTGGTTTGAATTCTTTTAAGTTTTCTAGTTGTTGACATGATGTTTCCATTACGATTATATCATTATCTTTTACTTTGTCTATAAATCCTGATAATGGATAGCCAATGTTTCCCGCTAGAAAGACGTTGTCATGAGACTGTTTTAGCATATTATAAATGAGTGTTGTAGTTGTTGTTTTTCCGTTGCTACCTGTTATAGCAATTAGTTTTATATTATGTTCTTTTCTAATTATGCGATAGGCCATTTCTACTTCGTTTATGACTTCTATGTGGAGTTGTTTTGCTTTTATGACGTATGGATGATCTATTGGAACTCCAGGACTTTTGATTAAATAATCAAATGTATTATCTAAAATATCAGTTTTTGAATCATTCATTACAAATTGTACTCCGAGTTCTTTTAACTCATTATATTTTTCGTCTTTTATTTCTTTTTTATCTGTTACTATTACTTGATTATTTTTATTTATTAAGTATTTGGCAGCATCGTATCCACTTCTTGCAAAGCCTAATATTAAGATTTTTTTATTTTCAAACATGTTATCTCTCCTTGTTAACATTTTATTAGATATATTCCAACACATGCACATAAAATTAGTAATATTATTACCACAGTATTTACCATAGTTCCACCTCTTTATTTCTTTTATATAATTAGTATAGTCTTTTTTAATACTTTTTACAAGGTTTGTAATGAATAGTTTACAGTGTTTTTACTCTTATAATTCTATTCTCATTTTGTGTTCGAAGTCTTTAAAGCCTATTTGTTCATATAGTTTTGAAGCATTTATATTTTCTTTTGTAACTTTTATTTCAAAGTAGGTTGCTCCGATTTTTTTACTCCAGTTT
>CAKOIB010000028.1 GCA_934086255.1 uncultured Bacilli bacterium
ATAGCCTTTTCCTTGCTATAGCCTTTTCCTTGCTATAGCCTTTTCCTTGCTATAGCCTTTTCCTTGCTATAGCCTTTTCCTTGCTATAGCCTTTCTAATTAGTATCTATAAAATTTTGGCGGATATCGTTTTTTATGTCAATAGTTTTTACGTATTTTTTTATGCTTTACACTACTTTAGACACTCTACATTTCTATATATCAACCCTACTATATAGATAGATTAATACCTATGATAATCATATCATTTTTTTATTTAAAAATCAATCAAATTTTAGTGCAGTTTTTTATACTTCAGAATTTTAATAATTATATGTGTAGTTAAATTTAAAAATGCAGGTTATGTATGGTTCTATGAATAAAACCTTTTGCAAAAATTTTAAAAAGCATGAATTTTCCAAATTAAGTACCAAAAAGTACCTCAATTTGGGTAAAACCTCACTTTGACTTATATTCACGTCCCTGTATATAATCATGGGCAGAAAGCGAAGTGATTAAAACATTTACACCTATCTTTGAACAAAATCAAAGTCAGAGAGGAGGAAAATATTATGACTTTATTAAAAAATGAAAAGGTAGAAAAACAAGAAATATCTAAATCAAAAATATCATCTAAAGTCAAACCAAATGGAGATAAAATTATCCCCGGTATATTTGATGGATTATTTAAAGCATTAATTCAAAGCAATGAACTTAGAAAATGCCTTTATATTATCCTAGTTACTTGTACTCATTTTACTATGAGTGAGGTAATAGACAAAATAAGATTTTTAAATACCGAACTTAAGAAAGAAAAATACAAAGAGAAAGGTAAAATGGCTGATATTTTAATCAACATTAGTGGACATACCATAAATATTGAAGCTAATGCTAATGACACAAAGTCATTAAGACTTAAAAATCATAATTATCATCATAAAATATCAACTGAATGCTTTAGTGCGGGCAGTGAGTTTGATGATAGAATATATCTTACTTTCACTCTAAAGGATGAGGAAAGTAAATATTCTGACGAAGAAAATTTCAAAAGAGTTTACAAATGCAATAGCCAAAGCAGCCGAAAAGCATTATAATAATATTGAGTTATCAAAGTTTGAAAAGATACTTGTTATGTTGCAAAGTACAAGTAGAAAAGAACTTTTTAGACTTGCTGAAGGAGATGAAGATCTAATGGCTATGGCAAAAAAGATAGATGATTTAAATACCGACTACAATATTATTGGTTTGTATGATGAAGAAAAGATGAAACAGGCAATGTATAATTTTGATATTAACGAGGCCAAAGAACAAGGAGGTAATGAAAAAGCGATTGCTATTGCCAAAAAACTTCTTGAAGATGGAATGAATATTTCAAAAGTTGCCAGTATTACTGGTCTTACTGAAGACGATATTACGAATTTGTAATTATCGTTTTTTGATATTGTTTTATTTTTTTATGTACTAAAATACTTTTGGTGTATTAAATATTTAAAAGCAGAAAAAAAGCGTTAAACACGCTTAATAATTTATATTCTTTTAATTAACACTTTATCAATAAATGCTGCAAAAAAGCTAAAAAGCATAACTGCGTTCATTAATAATATGGCCGCTATGACAATTAAATGTAATGGTAATATAGTTAATGAGAATAAATCTTTAAAAAGCACTATACCAAGCGTAAATAGTATTATTAGTGATACAAATAATATTCGCCTTAATTTATTAAATGGAACACTAATTCTATATAACAAAGTAAAACCCGTAAAACCAGTTAATATTACAGCAAGAGTTGATACTTCAGCTTCAGTTATACTTATAATATTTGGTAAAAAAGATATTATAACAACATTGGTTACAATGGTAAGGGCTGTTGGTAAAGCCGTTTTTATGACGTTCATCATGATATTGCCTTTTATTCTATCATTGTTTGGTTCAAGAGCCAGAATAAATGATGGTATTCCTATGGTTACCATGCTGGTTAAGGTAAGTTGTATTGGTACAAAGGGATATGTTGTGCTTAAAAATATAAATATGATTGCTAGTAAAGTGGCATATGTTGTTTTACAAAGGAATAATGAAGCAGACCTTTGAAGGTTATTTATACTTCTTCTACCTTCGGCGACAACGTGGGGCAAGGATGCAAAGTTTGAATCTAACAACACTAAATCAGATATATTTCTAGCTGCATCACTTCCACTATTAATAGCTATACTACAGTCCGCCTCTCTTAAAGCAAGTACATCATTAACTCCGTCTCCAGTCATAGCTACGGTATGCCCTTCTTTTTTTAGGCATCTTACTATTTCTCTTTTTTGTTCTGGTCTTACTCTACCAAAAACATTATATTCTTCTATTAAATTTGGGATTTCATTATCAGTAGTGGACATATCTATATATTTAATATTTTCTAGGCCTACTTTTTTAGCGATACCTGCGACAGTTTTAGGGTTATCACCAGATATAATTTTAAGATCTACTCCTTGTCTTTTAAAGAAGTCTAAAGTTGATTTGGCTTCTTTTCGAATTTTATCATTTATAAGTATAAGAGCCATTGGCTTTAAATCTTTTGGTAATGTTTTACCTAAAAGTTCATTTGTTTTACATAGAAGCACTACTCTATTATTTTCTGTATAATTATCCAATTCTTGTCTAATAGATGAAGTATCTCCGAGTATTATTTCTGGGGCACCAAGGACATAACTTTCATGTTCAAATGATATACCTGACCATTTGTTTACTGATGAAAATGGTACGATGTTTTTTACATTATAATCGTTATATCTAGAGTATTTATCACTAATGGCACGCATGGTCTCGTTGTCATCTGCCATATGATAACTCATTATGCCAAGGGCATCTGTGATATCGCTCTTTAAGGTCATGTTTAGAGGTATAAGATCCGATACATACATTTCACCCTTGGTAATAGTCCCGGTTTTATCTAAACATACTGTATCTACTCTAGCAAGGGTTTCAATACAATATATTTCTCTTACTAGGACATTATGCTTCGATAGTCTAATAACGCTGATGGCTAAAACGGTACTTGTAAGTAGAACAAGTCCTTCTGGTATCATTCCTATTAAAGCCGCGACAACATTTAGTATAGCTTCGTTTTGGCTTTGAGCACCAACAATATTTATTTGATGAATATATAGAAGGATACCGATAGGAATAATTGTTATAGATATATATTTGATTATTTTGTTTACAAAGTTCATTATCTCTGAATTTACTTTTTTTAGGTACTTAGCTTCCCTAGATATTTTAGCACTATAATTTTCGTTACCTACATGTATTGTTTTTGCGTATACTTTACCAGAAATTATAAAGGTTCCAGATAATAGTTCATCACCAATATTTTTTTCTACTGGCTCTGATTCACCAGTTATTAATGACTCGTTTACTAGAGCTTTGCCTTCAAGGACAGTGCCGTCTGTACATATTTGATTACCTGCTGTATATTTGCAGATATCATTTTTTACTATTTTATGGATGTCTATCTTTTCTTCGTTACCATCCCTTATTACGGTAATGGTACTTTCTTCTAATAATGATAATTTATCAATGGTAAGTTTACTTCTTATTTCTTGAATTGTGCTTATTAAGGTGTTACAAATAACTACTCCTATAAAAAGTAAGTTTTTGTAGGAGCCTACCATAAATACGATTATGGCTAGAAAAAGGTTTAAAAAGTTAAACAAAGTTAAAAAGTTAGTCATTATTATTTGACTAATACTTTTTGTTTTTATTTCAGACTTATAATTTACTTCGCCTACTTCTTCCATTTTTTTTACTTCTGCTTTAGTTAGTCCTATTAAGTTTTGTTTCATTCTATCACCTTAATTAAAATGTATATACCCTTTTTAACTCTTTAATTAGTTTTACTGTTTTATCAAAGTTTACTATTGTAATATTACCGATTAACTCTTTTGGAGTATCTTTTACTGGCTCTTTATTAGATAATTTAATAGATAATTCTTCTAGTGGTGGTGTTTTTATTTCTACGGCTTTGGTTTTAGCGTCTGGGAATTCTGGCTTAAAGTCAGCGAAACTAATAGCTTTATTTTCTGGCATTTCCTTTTTAGTATTATCTAAAACTGGCATGGAAGTAATATTTTTGTTTATAATTAATTTTTTGTCTAGTGGAGTTTGAGGTTTTATTTGGTTTAATTTTATCTGCTCATCTTCTTTTATTCTGGTTATTAAATCTTCTGAGGACATATTTTCATCTAATATTAATGTTTTATCTAAAGGAGACTGTGGTTTATTCAGTTCATTTATTCTCTTATTTTGTTTTTCTATTTCTTCCTTCAAATCTGATGCTTCGATTACATTATCTATTATTAATGATTTATCTAGAGGGTTTTGTGGTTTACTTACTTTTTGCCTTTCAGCCTCTATTTTTCCTTTTAAATCGTCAGATGAAATGTGATTATCTAATATCAAGGTTTTATCTAAAGGTACAGATGGTTTTATTTTTTCTAGTTTTGTTTGTTCTTCTTCTTTGATGGTTTGCCTTAAATCAGCAGGAGTGATATGTTTATCTAAAATTAAATTTTTATCAAGTGGCTTTTGCTTTTCAAGCTTTATCTTTTTTTCGGCATAAGGCGTTATAATACGCACATTTTCTTTTTCTATTTTAGGTTTATCTTTTCCGTCTAGTTTGTTTGTTATTTTTTCTACTACATATATTACAAGTAATGATAGCATTTGAAGTAAGAACACTCCCATTAGTAATTGCATAAGAGTTAAGACATCACTATTACTATATAGGGCGTTTTCTTTATATATGTCTATTTTATTTGCTTTTATCACTGTTAAGACAAGGCAGAAAAGTCCTTGGATAAGTGAGAATGCGATTATGTTTATTCTTTTAGATAATTTGGTTATTTCTTTTAAGAATGTTATAAGCATTATGATAGCCGATATCATTTCCACAATAAATAAGGTTACAAAGGTTGGGAAGTAAAGGGTCATAAAAATTCCGTTTACTACGTTATCAAACAGTTTAAATATAACATCATTACCCACAAAGAGTACTACTAATAATACAAGGATGTATATTATTACTAATAGTTTTTTGGTTATTTTTTTATCAAATAATATTAAGAATGCTGGGATTAATAATATTAATATAAAAATGGGATGCACAAGTACATTTTGGAAAAGTACTTGCAACTTCTCTAAAAGGCTTAAACTTTCCACTTGTGCATCCCTCCTACTCTATTTTTAGAATATCAAAATTTGATTAACTAGTCAATTGTTCTTTTTAATTTTAGTTTTGTAAGTATTTTGGCGAGCATTTCTTTACCAAATACTTCGTCTAATGTTTTTGATTTATATGCGACATAGAAATATACTATTATGCCGGCTACACCATAAATTAATAGTTGCAAGATAGCGATTATTCTACTATGTGATGTCATTGGTACTATGAAATTTAAGATCATTAAACTTAATATCATAATGGCAGTACATAGGATTACTTTAATAATGGTTTTTACTGATTTAAAGTAACTTATATTTGTTTGCTTCTTTATTACATAAGCAAGATATATAGAGCATAATGTATCTATGATGATGTTTAACGCAATTGGAGCATAGTATGCTTCAATACCGATAGCACTAAAGAGTTTCATGAATGGAATATTTAGGGCTATTTTAGCAATTAAGGATAGTCCAAGTCCTATTATATTTGCTTTGGTGTTATTTAAAGTCTGGTTAGTATTAACCATAACTGAACATATGGAAAGTGTTATTTGTGATAATATTAACAGCTTAAATATTGATATATTTAGTTCGTTATAGCCATAAAAAACAGTCCATACGTCGGCCCCCATAAAACTTAACCCTACGGCAAGGGGAATTGTTATAAGTACTAGGGTACTTATAGCTTCATTTATTTTTAGGTTTACGTCTTTATATTTTTTTACAGCATAATATGAGGCAATGGTTGGTATTAAACTCATGATAATACCAGTTGCGATACTCATTACTATCATGTTAAGTTTTGAACCCCATGTAGCGATGACGCTTAAGACGTTTTCACTTATAGTTGTACTATAACCTAAAGATACTAATGATTTTACAACAGTGAAGACGTCTACCATGGTAAAGCCTGACTGAATAACAGAAATTGCTACAAAAGGTAGTGCATAGAAGACTATTTTTTTAGCAATTTGTTTGGTTGTAATTTTCTTTTCGGCATTTGTTATGACTGCGTCTTTATTTAGTTCTTTTTTATTTTTCTTTATTTTATTTCTAACGTAAAGATAGGCAATGATGGCTCCTACGGTAGCACCAAATACGGCAACACCTACGGCGACGGATGTTGTTTGATGAAATACGTTTAGGGCTAAATAACTACCTGCTAAAATAACTACTACTCTAACTAGTTGTTCTAATATATTAGCAACTGATGAGACGCTCATTATTTTATGTCCTTGAAGGTATCCTTTGGATACACTTAAGAATGGTACTACTAAAATAGCGGTTGATATCACTCTTATAACAAACGCGACATCTTCTATGGTGTTTCCGCCTTTTACATCTCCGATTATGAAGTACGCTATTTGAGGGGCAAAGGCGAATAAAAGAATAAAGATTGTTACGCACAGAACTCCTATTACTTTAAGCCCTATTTTGAATGTTCGCTCTTTGGTATTATAGTATCCTTTGGCATTATATTCACTTACTACTTTACTCATGGCAACTGGTATGCCACTTGTGGCGAGGTTTAAGAACATGTTATATATAGAATAGGCATAACTATATAATGCTCCACCAGCGACGCCTATAATTGCATAAAAAGGAATTACGTATATAAGTCCTATTACTTTACAGATAATTATTCCAATCGTTGATATGGCGGCACCCGCTAAAAAACTTGTTTTTTTCATAATTACTCCTATCTATAGACAAGAAGTGCGGAAAAACAATATACTTGTTCTTCACCAAATACTCCTAAACTTACTGAATAATGGATATCTATAAGCTCTACTTCATTTGAACTTAAAAATTCATTGATATCGCTTTCTAAATCTTTTTCATGACTTTCGTCGAAAACTTTCACTTTCATTATATCACCAATTATTATTATAATGGAAGTTATAGCGTATAATGTCAAATAAAAGGGATTGTTCCCTTTTATCTATAACTTGTAAATGACGATCCGGCAGATGGGATATTTTTGAGCCAAGTTCTTGGATTTATTCTACCACTATTTTTTGTGGTAAGTCCATAGAATAAATTTAAGTGGATATGTCCACCATAAGCACACTGGACATAGGTACCACCATAATATTGTCCATCTTTATATCCGGCACCTCCAGTATTACCGAGTTGGGTGCTTGGAGTTACGTTTTGTCCAACACTTACCCTTCTGCTCACTAAATGCCAGTATGAGGTTGTATAGCCATAATCTGGATGGTAAACGTATATTATATGGTTACCACAGGTACTTGTACTACCGTCTACGACATGAACCACTACACCTGAGGCAACTGGATAAACGGCTGTGGTTCCGGAGAAGTCTATTCCTGTATGGTAATCTAATGAACGATTGCCATAGTCGCTGGTAACTCTTCCGGATAACAGTGGCATATAGGTACCATTATAATTGGCAGAGGCTCCTCCTCCACTGGACCCACTAGATTTATAAGATGAATAAATTCTGTTTTTACAAGAGCTCATGGTTTCGCCACCACTACATCCTAAACTTTTTAAACTATTTATAAGTCCGATTTGAGTTTTATATTCATCGTCCTTTGAAGACATACCTTCACTGATGTTTTCAATTTCTTTATCTAATTTTGCCTCAAGTTCACTTAATTGTTGTTGCTGCTTTTCTAAATCAGCTTGTTTAGTGGTAAGTTCTGTTTTCTTTTCATCAAGTTCATCTACATTAGAATTATATTCTTTAATCAATTTATCATTATAATCTGATAATTGCTCGGCAACTGACACTCTATAGATAAAATCAGTAAAGTCTTTGGCACCAAATATGTATTCAAGATAGTTTGATTCGCCATTTGAAATTTGGACAAAGGACATGAGACTTTTGATTTGTTCATCTTTTTTGTTTATTTCTTCTTGTAATTTTTCGATTTCTTTTTGTGTAGTTTCAATCTGCGATTTAGTCTCATTTATTTGCGCTTCTACGTTATTTTTCTGTTCTGTCGCAGTGGCTCTTTCGGCTTCTGAAAGTTCTTTTTGGCTTTTAGCTTTTTCATAAGCATCTCTATTAGCCTTAGCTTCGGCCTGCAGTTCATTTAAAGTTTTTTCTTTAGCCTTTGCATTATAAGAACACGTAAGGCATAACGCAATTACTAATATTACTGATAAAATTTTACTTAATCTTCGCACACATATCTACTCCTTTAATTCTTTTACTGCTTTTTTATAATCTGGCATATATTTTTCAACGGTTTTCCAAAAAGCCTTTGAGTGATCGAAATGTACTAAATGGGAAAGCTCATGGATAATAACGTAATCAATATCATTTATTTTATATCTTATTAGTTTGGAGTTTAAGGTAACTGAATCATCTCTTCTATTACACACTCCCCATCTAGTTTTCATACTTCTTATTTTTAGTTTGGGATACAAAATATCTTCTTCAAACAAATTATAACAATGGTCTAATCTTACTTTAAATATCTTTATGGTTTGGTCTTTTAACCATTTTTCTAGCATTTTTTCATTTTTATAGTATATTTTATTTTCATCTATTTCTATATTATCAAATGGTGCTTTTATTATATCATATTTGGTTCCTAAATAATAGAAGTCCGCACTTTTTTCGCTACGTTTCTTTACTTTTGTTAATATTTTTCTTAAGTAGTTGCTTTCTTTATCAAGCAAGTATTTTATATCTCTTTTCGTGGTAAATATATTGGTTGTTATGTATATTGTTAAGTCTTCTTTAACTTTAATATAGGTATTTTTATTGTTTTTATATTCTATTATGACGTTATATTTTTCGCCATCTAGTTTATATTCAAACGTTTTTTTCATTTTACCACCGATAACATTTTATCATATTATTTATAAAGTTAACAGTTAAACTATAAAATTTCTTTATACTTATTTATAAGGCTCATGAATTCATTCTCTATACTTTTTAGGCTTTCTTCGGTGTTTGCTTCAAATCTTACAGTTAGATTTGGTCCTGTGTTACTAGCACGCACTAAGGCCCAGCCATAATCGAATTCCACTCTAACGCCATCTATTTGTTCGGATAGATAGTGTTTTTCTTCTACGTATTCTTTTATTTTATCTACTATTTTAAATTTATTATCTTCTCTTACGGCGACTTTGATTTCTTCGGTTGAATAATAGGTATTAATATTTTTAAGTAATTCACTGAATTTACATGTGTTATTAGAAAGTATTTCTATTATTCTAAGGCCGGCGTATATGCCGTCATCGAAACCTTGGTATTTATCTCTAAAGAAGAAGTGCCCAGAGTATTCACCGCCGAAGTCATATCCTTCTTGCATTTTTAGGTTTAAATATGAGTTGCCAGTACGATACATTTCGGTTTTTAAGCCTAGGTCTTTTAATCCATCTATAAGGGCTCTAGAACATTTTACGTCGAATACGGCTTTTTTAGTTTTTATGGTATTAGATAAGTATCTATAAACTATAAGCATTAGAAGGTCGGCGGTTAGGTAGTTACCGTTTTCATCTACTACTCCCACCCTATCGGCGTCGCCATCAATACCGATACCGAAGTCGGCGTTTACTTCTTTTACTTTTTTACCTAAATCTATCATGTTAGCCCGAACGGCGGGGTCTGCGATATGGTGCGGGAAGTTACCGTCACTTTCGCAATACAGGTATGTAACGTCTATGTCAAATAATTTAAATATATCTTTTACTATTGTGCTTCCTGTTCCGTTACCGCAGTCGATAACGACTTTTATTTTACGTTTTCCTAAGTTTACACTGTTTTTGATATTTTCTAGGTAAGCGATTTTTATATCTTTATTTATTATGTTACCACCTTCTTCGGTGATAAATTCGGTTTTATATGTAAAGTTTTTGAAGTCTTCTATTAAAGGTCCATAGGCATTACCTATTTCACTAAATGATATTTTAAAGCCATTATATTCTTTAGGGTTATGGCTAGCGGTCACCATAATACCAGTACCTACGTTATAATGCTTTTTAGCAAAGTAGTACATTGGTGTTGTTACAAGTCCTAGATCTATTATGGTGAGGCCAGTACTTTTTAAGCCTTCTATTAGGGCATTTACTATTCTTTCTGATGTAAGTCTATTATCGTGCCCTATGACGACTTTGTTGTTACCATCTTTTTTTATGTAGGTACCATAACTTTTACCTATTGTATAAACTACGTCATCTGTTAAGTCGGTATCTCCTACACCGCGAAGGTCGTATTCTCTAAATATATCTTTATTTATTTCTTTTGTTATTTTCATATATTCACCATCCTAGTATAATTATACATTTTTTTTTATAATTTGACAATTTTTTCATTTTTATATATTATATCTAGACGTTATTTATTTTTTTAGAAGGAGTGATACTATGGATAACGATAATATTAATCCTGATATAATGGAGACTATGGAGAGGTTTACAAAGTTATTTGACGGGGCTGTTACGTTTAAGTTGAATTCTAATGATATTTCATACATTAAAGTTGATAATAGGACTTTCTACGCTAAAGAGGTGGAGAAAGATAGTACGGATGCTTTTAATTCTCTTATGAATATATATAAGGCAAGAGAGATTGTAAGAGGCTGCAAGGACGTTAGAAAGTTAGATAAGGATACTTATAATTTTGTTATTAAATATCATCCTTTTTGGATTGCGACTAGAAGGATGAATGGTTTTTCTAAAATGGAAAATGATGAGGTTGGGGTTATATCTGATGAGATTTTAAAGACGCCATCAGAATGGATGAGTGATTTATATGGGGTTATTGGTCTTAAGATGAAGTCTACTATTAAAAATATGAAGTCTAAAACACTTATGACAGAGAATGTTTTTACTTCTACGGTTGATGAAAGTATATTTGAGTCTGAAAATTTTTATGAAAACTATGTACATCCTGATTATTTTGCGTATGTTATGGTGGTTGCTGTAAAAAATCAAATTGATGAGTATAATAGAAAAGCTGGAAGAGGCAGGAAGATTAAGTTTATTTCTTACAAACTTGATGAGAACAGGTTCCCTATTGTAGAGATTACTGGCAGAAATAAGGCTGTTTATTCTTATGACTTTAGAAATCCAGAGAAAAGAGAAGAATGTATGGAATGGCTTCGTGATACTGTAGGTAAGGCTTCTTTTGGTAGGTATGTTGACAGGAATGTGGTTTCATCTGGTAATGCACATGTAAAGAAATTAGGTAGTAAGTCAAAATAAAAAGTAATGGGTTGAGCTGATCCACTGCTTTTTTGTTACTACACCGCTAGATGGGATGAATTTAGTTATTTAGGTTTATGCCGTCTATACAGTTATTATAAATCATTATTTTATTTGCAATACTCTATAGAAAATCATCCTAATTTATACTTTCTTTAAAAGTTTATAGGACGATTAATTTTTACTAGTTATTAGTTTTTAATCTTAAAGTTTTTACAAATCCATTTGTTAATGCAGGTTTTGCGAATTGTTCTTCTAATGTTAAGACACTATTTTTATATCTGTTATATGCAGCCTCATAGTTTCCTTGTTCAATTGCCTCGGTACAATAATCAACTATGTTCTCATAAATATAAGCATAAATAATATCTGAATTTTCTTCATTGTTGATACTCTCAACAATAGCGGGCGCTACTGAATAGTAATGTTCTATATCTTCTTTTGAAACAAAATTATCTCTAAACCACCTTAATACTGTTAATTCATAACAGTTATCATCAAAATTTTCTTGAAGATATTTCATACAGGCTGTTGTTAAATAACAGCCACCAGAACTTGAGCTTTTTTTCCCATTTATTTTTGTTACAGCCCTGTATGTTTTTTGGTCTGTATCTACACTAATATGAACTGAATCATGTGGCCCCTTTTTTGGATCCCTAGAATAAAAATCTATTTTTGCGCCACTTTTTCCACTATCTTTTTTATTTCCATATTCGGTTACTCTTATTACTTTATCATTTTCACTGCTCATTTTTTAACTCCCTTTCAATTTGTATTTTTCTTAAATTCATTAATTCATACATCCAGATGACAATTTCATCTGATAATTCATTTTCAAATCCTAGGTTGACATCAAATAAAAACTTATCTTTTAATATATCTAACCTATTATATACATTAAGTAGTTCATTAAAATTTATAAATGATAGGTTTTGAACACTTTGAAATTTTGCACCCCATTTTGTTATGATATTTAATAAGTTATGTATTTCTTCATGTGAACTTTCATAAGATTTTAATTCACTCATAATTGCGAGTGGCCCAATTAATCTAGAAAAGGCTATATCAATTTGCCCTCTAATATCCGAATCTTTTAATTCATTTTCGTTCATTAGTAAATCTCCTTTCTTATTTTATATTATAAACGGTTTTCTAAACAAATCAATATTTTTACTCATTGTTTTTTTGTAAAAAATGTATCATCTATAGATAACGTTAATTATCATATCTATCAACATCGTAACTAGCATAACCCCACTCTCTACTACCTCCGCCTTTTCTATCTGACATTAAATTCATCTCCTTTATCATTAATATAATTATATTCGACATCTCCATCTTCGTATATTGTAAATTTTTCTTCGCCAATCTGTTCAATAGTTAATAATAAACTATTAACAATATCCTCTTTGTTACTATCACTTTTCTCATATAATGAACGGTATTCTTTCAATTTATTATTGAAATTATCAAATAATCTTTTATTTTCGTGTGTATCATCATAATAAGATTCTAATGCTAAAGAACCCTTAAAAATAAATTTGTCACGGTTATTTTTGTTAATAAAATTTTTATTCATAGTTTTATACAAACTCCTTTCTTCTCGTTCAGTTTATACTTTTTAATAAAAGAAGTCAATATGTATGTTAATCGTTAATCGTGATATGTTATTAACTTATGATAATGCTAGTATACTGAGGTAATCAAATTGATAAATATAATAAAAAGTAATGGCTTTGTTCCACTACTTTTTTTGTTGCCACAACGACATCAAGATAGATTTAGTTATTTAGGTTTATACCGTCTATACAGTTATTATAAATCCACTCTTTTAACTCTTGCATGTCCCTGCTTTCATAATATTTGATAAGTTTTTCATAAAATGTTTCTCGGTCTTCTAGGGTGATATTAATTATTACTTTCATTATATACCATTATTTTTTTGTACTAAGTTACTATAATATTCTGTTTTGCCTGTTTGTACGTCGGCTTCTTCTGGCATTGGTCAAAGTGGCAAGTTATTAGAAAATGAAGCCGGAAATGGTAACTGGTTTAGTGTAAAAAAAGTTTCAGGAAGTACATCTGATAAAGATATTAAGGCCTTTACTGATGGGATAAATAGATAATATGAATAAAAGTGGGCTTTGGTGGCACACTTTTACAATGCTATATTTTAAGCACCTGACCGATACGTAATGTATTACTGGTTAGATTATTTAAAGATTTTAATGCATCTACTGTTGTATTATTTTTATTTGCGATACTCCACAAAGAGTCTCCGGCTTTGACGATATATGTTTTTGTAGTTGTAGTAGTGCTTGGTAGTTTTAATATCTGACCAATACTAAGGGTATTACTGGTTAAGTTGTTTAAACTTTTAAGTTCATTTACTGTGGTGTTATATCTATTGGCGATACTCCATAAAGA
>CAKOIB010000029.1 GCA_934086255.1 uncultured Bacilli bacterium
ATCTTTGTGTATGATAGATTTAGTTTGCCTTCGAGAAAGTCATACATTTCTTTTTTATTTATACCTGTATAGTTATTATCGTATTTTTGGTATGGTATTTCATAGTTGTTATTTAATATTTTTAATTCTTCATCTACTGTGTTGTATTTTGTGTAATTGTCTAGTTTTTTTGCTAGTTTTAATTTATTATTTATAGTGGAATAACTTATTTTTATGTCTTTATTTGGTTTTTGTGTTTCGATATTTAGTTCTTCTTTTAATGCTGATGGGTAGCACTCTTGTTTACCATCTTGTGTTTTGTATGTAATTGTTAGATTTTTTATATTTTGAATATTTTTGATAGTACTTTGTTTTATCATTTTATTTAGTTCTAATGTAGTATTTAGATTTAGTTCTTCTTTTAGATTGTCTGTTAAAAAGTCTTCGTCTTTTTTTAGATTTGGAATGCTTTTTTGATTAAAGTTTAGCATAAAAACATAGTTAGTGTCTTCGGTTTGGTTGTTGTAGTTTATGACTTCTATTTGGTTTTTTAGTTTTGGTTGTTTTATATAAGTGGTTTTTAAGTCATGAATTATTAGTTGTTTTACTCTTGTGAAATTGTTTATTTTTATGTATTTATTTAATATGTTTATTATTTTATTGATAGTATCTTTATCTTTGTACTTATTATTTAATAAATCTAATGTTTTTTCTATGTCTTCTTGATAGTTTTTTATGAATGTTTGACCTATTTCAGTTTCATAGATTGATGTTTTTGTAAGTTGTTGTAGTGGTAGATTGTATAGATCAAATATCATTTCTAGTTTTTTTAGATATGAGTCATCAAGATTAGTTAGTTTTATATTATTTATTGGTGTGTTATTTTCAATTAGTTTTGATATTTCGTTTGCTACAAATTCTATTTCTTCATCAATTGTTTTTAGTTCATAGATTTTTGGTTGATAGTTTTTATAAGTTTTATCTATTATTTTGACGTTTGATATTTCTTTTAAGTCATTTATTATCTTTTTATCGAATGATGTTAAATAGTCATAGTGGTAGAAGATTATATCTTTTCCTTCGATTAGATTTTGGAAATAATTGTCTTTAAGTAAGAGTTTTTGTTCTTCCAACTCATTTTTTAGAACTTGTAAGTGTTTTAATTTATCATTTTTATAGGTTTTATCTTCGATGTAGATTAAATTGTCTAAGTACATTGTTGCTACTTCATATTTGTAATTATACTTTTCTATTAAGTATAATATGGCATTTAAGTCATATGAAAAGTATAGTTTTTTAATTAGTTCTTTTTTTGTTAATATTTTTATATTTAAGAGTTTTTGTTCTTTTGTTAATTGTTTTAGTATTTGTTTTTTAGTTTCTTTTTCACAAATTATTATTGTTTCGTTTTGTATGTTGTCTAGATTTATCATATTTAGTACCTCCCTTATAATTATAGCACAGTTTTTAAAAAGAAAAAAAGTTCGTTTGAACTTATTTTGTTTTTAATCTTCGTAGGACTTCTTGTAATTCTTCTTCGTAGTATACTGCTCTGGGATTTTGTGTATTATTGCTTTCTAATAGTTGTATTATTTCTTTTGGTGATGCTTGAATTAGTTTGAAGTTTTGTTTTTTTTCACTTTCTGAAAGGGTTATTTTGTCATTTTCTATTTCTACTTTCTTTTTTGATATAAAATAATATGTTATTAAAAGATTATTTTTTATTTTGTTATCTCTTGTGGGATAGTTTTTTTGATAGTGTTCAATTGTGATGAAGTCATCAAGGTCGTTTTCATTTAGAATTACTCCGATTTCTTCCTGTGCCTCTCTTAAAGCTGCTTCTTTTACTGTTTCTTGATTTTCTACTTTTCCACCGATTAATAAATAGCATCCATTGTAATTACATAGTATTAGTTCATTTTTATTATTTAGTATGATAATACGACTTTTTATTTTTGTTTTTTCTATTTCTTCTTTAGTTAGTCTTTCTTTATTTATTATTAGTTTTTCCATTTTTACCTCTTCCCCATTTATATTGTATCATAAGATTAACAAAAAAAGAACAATTTATTATTGCTCTATGTTATCTATTGCTTTTGCTACGGCGATTTTTCCGTATTCGTATGTTAGGCCCCCTTGTTGGTAGGCTATGTATGGTTCTCTTATTGGAGCATCACATGATATTTCGATTGATGAACCTTGAACGAATGATCCTGATGCCATTATTATTTGATCATCGTATCCTGGCATATCCCATGGTGTTGGAATAGCGTTTGAGTCTATTGCTGATCCCATTTGAATACCTTGAGTGTATTTTATTACTTTTTGGCTGTTTCTAAATATTATATTTTGAACAATGTCTGCTCGTTGTTCATTGTATTTTGGTTCTGTTTCGTATCCCAGATTTTCTAATGCTTTTGATGTTAGTATTGCTGTTTTGATACTGTTTTTTACTACATTTGGAGCCATGTATAATCCTTGTAGTATTGCTTTGTTTGAGTTTTGTGTTGGTCCAACTTCTTTGGCTTGTCCTGGAACGTTTAATCTTTCTGCAACTAGTTCTATTAGGTCTTTTCTTCCTGTTACATAAGCACCATTTGTAGTTATTCCTGCTCCTAAGTTTTTGATTAGTGAGCCTACGGTTATGTCTGCGCCAAGTTCAATTGGCTCTTTTTTGTTAACGAATTCGCAATAACAATTATCTACCATAATGATAACATTTTTATCTATTTCTCTTATTGTTTTTATTACTTTTTCTAATTTATCTAGTGTAATACTTTTTCTAGTTGAGTATCCTTTTGATCTTTGTATTTCTACTACTTTTATTTTTTTGTTTTTTAACGTTTCTTTTATTAGTTCATAGTTGAAATCATTATCTATTAGATCAATTTGTTCATAGTTTATATTATATGATTTAAGACTGCTTTTGTTTTCTTTTATCCCTATTACTTCGTGTAATGTATCATATGGTAGACCTGTTATTGATAGTAATGTGTCATTTGGTCTTAGTAGTGCAAATAGTGTTGTTGATAGTGCATGTGTTCCTGAAATGAATTGGTTTCTTACTAGGGAGTCTTCTGATTTAAATATTTCACTGTATACTTGTTCTATTTTGTCTCTTCCTAAATCATTGTAACCGTATCCTGTTGTTTGATTAAAATGTATTTCTGATATGTTGTGTTTTTTAAAAGCATTTAGTACTTTAATACTGTTATAAAGGCATATTTCTTCTTGGTTTTTGAATTGTTCTTGTACTTGTTGTTCTGCTTCATTTAATAGGTTTATAGTTTTTTCTTTTATATTTAGTTCATTATTCATATTTTTCTCCTCCATCGACATTTATTATTTGATTATTTATATAGTTTGCATCATCAGATGATAGAAATGTAATTACTTTTGCTATTTCTTGTGGTTGTGCAAATCTTTTTAGTAATATTTTTTCTTCTTCTTTTTCAATTTGTTCTTTTGATAGATTCTTATTCATATCGGTTATAGTCCATCCAGGTGATATGGCATTTACTGTTATATATGGACTTAAGTGTAGTGCTAGATTATGTGTTAGTGAGATGATACCTGCTTTTGATGCGTCATAGTCTAGGCTTTCTGGGTAGTAACTATATGTTGCGTTTGTTGATGCAATGTTTATTATTTTACCTGTTTTTTCTTTTAACATGTGATGTGATACATGTTTTGATACTAGGAAGGTTCCTACTAGATTGGTTTCTAGTATTTCCATAAAGTTTTCTTTTGTTTTATCTTCAAATGTTGTATCTTTACATATTGCGGCATTATTTATTAGTACATCTATTTTTTGAAAATGTTTTATTGAGTTATTTACCATTTCTATTATTTCTTGTTCATTTTTAATATCTGCTTTTACTAAAAGGGTTTTTGTACCGAATTCTTTTTTTAACAGTTGTTCTAATTCTTTGGCTTGTTTAATACTATTATTGTAGTTTATTATTACATTTGCACCTTCTTTTGCTACTTCGTATGCTGTTTGATAGCCAATACCACGAGATGCTCCGGTTATTAAAATTGTCTTATTTTTTAACTTCATATTATCAGTCCTTTACTTGCAGATTATAGCATTTTATATGTGTTTTGTCAATTTTACGTAAAGTTGGGGTTTTAGGATTCTTTTTAAGTGACTTTGTTTTTTGATTGTGGTATAATTATAACTCGCGTCTTAAGGAGGAGATAGAATGAGTTTATTTGATTTTATTAGTAAGTATATTAGTGAGATAACTGGTGTTAGTTCTTCTTATATTGATTTATTTTTATATAGTTTTATAAGTTATATTTTTGTTAAGGTTTTTGTTAAGATTATATGTTTTTTTAATACTAAGTTTAATTCTAATGAGAGAACTTTATATTTAATTAACAAAAAGGTTATTGCTTTTGGAGTAGTTGTTAACATTATTTTGTTAATATTAATATGGGAAAGTAAAATTACTAAGTTAATGACTTTGATTAGTTTTGTCAGTGCCGCTTTGGCGTTTGCTCTTAGGGATTTTGTTTATAATTTTTTCGCTGGTATTTATATAAATGTAAAGAAGCCTTTCAAGGTTGAGGATAGAGTTGAGGTCGATGGTATTGTTGGTGATGTTGTTAATATTAGTTCTTTAACTTTTGATATTTTGGAGGTCAGTAGTAAGGATAACGGGGAGCAAAGTACTGGTATTATGATTCATATTCCTAATTCAAAGGTTTTTAATGGTGGGGTTAAGAATTATACTGAAGCTTTTAAATATATTTGGGATGAAATTAGTGTTAAGGTTCCTATTGATAGTGATATTGATAATGCTAAGAGTATACTTTATGATATTGTTAGAAATAATGAAGTGGTTAAAAGAATCCCACGTAAGATGAAAAGTGAACTTAATAGTGCGATTGGAGAATACAGGATTTATTATAATAAACTTGATCCAATTGTTTATACTAGTATAGAAGATTCATGTGTTGTTTTAACTATTAGGTATTTAGCGCATCCTAAAAAGGTTAGAAATATTAGAAGTGATATTTATACTAAGGTACTTGATGATTTTAAAGATAAGAAAATCGTAATTTGTAAATAAAAAAGGCTATCTGTTTTTGATAGTCTTTTAGTTTGGGCAATTGTCTGAGATTACTCCTTTACCACTGCTAAGGAGGGTTTCTTCTGTTACATAACTACTTGGCCAACCAATACAATATTTACCATTTGATATGGATATTTTATATATGTATTTTCCTCCGTTAGGTTCTACTTGCACTGTTGAATTGCCATTGTATGAATTATCACTTTCTATTAGTTCATTTACTTTGTATGCTTTTCCACTAGAGCTAGTATCCATATCTTTTCTAAATTGGTATTTTGCTTTGCTTATTGCAAGTTTTGCATCGCTTAGTATTTGATCTTGATTGCTTGATGTTATTAGTTTTATTACATTAGGTGTTGCAATTGCTCCGATTATTGCTATTATTGCTATTACTGCGAGTAGTTCTATTAAGGTGAATCCTTTTTTATTTGTTTTTTTCATAATTTCTCTCCTTTTATGGTCCTGGTGGGGTTCTAAACTTACTACTTAATATTATGTCTGTTATAAATATTAAGATAAATGTAGAACAGATTGCTAGTTTAGTATTTTGTTTCATTTTTAATACTATTTTTTCTAGTAATGGGTCTATTAAGTAGATTAGGATTAATCCACCGATTCCGAACGATATAATGCTTCTTAAACATACTAAACCTTGAATGTTTAGGAATAGTCCCGTGTAGTCCCATAGTTTTGTATGACTTACTTTTAAGCAGTATAGTCCAATTACATATTCTAGTATTCCTGTTGTTAACATTACTGATATAAAGAATAGTACCGGATGTTTTTTTAGTGGTTTTAGTAAGTATATAAGAACTGCTCCTGCGCCATAGATTGGCAAGTATGGACCATATAATACTCCACGGTTTACTAGTTGATGATCTTGTATTAGGCAAAACATTACTTCATATATGTATCCTACCACTGCTCCGAGAATGAATATCAGGACTAGGTATAGTATCTTTTGTTTTACTTCTTTTGTCATTTTTTACTTCTCCTTCTTTATTATAAGATTAGTATACCAAATTTTGAATGTTTTTACTATATTTTTACTACAAAAAATGAGATGTTTTTATTGAACATCCCACTTAGTTAAAAAGTTTCCTTGTTTGTCAGTGTAGCTTCCGCATAGAATCATAATAAAATCTATTAATACTCCTATCCCGAATAAGCCAAATGTAAAAATGTAAAGTATTCCTGTTCCTACTTTTCCTACATAGAATCTATGTACTCCTAGTCCTCCGAAGAAGAAGCAAAGTAAGAATGCTATTAGTCTTGATTTATCTGATACGTGTTGCATAGTTTTTACTCCTTTCACAAAAATATTTATATTTTGATTATATTACATTTTTTGATTATAGTAAATGATTGTTTATTAACTTTTTGTAAGTATTCTTGAAATATTTTTTAATTTTCAACATATTTTATGATTCAATTATAAAATTTCGTCTTTCTTGGTAGTATCAATTTTTGAATTTGATGATTTGCATTTTATTTGGATGTTGTTTATATTTGTTTAGAGGTGATTATTTTGAGTGATTTAATATGTGGTTATGAACTAGATGATTTTCAAAAAGAAATAGTTTTGAATGATAACAAACATGTACTAGTTGTCGCAGGAGCTGGTTCTGGAAAGACTTTGACAATTCTTGGTAAGATTAATTATTTGATAAAGTATCTTGGGGTTAAGGAAGACGAAATTATTTGTATTTCTTTTACTAATAAAACTTGTGATAGTTTAATGAAAAAGTTAAATGATATGGGATATAATGTTGGTGTTTATACTTTTCATAAGTTGTCTCTTGAAATATTAAGTGTTAATAATTATCATTATGATATATGTGATGATGATTTGTTAGATAGTATTTGTAACGATTTTTTTAGTTATGATGTAGTTGATTACCCTTATTTTATGAAGTATGTTATGAATTACTTTAATTATAGTTATAATAAGAATATTAAAGATGATTATTTAGTATTTTTAAGAAAGTATTATTATAAGTTAAATATTCTTAAGAGAAATATGGTTACTTTCTTAAAACTTTTTAAATGTAATGGATTTGTTCTTAGTGATTTTATTTCTTTTTATAATAGACTTAAAGTTGGAAAATATGGAAGTTTTAGGAAGGGGAAGCTTTTTTTGATATTTTGTATTAATGTTTATATTAAGTATACTGATTATATGTCTTCGAATAATTTAATTGATTTTGATGATATGATTATTGCCGCGACTGATTGTGTAGAGAAGAATGGTTTTAAGAATAGTGTTAAATATATAATTATTGATGAATATCAAGATACTTCTTATATAAGATTTTGTTTGATCAATGAAATTATTAAGTGTACTTCTTGTAATTTATTAGTGGTTGGTGATGATTTTCAATCTATATATAAGTTTTCTGGTTGTTGTTTGGACTTGTTTGTAAAGTTTGAAGACTATTTTGATGATTGTAAGGTGTTAAAACTTGAAAACACTTATAGAAATAGTCAGGAGTTAATTGATTTGGCAGGTAGTTTTGTTATGAAAAATAAGAAACAAATAAGGAAGAGGCTTGTCTCTAATAAAAGAATGGAGAGGCCTATTAGGATTGTGTATTATAATGACGTTATTAATGATTTTAAGAATCTTATTGAAGAAGTTTATGATGAGTTTAAATCTCCGATTATGATATTAGGCAGAAATAATGATGATATTAATATGGTTATTGATGAGAGTTTTTCATTTGATGGGGAAAGAATTGTTTACTCTAATAATGAAGATATTGAAATGTATTATATGACTGTTCATAAGGCTAAAGGTTTAGAGGAAGATGTTGTTATTGTTATAAATCTTGATGATAGGTATTTGGGTTTTCCGAATAAAATAAATGAGGATAAGATATTAGGACTTGTTTCTAATTCTGATGAGACTTATCCTTTTGCGGAAGAAAGAAGACTTTTTTATGTTGCAATTACTAGAACTCGCGGATGTTGTTATCTATTTAGTAATAAGAAAAAACCTTCGATATTCGTTAAAGAAATGGAAAAAATGATAAAGAAGTATTAAAAGACTTAATTAATGTCTTTTAATACTTCTTTATATATGTCTTTAGTGTTTTCATATGTTATTATGTCAAATGCTTGGTTTAAATCAACCCATTTTATATTTTTAATTTCTTCGTCTTGTTTTTTTATTTTATCTGATGTTTTCTTGGCTAAAAAGAATACTACTTCTTTATCTATATCGTTATTTATTTTATAGTTTATTATGTATTTTTTATTACTAATTATTTCTACATCTAAATTTGTTTCTTCTTTTGTTTCTCTAATTGCTGTTTCTTGTTCTGTCTCATTATTTTCTACATGTCCTTTAGGAAATCCCCATGCATTGTCTGTTTGTTGTATTAATAATACTTTGTTATTTTCTATTATGATTGTCCCACACGATTTTTCTTTTTTCATTGTTTTTCTCCTTAGAACATTTCTTTTGTGAAAAAATCACTTTTTGGATTGTATTTTTTAATTATTAAGTATAATACTAAAATTATTACTAGTCCTGTCACTGAGTATTTCATGTAGTTTTGGGTACTGGTGTTGATAAGTATGATTATGTATGATGTAATTGAGCCAAATATTGTTGATATTATTATTGAAATGATGTCCACGATAGAATTTTCTTTTTTAAATATTATTATCATTGTATATTTTATCACATACATAATACAGCATGAAACAAATATATTAGTTATTAAGCTAACTAAAAATAATTTGTTAATACCTAGTATTGGTATTGAAATAAAGTTCCAAATTATTATAGGCAATATTGTTATGCTTGTTCTATTAAATGCTGTTTTTTTGCTTGGGTTAAGATAATAACTTATTTTATTGCTTGGAAATATTACATCTAGGAAATTAATTATTATTGAAGATAGTGTTATGAATAAGATTCCTAGTATTGTTAAGTATAGATACATACTACCAACGCCCTTTCTATTATATATAAATTATAATCTAAAACTTGAGAATATTCAAACAAAATATTGAATAATTTGTTAAAATTTTATATACTATTAATGTAAAATGTATGAAAGGATGATATATATGACTAGTAATTATAGTTTTATTGATAGATATGGTGATAATTTTACTAAGAAGGAATATGTTACTAATCCTGCGATTGGTAGGGATGAGGAAATAAAAAAGTTAATATTAGTGCTGCTTACACCAGATAAGTCTGCGATTTTGACTGGTAAACCTGGTATTGGTAAGACTGCGATTGTCGAAGGTCTTGCTTATAAAATAATTCATAATGATGTACCTGATGCTTTGAAGGGGTATGAAATTGTTAAGATTGATACTCAAGCTTTGATGGGAATGGATCCTGAGACTGGTGATTCTAGAATTCAAAGATTAGTTGATGAAATAAAAGAAAGAGATAAATTTATTTTATTTATTGATGAAATTCATACTCTTATTAGTACTTCAAATAATGGAAGTTCTCTTGATTTTGCTAATATGTTTAAAACAGGTCTTGGTCGTGGTGATATTAAAGTTATTGGTGCTACTACTACTGATGAATATGAAAGATATATATTAAGAGATAAAGCATTTACTAGAAGATTTCAAAAGATTGAGGTTGAAGAACCTAGTATTGATGAGACTGTTGATATACTTCTTGGTACTGTTCCTAAGATTGAGAAAAAAACTGGTACTGTTATGGCTTATACTCCTTTCGTGAGGGAAAGAATTATGCGCTTTATAGTTGAACTTAATAAAGAATATAATAGAGTGTATGAGACTGCTGGTCGTTATCCTGATGTTGCTTTAGCTATGTTATCACAAGCTTTTTCTGAAGCGGTTTTTGATAATAAGAAGACTGTTACTATTGAACATGTTAGAAAGGCTATCGCTAATTCTACTGCTTTATATCCTGATATTATAAAGAAAGGATTAATGGATTTTGATCAACAATTTGGCGACTTATTAAAAAAAGAAGAGGATATGAGAAGGGATTTTTATGAGTGAGTTTAATTTTTTAAGTGTTTTAAATGTAATAAAATATTTAACTGTTACTTTAGTGATGGGATGTATTCTTGTAATGTATAAGACTATTATGGGTAATAATTTTGTTAGTTATTTATTTATAATTACTATGATTATTTATTTTGTTTATACTATTATTAAGTTTTTAATTAAGGATAAAAAAGATATTAATGATTGGTTTAAAAATACTATTGCTATTATGTTAAATGTATATATTTTTCTTATTCTTATTAAGGAATATTCATTGGCTAGTTCTATTGTTTATTCTATTAATGATACATATTTTATGATTAATTATGTTATTATTGTTATTGTTACTATTATTTTAATGTTTAGCGATTTATTAAAACAAAAAAATATCAAAAATGACTGATATTTTTTTTGTTTTTATTTATTTTGTCCTTTTGATTTATATTCGTCATATAATTGTTTAAATCTTGCGTAATGGACTATTTCTCTTTGTCTTAAGAATAATAATGGCGCAATTACATCAGGATCGTTTGTTAAGTTTATTAAGTTTTCATAAACTGCTCGTGCTTTTTCTTCTGCGGCCATGTCTTCTGCTAAATCTGCTACGGGGTCTCCGGTTGTTGCAAAGTAGCTTGCTGTAAATGGTACACCATTGGCGTCTGTTGGGAATAGTGCTTTTTTATGTTCTGCATAGTGTTGATCGAATCCTGCTTTTATCATTTCTTCTTTTGTAGCATTTTTTGTTAATTGATATATCATTGCACAGATCATTTCTACGTGGCCTAGTTCTTCTGTTCCGATATCTGTAAGTAAGGCTTTGCCTTTTTCATCTGGCATTGTATATCTTTGATTTAAATATCTTAATGCTGCTGCTAACTCGCCATTTGCACCACCATATTGTGTTACTATCAGATTGGCTAATTTAGGATCTGATTTTTTTATATTGACAGGATATTGTAATTTTTTATCATATTTCCACATTATTTATTTCCCTCCCATGGCCATTTTTTTGTATCCCATGCCCAAGGTATTGCGGCAAGGTTACTACTTGATAAATTTAATGCACCGTATTGTGATTCATATTCATTTAGTGCTTGTTTGGCTAAATTTGTGTATTCTCTTCTTAATCTTATTGCTTCTTGATCATTTGGGTTAACATCTAAGTATAATGTTAATTCATGTGCACAAAAGTCATATATTTGAATCATTAACAAAGCATATTCTTGTTCATCTTTTGGATTAACTTTAGCTGGTTGGTAATTTTTATATTGGTCATAAAGATTATTAAATAGGTTGCCTTTTATGAAAGCATTATATGGGTCTTGTTCAATTATCGAGTTATTAACATTTTTTTGTTGATATTGCATATCATTTAAATAGTTATAATATTCATCATAGTTATTCATCATTTTTTCCTCCTTTTTTATATTATGAATATCTATTATTTTAGAATGTGTTAATGCCTATAAATTAGTGAAAAACTATTGCAAATATCTATAAAAAATGATAGAATATATACATATTGATTTACATGGCGGCATTGGTGAAGTGGTTAACACGCTAGTTTGTGGCACTAGTATGCGTGGGTTCGATTCCCACATGCCGCCCCATTTGGTTTATTAACATCTTCGGATGTTTTTTTTATTTATAAAAAAAGAAAGATTATTTATCTTTCCAGAACGTAGTATTTTTTCTTTCCTTTTCTTATAATATTATATTTTTTAACATTGTCTATAATATAATTTTCATCATTTATTATTTCACCATTTAGAGTGATTGCATTATTGTTTAAGAACTCTCTTGCTTCTCTTCTTGATGACGCTATTTTAGCTTCGGTTAATATATCAATAATTGGTTTATTATTTTCTAGTTTAAATGTTGGTACTCCTTTGAATGCTTGTGCTATTTGTTCATCTGATAGAGTTTTAATATCATTTTTAAATAAAGCATCTGATATTTGTTTGGCATTTTTGTATTCTTCTTCACCATGTAAATCAGTGATAAACTCTTGCACTAGTTTTTCTTGTGCTATTCTTAGATGTGGATTTTCATTATGTTGTTTCATAATATTATCTATTTCTTCTTTATTTAAGAATGTATATACTTTTAAATATTCTTCTACTTTTGTATCATCTGAATTTATTAAGTATTGATATAATTCATAACTAGATGTTTTATTTATATCTAACCATAATGCATTTCCTTCACTTTTACCAAATTTATTACCATTTGCATCTAGGATAAGAGGCATTGTAAAACCATATGCTTCTTTTCCTTCGATTTTTTTTATTAGTTCTATTCCTGTTGTTATGTTGCCCCATTGATCACTACCAGCGGCTTGTAATATACAGTTTTTTTCTCTATACAGATGTAGAAAATCATATCCTTGTAGTAGTGTATATGAGAATTCAGCATATGTTATACCTGTTTCAAGTCTTCTGCTGATGATATCTTTTGCTAACATGTAATTGACATTTATATATTTACCAATATCTCTTAAGAATTCTAAGTATGTGTAATCTTTCATCCAGTCATAGTTATTAACTATTTCTGCTTTTCCTTCGAGTATTGTGCTTACTTGTTTTTTTATACCCTCAAAATTTTTTTGAAGTTTTTCTTTTGAGATAATTTCTCTTTCTGCGGTTGGTCTTGGATCTCCGATTAAACCTGTTGCTCCACCCACTAGAAGGATAGGATGATGTCCTGCTTTAGCTAATCTTTTTGCTGTTATTAATGATGAATAGTGTCCAATATGTAGACTGTCTGCGGTTGGGTCTGTTCCCCAATAGAATGATATTTGTTCATTATTTAGTTTGTCTTCTAAATCTTCTCCTGCTACATCTTTAATTAAACCTCTCCATTTTAATTCTTCATATAGTGTCATAATTTTTCCTCCTTAAAATAAAAATTCATAAACTAAAGGACGAAAAACCGTGGTACCACCTTAATTTATGAATTAACATACACTTTATACTATAACGCGTTACCGTTTAAACTCATGATATGTAATTCGTAATATTTTTTGTTAATTTTCACCAAATACTAACTCTCTAATTAATAATATGAAATATTACTACTGGTTATCAATCAATGTTTAATACGTTATTAATTTATCACAACTTTTAGTAAAAGTCAAATATTTTTGCATAAAAAAAATCTTAGCAACGTCCTATTTTCGCAAGATACTATCTTCGGCGCTGAAGAGCTTAACTTCTGGGTTCGGGATGGGACCAGGTGTACCCTCTTCGCTATCGTCACTAAGAAAATAATTTAGAGAAATAATTCTCTGAAAACTAAGATAATGTATGTCATCAAATTACTTGGTAAAAATATTCTTTATAATAACAATTTAGGATTAAATCCTCGATCTATTAGTATCAGTCAGCTCAACATATCACTATGCTTCCACCTCTGACCTATCAACCAGATAGTCTTTCTGGGATCTTACTTCATAAAGAATGGGAAAACTCATCTCGGAGGAGGCTTCCCGCTTAGATGCTTTCAGCGGTTATCCTTTCCATACATAGCTACTCTGCACTGCAACTGGCGTTACAACAGATACACCAGAGGTATGTTCATCCCGGTCCTCTCGTACTAAGGACAACTCTCCTCAATTTTCCTACGCCCACGACGGATAGGGACCGAACTGTCTCACGACGTTCTGAACCCAGCTCGC
>CAKOIB010000030.1 GCA_934086255.1 uncultured Bacilli bacterium
AAACGACCATTTTTAAGATTTCATCACATAAAAAAGAACCAATTTTTAAAATTGATTCAATTTTCTATTAAAAATCTATTCATAAGTTAAGAAAAATGTATTATCACTACACTTTTCCTAACGAATATTTTTGAAATCTCTATTTTATATAGAATTGCACTTTTTTTAAAAAAATTATCAAAAAACAGGGACTTATCCCTGTCTATCTGCTTCCTCCAACATATTTGTAATAAATATACCATATCCTCTTCTTGGATTATCAGTAAGCACATGAGTTACTGCCCCGATTATTTTATTATTCTGTATAATCGGAGACCCACTCATACCTTGCACTATTCCATTTGTTTTAGTAATTAGTTTCTTATCTGTTACTTCAAATAATATATTTTTAGTAGGATCATTATCACTAACCTTTAAAATATTAATATCAAACTCTTCAACTACATTATTTTTAAGTACTGTTCTAAAATACGCTTTCCCTGTTTTTACTTCGTTTTTATTTGCTACTTCAATAGTATCTTTTCCATCAATACTTTTTTCATATTTACCATATATACCATTAATTTTATTTTTTGTTATTGTACCATATTTTTCTTCAACATGATAAGTAGCATTCTTTTCACCTGGATTGTTTCTTGATGACTTTTCTACTCCGGTTATTTCGGATTTAAATATTGAACCATCTTTCATCTCAAACTTTAATCCTGTACTAGATTCTACTATTTCATGCCCAAGGGATGCAAATATTTTAGATTCTGGGTCAATAAATGTAAGAGTGCCTATACCAATAATCTTATCCTTTATATAAAGTCCTGTTTTATATATGTCTTCTTCCTTTACTAACTTAATAGTGGTCTCATACTTTTTATTGTTACGTATATAAGTAATCTTTAACTCATTTTTAGAATCATCCATAACATCCGATAGATCAGTTATACTATTTATAACAGTGTCATCTACACCCGTTATGACATCACCCTTCTGAAGTCCTGCACTCTTACCTGGAGAACTCTTTCCTACGTTATAAAAACCTACGACTAAAACACCTTTTGATCTAATTTCTATACCAATGTTGTCTCCTCCAAGTACCACATTATTTGAATAAGCATTAATAGAAATTGGTATACTAACTATAGTAAGTATTAAAAGAAGCAGTAGTTTGTTTTTAATTTTTTTAAAAATCATTTAAATCAACTCCTTAAACAAACTACATTATTATTATTTACTATATACTACAAATTATAGTATCAAAAATATGGTAATTTTTATTTATTTATGTTATTCTTTTAAAAAGGAGGAATATAAATGAAAAAATATCCATTATTACAATTAAACAAAAATAAACTAACTTACAATGTATCTAGCATAGTAAATAGATGCAGTAATTTTAACATATCAGTTGCAGGAGTCATAAAAGGTGCAAATGGTATGAATGATATAATTGATTGTTTTATAAAAGGAAATGTTAAACAAATTGCATCTTCTAGATTTGAACAATTAAAAAAAGTAAAAGAAATTAATAATACTATACCTACGATGATGATTAGAATTCCTATGTTATCTGAGGTAGAAGAAATAATTAAATATTGTGATTACTCTGTTAACTCAGAAATTAAAGTACTTGAAAAATTAAACGAAGAAGCCAAAAAGCAAAATAAAAAACATAAAGTAATTATTATGGCTGATCTTGGTGATTTAAGAGAAGGTTATATTGACTATGATGAATTAGTAAATGTTTCATTATATGTTGAAAATAATCTTAATAATTTAGTTTTATCAGGAATTGGCACTAATCTAGGATGTTATGGTTCAATTAAACCTGATATTAATAATCTAACTAAATTAGGAAATATTGCAAACTCTATTGAAGAAAAAATAAATAGAGAACTTGAAATAGTATCTGGTGGTGCAACAAGTAGCATACCATTAGTATATAATAAAACAATACCTAGTAAAATAAACCATTTAAGAATTGGTGAGGCAATATTACTTAATATGGACTTACCAGAATTATGGGGCGTTGAAACTGGTCTTAATAATGATGCATTTATTTTAAAAGCAGAAATAATAGAAAAAAAGGATAAACCAAGTTATCCAATCGGAGAAATATTTATTGATGCTTTTGGTAATAGACCTACCTATACCGATATTGGTATTAGAACTAAAGTTCTTTTAGGAATTGGAAAACAAGATATCGGAGATTTTGATAAGTTAATCCCACTTGATGATAGAATCAAATTAATCGGAGCATCAAGTGATCATTTAATCGCAGATATAACAGATTGTAAAGATGACTATGATATTGGTGATGTAATAGAGTTTAAATTATATTATCAAGCACTTCTTTTCAGTAGTCAATCAGAGTATGTAAAAAAGGAAAGTGTTTAGCTTTCCTTTTCTGATACATACTTTTCTAATACTTTTGTAACTTTAAAATATCCTAAATCATTTAAATGAAGCCCATCTGTTGTATAATCTTTTTTTAATGATCCTTTATCATTTAATAACTTATCATAAACATTAATGTATTTTATATTATACTTTTTACATAATTCATTAAGCTTTTTATTTGTTTCTTTTATTTCATCATTATCTGTTTTAGGAACAATTTTTTTAATATTTTTCTTATCTTTTTCATCTGAAATAGGATATAATGATTCAACATAAATAATAGTATTTTTACTATTTTCTTTTATTTTTTTTATAATTATTTCTATATTATTTAAAACTTCATCATTACTTATTCCAGTCTTTAAATCATTTATTCCAATCAAAAGAAATACTTTAGTAGAATTATATTTATATACCCTATTTTCCAAATCATTTAATATATCCGTTGTTTTATTACCAGAAATACCACTGTTGAATGTTTTATACCCTTCAAAAAACTCATCTAATTTATAATTATAAGTAAGAGAATCCCCTAGAAAAAGAATTGTATTTTGTCTATTATTATCTTCTGGTTTATCAGTTATACTTATTATAAAAGCACATACAGTTAAAAATATTATTGCTATGGTATACAATTTTCCTTGTTTCATTTTATCCCTCACTTGCAGTTTTTAAACGCACAATTTATAACATAATCTTCTTCATAAACAGTTTCAAAACTATAATCATCAACATTATAATTATTTATATTCTTAAATACATCCCCTTTAAGTTTCAAAATTGCTTCTTTCTTAGAAAATAAATCAGTACTAGTTTTATCATCTCCAGAAATATTTAAAATACTTTTAAATGTAGGATTTATTTCTTTATAAAATTGAATATCTACTCCAACAGGTATAGTATCTAATGCTACAACAACTATATCATTATCATGACTAATACTTACATAAATATTATTATCTAAATATGGCTTACCGTTACTAGTATAATCTAAATTAAAACTATCGATATCATAATACTCTTTCAAACCATTTTTGATTAAATAATACTCATACTTAGTATACTTATTTTTAATCAACTTTTTATCTATTTGAAAATCTATTTCATTATTAATATTATATTTTAACAAATTCATTATTTAGCCAACTTCTCTATAGTCTTATTATACTTAATCAAATCATCATTCCATGACTGATATTTAGGATCATTTCTATGATCAGGTAAATCATAATTATTTTTTAAGTATTCAGTTACAACCTTAGTTACTTTTTGAGCTCCTTTTATATTAAAGTGCCCTCCAGCATCTTCTGTATCTTTTAACCAATCTATATTAGTACTTTCATTATTAATATCAAAATACTTAAAACCATATTTAGAAGCGTATTCTTTCATTTTTTCTGATTGTTTATAACCCCATACTCTTGTATCAGGTATTCCAAGCATAATAAATTCGATATCGTTTTCTTTACATAATTCAACATATCTTTTAAGATATTCTTCACTATAATCTTTATATTCTAGTTTTTTATCTTTATGTTTTGGTTTCATATAATCAAAACCTTTTTTATGAGGTTTTACCCTACTAGATATACGATACCCTTTTTGTACAGAATGAAAATCATTACCAAGCATTGTAAAATCTTTTCTATGAAGTTCATTATATCTCGTATGATATCTAAGTACTGGAAAAACATAAGATGCTTTATCAAAAAAACTTGATTCAAAAATATCATCATTTATCATATTAATCTTATTAATACTAAGAGGCATATAATCAAATGATTTTCTTCTTTCAGGTTCTATTTCTTTTTTCATATAAAACAAAGTCAAAGGATCACTAACTACTACTTTTGGCTTTTGAGTTTTTAGTACATCTTGTAAAAAGTAATAAAACATATAAATCCTTGAAGAACTATTACTATAATTATAAGAAGTTATACCCGTATCTTCATACATCTGCATCGGAGATATTCCTTTCATAATACTACTATCACCGACAAACATAACATCAATAGTTTTAGGTTCTAGATTATAAAATCCCTTAATTGCTTGAATTGAACCCTCTCCTACTTTAGAAGTCCATTTTGGTGTAAATAGATCACTTGTAAAAAATAGTAAGAAAACTACTATAGATATAAAAGTTATAAACTCTATTAAACATTTAATTTTATCTTTCATTAGAAGCCTCCATATATAAAACTTTTATCTGAATAGCCAATACCATATATACCAAAAATTATTGTACTAAATATTAGAAATAAGTAAACTATCCATCTTACAATAAAAATCTTTTTATCTAGTTTTTCTCTTATATTAATATTGTGTTCTTCAATTAATTCTACAATAAATATTAATAAAACTGAAACAAATAATATAATTAATTCAATCTTATTTAATCCTCCAGGTTTTACGATAGATTTAAGTGTTGAAGAACAAAATACATTAGTAAGCATTACCCATGCTTGTTTTAATGATTCAGCTCTAAATATTAATAATCCTAAACTAACTATTATACATGTTCTAATAATTTGAAATGATTTATAATACCATGATTTAATATTTATTCTAAGTACTTTAATGACTTTATCAAACACTGGTTTTAAAAGTAATCCAAGCATCATTAAAATATAATAATATAATCCATAGAATATATATTTCCAAGTTGGTCCATGCCAGAAACCATTTAAAAACCAAACAAAGAATAATGGGAACGCTGTTATTATAAATCTAGCTAAATATTTATTTTTCATCTTTCTAACTTTAAGATTCAATTTCATATTCATTTTTGATAAAGATATTGGATAGAATATATAATCCTTTAACCATTCACCAAGCGTAATATGCCATCTCTTCCAAAACTCTTGGATTGATTTAGAAAAGAATGGTCTTTTAAAGTTTTCTGGTAATTGAACTCCGAATAATTCAGATACTCCAGTAATTATTTGAATAGAACCGGAAAAATCGCAATATATTTGGATAGTATAAAATATTATTGCAAATAAACTTGCTAAACCAACAGTCTGGGTCTTAAATATATTATCTACAAATATTCCTGCCCTATCCGCAATAACAAGTTTCTTAAAGAACCCATATCCAATTAATACCCATGCATTCCTAAAATTATAATAATTAAACTTATTCGGATTAAACAATGTCTTACTAAGACTATCATATCTCACAAAAGGTCCTTCAATTATTTTAGGAAAATAAGTGAAAAATAGTAATAATTTTAAAGGATTCTTCTCAGGAGTAACCTTCTTTCTATAAACATCAGTTAAATACGCTATCATATCTAATGTATAATAAGATATCCCAATAGGCATTATAAACTTTTTAAATGGAATATTTATATCAAACAAACCAATAAAAGGATTTAAAAGTGATATAAAGAAATTATTATATTTTAATACTAGTAAAAATGATAATACCAATAATATACTAGTTATTAAAAGTTTCTTTTTTTGTTTTTCATGTTTATTTATAAATAATGCGAATATATAACTTATTAAAGTAGCCACTACTATGTAAATAATATATTTACCACTTAACAAGTAATAAAAGAATATACTTCCAACAAGAAGTATACTCCATCTAAACTTCTTAGGAAATATATAGTAAATACACATTAATAAAGTAACAAACACTAAAAATATAAGTGATGTGTAATTCATATTAACTCTCCTACTTCAATTTATTTACTAAATTTTCTATATCTTTTACTGTTTCAAAGTTTTCAGGAACTAAATCTACTACTGTAATATTAACTCCTAGTCTATCATTTAATAATGAAACTAAAAGTACTAAATCAAAAGATGTAATAATTCCATTAGAAATTAAACCTGTTTCATTTTCATAATCAACACCTGGTTTAACTTCATTTAAGATATTAATTATTTCTGTCATACTAAAACTCCTTCCATATAATTTTCTTTTAATTTTTTTCTATCTATTTTACCATTTGCATTATGTGGTAAACTATCTAGTTTAATAATTTTATTTGGTATCATATAATCAGGCAATTTATCTTTTAATCTTCTAAGTATATCTATATCAGATAACTCTTGTCCTTGATAAAATAAGACAATTTTTTTATTAATATCATCATAAATACAAGCTTTTTGTTCTATTTCTTCAATTATACTAATTGCAGCTTCAATTTCTCCAAGTTCTATTCTATAACCCATATGTTTAATTTGATAATCTTTTCTAGAAATATAGACAAGTTCACCAAATTCATTATATTTAACTAAATCTCCAGTCTTATAAATAAGCTCTAAATACTTATCATTAAGAGGGTTTTGAACAAAAGCATCGTTTGTCTTTTCTTTATTATTATAATAACCCATTGATAAAGAAGAACCTCCGATACAAAGTTCACCAACTATATCTTTATCTACTACTTCATTGTTATTCTCATCAATTACAAAAACTCTAGTATTTTTAAATGGCTTACCTATTGGAAGTAACTCATCTTCTTTAAAACTTCTGTTAATGATGTAATAAGTTGAAGCATCAACAGTTTCAGCAGGACCATATAAATTAGCAAACATTACATCAGGACAATACTGTATCCATTCATTAAGTTGTTTAATAGGCATTACTTCTCCACAAAATAAAACTTGTTTTAAATACTCTGGTTTTTTAATTCTAAGTGCTTGTGATGTCAAAACTAAAGCACTAGGTACCCAAAATATAGTATTAACTTTCTTTTCATTTAAGAAATCTATTGTTTTAGTAGGAAACATAAACATACTTTGTTTAAGTAAATAGACAGTACTAGCATTCTTTAAGTTACAATAAACATCAGAAATAGATAAATCAAAATACAAAGGTGATTGATTGGCAAATATATTGTTTTCATTAAACCTAAAAGTATCAGTCATTGCCTCACAAAAATCAATAACTCCTCGATGATTAACAACATATCCTTTAGGATTGCCTGTTGAACCACTAGTAAATAAAGAGTATATAGGATCAGTATCAACCGAATTATTTCTTACCTCAATTAATAACTCTTCATCTATTTCTTTTTTAATAATATCTTCAAAAGCATATAAATCTTTATTAAAAGAACTTGCTTTATCTAAAAGATTAGATGAAGTAATAACACATACTGGATCTAAAGTACTAAAAATATTATTTATTCTATCAATAGGCATTTTAGTATCAATAATAGTATAAAAGTTACCACTTCTAACAACTCCATACATAGTAACTAAACAATCTACTGATTTATCCATAAATATTGCAATAGGTTTATTTCTAAAATCAGTAAAATTGCAAGCTATTCTTTTAGTTTCCTTATCTAATTCTAAATAAGTTATTTCTCTTTCATCATCAGCATAAGCAACCTTATTAGGAAACTTGATAGATGAATCATCTAAATATTGTAATACATTAGTAATCATAAAACTCCTCCAACCAAAAATATTATACCATTATTAAACTTTATAAACAATATAATTTATATTTAAGTTTCGATATTTTGCCTTATTTTAAGCAAAAATTAAAAATATTACAACTATTTTTTGGATTTCTATAATTTTAACATAACTGTATTATTAATTATTTGAAACCCAATCAACAAATTTATTAAATGATATTTGACCATTAATCTTAATCCTTGAAATTAAATATTTATCATCATTTCTAGTTGCATAATTTGAACCACGAAATTTAAAAGCAAGTTTATAATTGTTTTCTTTTAAAACTTCAAAAGCATCATTTGTATACACACCAAATGGATAAGCAAAATATTCAAAATTATACTTTTCATTATTTTTAAAATCTTCTTGTAATTGTTTCTTTGAAACATTTAATATTCTTTCTTTTTTATTCGAATCAACTCTATGTAAATTATAAGAATGACTTTGAATATCAAGATTAGGATACTCTTTTTTTATTTTATTAATTAGTTCAGTTGTCAAATGTTGTTTAGTAATCCCACCATCCCAAACTATAGAATCTTTAATATCAGAACTTATTACAAAAGATACACCCTTAAGATTATACTTTTTTAAAATTGGCATTACTCTATAGTATACTTCAATATCACCATCATCAAAAGTAATTAAAACCGATTTTTTAGGAATTTCACATTTTCCCTGATACCAACAGTAAAACTCATCTAATGATAATGAATTATAATTATTTTCTTTTAAATACTTCATATGTTTTTCAAAATCTTTTTCAGAATTAGCCCATTGATCATTTTTAAATTTTGTCTGTTTTTGCTCATCACTAACTACTCTGTGATAAGTAATAACAGGAACTTTTTTCGCATATTCATATTTTTTTGGTTCATGTTTTATATTAGAAAAAGCAAATATTATAGCTAAAATTATTAGACCATAAACTAAATAAAATAAAAGTTTATTCTTTCTTAGCTTTTTTACAATTAATGAAATAATAAATGCAATTGTAAAACTTAATATAGCAATAACAATAAAATATAATGGAACCATGTAAATACAATTCTTAGCAATATTAAAATCAAAATAATTCTCATTAATAATCATTAATAGTCTGTGTATAGGATAAACTGCTATTGTTAGACTAGATAATTCTTTTATAAACTTATTATTATTTACTTTATCTTTGAATATTGATTTTATTAATACAAAAACCCCAATTGAATATAAAAATACATTTAACGTATTATTCTTATAAAAAGTTATAATAAACTCACAATTTTTTATACTATAATACTCTGTCAAAATAAATGTTAATAATAATCCTATAAATCCTAATACATATATAATTTTTCTTTTACGTAATGTAATCTCATAATTACTTAAATAATATCCTAATACATAATATCCCACATAACCATTAAACATAGTTATAGATAATTGATTAAGAAGACTTACTAAAGTTTTTCCATCATAAAAAAGGAAAATATATTTTAATAAAACTACAAATACAAAATACAAAAATATAAAATACTGTGTTTTTTCTTTAGATTTAGTAATTTCTCGTAATAAAGGAGTAATCAAATAAAGTCCAATTAATGTGTAAAAAAACCATAATATATTATCTCCTAAAACAACGTTTTTAATAAATGCTTTCAATGTAATATTATCAACAGAAAGCAAATACTTAGTAAACTCTATAGCAAAAGAACTTATTACTAAAACTAATAAAACTTTAAAAATATTTTTCTTAAAAAGAGATTTAATAGTAACATCATTTTTATTATTCAAAAAGTATGCACCACTTATCATAAAAAATAATGGTACTCCAATTCTAGAAATACTATCAAAAAAGTTTAAAACAATAAAATTAAAACCCTTTACACTTACATCATGAATATAATTGCCACTACAATGTAATAAGATTACTAGTAAAATTGCAACAATTCTAATAATATCTATATATAATAAATGCTTGCTTTTACTCATATTAATCCAAACTCCTCATATAATCTTCATATTTTTTAACTATTTCACTTGGCTCTCCATCAGCCATTAAAACACCATCATTAATCCAAATAACACGATCACATAAATCTTTTAAAGTATTAGAACTATGTGATACTATTACAACTGTTCTATTCTCATCAGAAATTAATTCTTTCATTTTATTATAACTTTTTTGTTTAAAATGAATATCCCCGACCGAAAGAACTTCATCAATAAGCATTATATCAGTCTCTAAAATTGCAGTAATAGAAAATGCAAGCTTAGAATACATCCCAGATGAATAAGTTCTTACGGGTTTATAGATAAAATCACCAAGCTCAGAAAAATCTATTATTTCTTGTAATCTCTCTTTAATTTGTTCTTCACTATATCCTAAAAGTAAACCAGATAAAAATATATTTTCATAACCAGTTAATGCTTTTTGAAAACCTACTCCGATTGATAAAAGCGAAAGACTATTTCCATGTAAATCTATACTTCCCTTATCAGGAGAAAAAATACCTGCGATTGCACGAAGTAAAGTTGATTTACCACTTCCATTTTTCCCACATATACCCACTATTTGACCTTTAGGTATTTCAAAAGAAACATTTTTTACAGCATGGAATAATTTAGCATTAACCATTTGTTTTACTCCACCTTTTTTAATAGAAAACCTAGTTATATCTTTATAATATATATCAAGATTTTTAACTGATATTGCAATATCATTTTTTTTCATTATCTCATCACCTTCACATAAGTATTTTCATATTTATAAATTGTTTTAACTCCAACATAACAAAGCACAATAGATATAATACCCCAGATTAAAACCAACATATAATCCATTGGCATTTTATACAATAATACATCTCTTAATTGTGTAATAAACGCTCCAGTTGGATTTACTTTTGAAAGTAATGTACTCCATGGTTCTCCAATTCTTGAATCAATTGCATAAAATATTCCTGATAAATAAAACATCATTCTAAGACCAATATTAGTAATATTATATAGATCTTCAACAAATACTCCAAAATGCATAAATATAGACGAAAGCCCAAAAGTAAATAAAAATATTACTATAAAAATTGGTATAAAATATAAAACATTTAAACTAATAGGAACTCTACATATTACCATAGTTATTATAACCAATAAAAACGAAATAGCAAATTTTACTGTATTAACACACATTTTAGATAATAAAAGTACCCATTTTGGAACATAAACCTTAGTAACAGTATCTCTATTAGATTGCACTAATTTAACACTAGATGTTAAAGTTTTACTAAAAAAATTCCAAACAGTAAGACCTATAAATACAAAAGCTGTAAAATACTCAATCTTTGATCTAAAAACAATAACAGATATAAAAGAATAAATTAGCATAAAACAAGTTGGTTCAATAATTAGCCATAACCAGCTCAAATAAGAGCCTACTATTTCATTTTTTAAATCAGACTTAGTCTTGTATGCTATATATTTTTTATATTTTTTAAAATCACTTATAAATTTTTTAATCATCTAAATCTCTCCAATCGCACTTATTATATCATAAATTCAATAAATTTAAAAGAAATTTTGATATCTCATAAGTATTTGAATTATATCCACCATATACATACTTATCAATAAATGTTTTTTGTTTTTTAATATCAAATACACAATTATCAATATCTTTTAAAATTATATTAATATCACTTTGCTTAACACCAGGTATATCTTTTGTATAATCTAAATAAAAATCACGCTCATTCACATATTCATCTAAATCAAAAGTCCAAAAATAAATAGGTTTTTCAAGCAACATTAATTCAAATATAGTAGCAGAATAATCAGTAATTATATAATCTGAAACAAAAGAAAAATCAAAAGTTGAAATACCCTTATCTATTATAAGTCCTTCTTTATCATCAAATGAATAACTATTCTCTACTAAAGGATGAAGTTTTAATATTAAATTATACTTACTATAATCAACTTTCTTTATTAATTCATTTATTTGTAAAGAAACATCAACATTTTTTCTAAACGTTGGAGCATATAATATATTCTTTTTTTCTTTTAAGATAGGATATTTTGAATATAAACTACTCTTTTTTTCTTTCTTATATTTATCACTTTTTAATAAATCAACTCTTGGTAATGGAAATACTTTTACCTTATCAGATGGTATATTAAAAGCCTCTGCAAAAGGTAAAATACAAGCACTACTACTACAAAATACATAATCATAATTATTATGCATCTTCATAAGAGAAGCAATTTTACTACTATGACCTTCATCTTTATCTAAAATACTATAACCAAACTTTTTAAAAGCACCCATTGCATGCCACATTTGTACTACTTTAAGTATTTTTTTATGCTTCAAGCAACTAACAACAATACAATATGAATCAAGTACTACAACTTTTGATGTTGCGACATGATACATTTGCACAAACATATGAAAAATATATTTAATTTTACTTAATAATCCAGGTTTAATCTTTTTACAAAGAGCAACCACTTTAACAGATGGTTGCTCCTTATTAATTTCATCCATTATTAATTTAAAATCAATATTAATACTATCACTTTGTCTACTTATAAAAGTTATTTTATTTTTAGTAGGAAATAATTTAAATAATAAATACAAAACATTCATTAAAAATACCCCTATCTTTAAAATAATATACATAATATCACCTATTTTTTATAATTAATTCTTCTACAAATCTTTTCGTAGACTTTCCATCACACGCTGAACAAAAGAACTCTTTAAACTCTTCAATTCTATCATTACCATTAAATTCTTTATTAATACATGAAACAAGTTCATTAGTACTTTTTGCTACATCACCATATATATATTTTTCAAAAGGATAATAAAAATCTCTTTTATCTATATAATCATCAATATCTGGTACATAAAAAATCATTTTTTTATTCAATAATGAATATTCAAATATTACTGAAGAATAATCTGTTATAAGAACATCAGTTATTAATAATAAGTCATTTATTTCCCTTTCATCAGATAAATCTATAAAAAACTCATCAGTTGGTATTACATAATTCTTTACAAAAGGATGCATTTTTATTACAAACACATAATCATCACTCAACTCTTTCTTTAAAAGATCAAAATCAATTATACTAGTATCAAAATATGCAGTTTGTTGACCTCTACCTCTAAAAGTTGGTGCATAAGTAATAACTTTTTTATTTTTTAAAACAGGATACTTCTTATAAAGTTCTTCTTTTTTACTATTTATTATATCTTTATCAAAAAACATATCAGTTCTAGGAATACCAGTAGCATGAACACTACTAATAGAAATACCAAATGCCTCAGCATAATCTTTTCTAATGGATTCGGAAGACACAATAGCATCAGTATAATTCCTATGAGTTAAACTAGTAGAAACAGGCCCCCCAGGCTTACCTATTCTACTAAAACCCATTTTCTTAAAGGCACCCATCGCATGCCATACTTGAATTAATTTAACATCCTTTCTAAGCTTTAATGGGTATATTATAGGATAAAAATCATCAATTATAATATACTTTGATGTAGCAATTTCATACATAAGTTTTTTCTTATCTTTAAAACTTTTCTTATCTTTTATAAACTTATTTAATAATACATTAATAGTATAATCATAATTAATAAGCTCATCATATATATATTTTAAATTTCCAGATAAAGAAGCTCTTGAATCAGAAAGCATTAATATTTTATTATCATTAACTCTATCTTTAAC
>CAKOIB010000031.1 GCA_934086255.1 uncultured Bacilli bacterium
CCCAGTTAATATATCAGTATTAAATATTGCATAAGTACCAATTGATACTAATCCTATTAAAAAAACTGATACTATTACTAATAATACTTTCTTTTTATTCACTTTTAACATCTCCTTATCATACATTAAGTAGTATATCATTTTTACGCAATTTTTACTATAATTTTTAATAAAAAAAATCCCAGAAAAATCTGGGATTTACTACGCCATGAATCCTCATGACATTATTATATTATGTAATATTTCTATAAATATACATATTTTTAATTATTTTTTATTTTTTTCTATAAGTTCACTTACAGTAGTAGTAACAGTAGCTAGATTTTGTAAATCAGATGGAATTATAATCTTAGTAGATTGTCCATTTGCAGCTTCAATAAAAGCTTCATAACTCTTTAGTTTTAATACTGATTCATCGGCTTTTGCATCTTTAAGAAGTTTTAATCCCTCAGCAGTAGCTTGTTGTATTTTAAGTATTGCTTCTGCTTCACCTTCGGCTTCTTTTATTTGAGCTTCTTTCTTAGCTTCAGCACGAAGAATCATACTTTGTTTTTCACCTTCAGCAGTTAATATAGCAGCTTTTTTTTCACCTTCAGCTTGAAGAATCTTTTCACGTCTTTCACGTTCAGCACGCATTTGTTTTTCCATTGCTTCTTGTATATCTCTAGGTGGTAAAATGTTTTTAACTTCAACACGAGTAACTTTTATTCCCCATGGATCTGTTGCTTCATCTAAAATAGCACGCATTTTAGAATTAATTATATCACGTGAAGTTAATGTTTCATCAAGTTCTAACTCCCCAATTATATTTCTAAGTGTAGTAGCAGTCAAGTTTTCAATAGCACTTATTGGCATTTCAATACCATATGTATATAATTTAGGATCAGTTATTTGAAAATAAACAACTGTATCTATTTGCATTGTAACATTATCCTTTGTAATTACAGGTTGTGGTGCAAAATCTCTTACTTGTTCCTTTAAAGTAACCCTATTTGATACTCTTTCAATTATTGGTATCATAAGATTAAACCCATTATGTAGTGTTCTATTATATGAACCAAGTCTTTCTACTACATATGCTTTTGATTGAGGTATTATTTTAACCCCACTTATAACTAGTACAATTAATACTATTCCAAGAATTATCATTAATCATCATCCTCCTTCTTATTAACAATTAATTTTACTCCCTCTATTGCAAGTATTTCTACTTTACTACCTTCTTTAATTTTTTTATTTGCTTTAGCACTCCAGTACTTACCATCAATTTTAACTTCACCAATATCAGTTTTAGTTATTTCCTTAGTAACTATACCAATTTTTCCTATTAACATATCAGCATTAGTTCTTGATGGTTTAGTAAGTAAATACTTTCTTACAACTGGTCTTGTAAATAATAAAGTTATTACACTGACTACTAAAAAAACAGTAGTTTGAATCATTACATTATCAGTAAATAATGACACAATATATGCAAGAAGCGCTCCAAAAGCAAACCATATTGTTGTTAAATTAACAGTGCATAACTCTAATATTATTAAAACTACAAATAATATTAACCATGAATACATATACTCCACTTCCTTATGCCTTTATATTATCATATTTTTTATATTTCTACAATATGCCATTTAATTAATTCTACATAATTCTACTAATTTTTTAATATTAGAATAATATTTATTAAGGAGTGATAATATTGCTTATTAGTTTAATAGAATTATTAAAAACATTTTTATTTTTTAGAACATCTTACTCAAATAATGTATTCGAAGAACCATTAAGTAAAGAGGAAGAGGAAAAATATATAGATTTATTACTAAAAAAAGATAAACATGCAAGGGATGTTTTAATAGAAAGAAACTTAAGATTAGTAGCGCATATTGCTAAAAAATATGAGAACTCTAATGTGGATAATGATGATTTAATTAGTATTGGTACAATTGGTCTAATAAAAGGGATTGATTCTTACTCATTAAAACATAATACTAAGATTACTACTTATTGCGCTAGGTGTATAGAAAATGAAATATTAATGTATTTTAGGGCAAATAAAAAAAATAATCTAAATATTTCATTAGATGAACCAATTGGTTATGATAAGGAAGGTAATGATATTACAATACTAGATGTATTAAAGACTCCAAAAACGGATTATATTGAACAAATGCATATTAAAGATAATATAGAATTATTAAAAAAGTATTTAAAACTACTTACTCCAAGGGAAAAAGAGATAATTATTAAAAGATATGGTTTAAATAATGAAGATGAACAAACTCAAAAACAAATTGCTAAATCATTAAACATTTCTAGAAGTTATGTATCTAGAATAGAAAAAAGAGCAATTACTAAAATACTTAGACAATTTATTAAAAAAGATAATGAAGAAGAAAAGAAGTAGAATCAATTAGATTACTACTTCTTATTATATATAAAAAAGTTTTTGTACTTGACTACAAAAACTTGGTATTTTTTGGTACTTTTTGTACTCGACTACAAAAACTTGGTATTTTTCGACACTTTTTGTATTATAAAAGATCAATAAAACTAATCTATTGATCTTTACTTATTAGCAAGATGTACTATTTCTAGTAATTTCAAATGCTTATCATCTATAGTATTTAATGTATCTTTTAATCTTTTATATACCTCTTCTTTATTATTATTTATTTCATTGAAGTACTCATAGTAATAATAATTAAGTTTATCAAGTTTATTGTTATTATATAAATAATTTATTTCATTTAAAAGAGTATTTTTTATTTTTCTTTCTTCTCTAGTTAAATTATTATTAATATTCTTCTTATTTATAATAGAATAATTTACTTTAGTGATACTTAGTTTACTTGCAATATTTAATACTTCATACTCTTCAGCAAGAAGTAATCTTGAATACTTATAACCATTATCCTTTATTAAAATTGCTAATGCTATATCTAGATTAGATATTAATAAAACAGGATAGTCATTATTCTTATCATAGTAAATAGTCTTATCTTTTATTTGATCAAGTAATAAATCATCAAATAAAATATTATTTTCTAATATATCATTAATTAGAGTATCATTTACTCTAATTAATGGTACTCTTTTAATGTATTTTATATCATCAGACTCTTCCCATTCAAAAAACTCTAATAGTTCATCATTAAAGTTTAAAACTATATCATAAATATATACCATTTTTCATCCCTCATGTATAGTATATACATTTTTATACTATTCTATTTATTTATTTTTAAAAATGTTATATACTTAAATAGATATAATTAAGGGAGGAATAAAAATGATATTTATTTATTATATTTTATTAGGAATAGTACAAGGAGTAGTTGAAGCTTTACCAGTGTCATCATCAGGACATTTATTAGTATTTAATGATTTACTTACTAATTATTTAGGTTTTAAAAGTGTTGCTTTATCCAATACAGAATTGCTTGCTATTATAACTAACTTTGGTTCATTAATTGCAGTAGTAGTTTTATACTGGGATAAAATTATTAGTATTTTAAAAGATTTCTTTGGATATTTTAAAACTAAATCTAAAAAACAAGAAGCGAATTATAAATATGGATGGTATATAATACTAGCAACAATTCCAGCGGGAATTATTGGTTTTATAATATCTAAGTTAGAAATATTTGATGCAATTAGTAACAACATCAAAATAATAGGAATTACTCTTATTATTACAGGTATATTCTTATTTTTAATTAGAAAAGCAAATGGTAAAAAAACAGAAAAAGATATGACTTTAAAAGATGCAATGTCTGTTGGATTATTTCAAGTTTTAGGATTATTACCTGGGATATCAAGAAGTGGTTCTACTATTGTGGGGGGGCTTTATAAAGGATTGGATAGACAAACAGCTTTTGATTTTTCTTTTATGCTTTATATTCCTATTAGTTGTGCCACTACTCTACTTGGTTTAAAAGATTTATTTGGAAGTAATCTTACATCAAATGAAATTATGTTTTTTATGATGAGTGCAGTAGTCGCAGGAGTATTTACATATTTTTCAGTTAAATGGTTTAGAGAGGTCATAAAAAAAGGAAAACTTATTTATTTTTCTATTTACTGTTTCATCGTAGGATTACTAATTATATTATTTTTATAAGAGCATTTGCTCTTTTTTTATTAAATAAAAAAGTACCTAAGTGGTACTAAATAACATAATGGCGCGCCCAGAAGGATTTGAACCCTCAACCTCTTGGTCCGTAGCCAAACGCTCTATCCAATTGAGCTATGGGCGCCTTAACAATAAAGAGTATAACATAATTACATTAATTTTGCAATAGTACAAAAGAAAAAACTCAAGTTTCCTCGAGTTTTATCTTACTAATTTTTTACTATTTTTCTTATCATCCCAATAGCAAGTAGGATCCATGTAATCAGGATAATGTTCTTGGGCAAATCTAGCAATCTTTTTAGTGTTTATATCTTCGATCATAACTTTTCCAAATAGTCTTTCTGCTTCAAGTGTTGAATAGTATTCACTGTAAAGAACTTCGCTAGTTTTAGTGTCCACTAAAGAGACCATGTATTCTTCTTTAGTTTTATCCATCATATATTTAATTATTTGATATCTACATAATAGTCTAACTGAACCAATTTTACCATCAAAACCAAATCTAGTATTTACAATGGCTCTAGTGGATAATTCTTCATCCATAAGATAAGTACAACCATCTTTTTCATTTCTAAATTCATGCCAACCATTAGGTAATTGTGCATTACAAAAATTATCATTTTTATAATTTAAATCAAGTTTAAATCCTAATTTTTCAAAGCTTTTTGCATCTGGAATAAATGCGATTGGTAATTCTATTTTTTCTCTTTCCATAGTTCCCCCTAAATTAATGATTTTCTGACAAATACATCAACATCCTTATCAATATAAACAGCAACTTTTCCTTCAAGTGTTGTTTTAATAAAACCAAGTCCGTTGATTACTATATCTTCATGATATCTTAAAGATAAATCTTTTCTTGCTAAGTCTTTTAAGTAGTCATGTCTTTTACCATTTATTCTTTTGATTTTTAAATCATTAGACATGAAAACTGTAAAACTATTTTTTTCACCTTCAAGATAATCTATTCTAATTATATCATCAATTATTAGAGCTTGTCCACTTTTTATTTGGTAAGTCTTAGGTTTTATTTCTTTTTTAACAGATATTCTTTTAATTCTATCTTTAGTGACTTTATTTAAAATATTACCATAATCTACTAAACCAGGTGTGTCTATTAGATAAAAATCTTTTATTTTCATCTTTATAGTATTAAGAGTAGTCGAAGGCATCGGAGATATTGTAATATCTGAGTTTTCAATGGAATAATTATTAATTATTGCATTTATTAAAGTGCTCTTTCCTGCATTGGTATTACCAACAACATAAACACTTTGGTTAGTACGATGTTCTTTAATTAATTTCATTAATTTATCTAAATTATAATTTTTTGATGCTGATATTACTATAAACTTAGTAAATGATTTATACATGTTATTAAAGTAATCTATTATTTTTTCATCTTTTACTGATAAAGGAAGTGCATCTTTTTTATTTAATAAGACTATTATGTTGTTATTAGGTAAGTACTGTCTTATTTTCTCTAAATCAGATGGGATTGATAAAAGATCTACTACATAAAGTATTAAGCTACGAGTGGTGCCAATTTTTTTTAATATGTCTATATATTCTTCATTGCTTTTAAGGACTACTTCATATTCTCCATAATTTTTCATTTTAAAGCAACGTCTACAATAATTATTGCTTATATCATTAACATAGCCTTCAAGTAATTCATTATTATCTTGAAGTATTGCTCCACATCCTAAACATTTTTTAGTCATAATAACTACCTCTTCTTATATTATATTTTTTATTTAATCTTTTAAATATAAAATACTCAATTAAACGATTAAACTTTGTAAGAATTAACTCACTCTGGTGTAGAGGATCTACTAAACAGCAATAGTAACCCATTTTTTTAGCACCACCTACATCAGTTAGTAATTGATCTCCAATCATGCATATGTCTTTAGAATTGTAAGATAGTTTTGCTTTTTTATAACCATGTTTAAATGGTTTTCTAGCATCCATTATATATGAAACCTCTAATTCTTTAGAAACATGTTCTATTTTTTTCTTATTCCATGTATTGGAAATAATAATTATTTTAAAATTGTTTTTTAATTTATTAAATAATTTTTTAATTTTATCATCAATAGTATTTTTTTTCTTTTCAATTATAGTGTTATCTAAATCAAATATTAATACTTTAATACCTATTTTTTTTAATTTATCATAATTAATACTAAATATATCTTTTTGATACATGTCTGCTTTATACATATGAACCTCCATATATATAATAACATAAATAAAAACAATATGGAAGATGTATTCCATATTGTCTTTTGATTGACCACGTCAGACACAGTTAAGTGAAAAGGGTCGGTCCTTTTAATTTAAATTAGAAATGACTGCGCGGGTGGAAAAATCAGTGTTTGCGTCACCACTGCTGTCAGAGTTGAACTCGAAGGCGCCAGCTTCAACACCATCATCGTAGTACCCGCCGCGCAGAACCCAAGGACCAGAAGAATACACGAAGTTGGCTCTATCTGAATACCATAACGTATTTCTAGGTGGAACTGGCGCCATTTCTTTTGTTGCATCCCCTAGTTTTCCTCTTGTATATTCTCTATTATCTTCTCCATAACTATATTTATCATAATATCTCTTACTTGGAAATGCATATGTTCCTGTAAATGATGTGTCATCACCATCTAAGATTCCTGTAAATGCTGAGTTTTGATTGTTGTAGGTTCCATAACCACTCGTTTGTTGTCCATTACTATATACCATATTACTCATCATATATTCAAACGCTCCACCACTCATGTCATATACTCCATATACATTTCCTGTTGTTGATGCGCTTTGTCCTAATGCCGTAGTATAGGAATTACATGTGGTACCACTACTTGTTGAGCCTGCACTTTGTGGTCCACATCCTGTTGTATATGTATTTGCACTATTTATTGCAACTTCTTTATTTATTCCATATTTACTATGTGATAGGTATGCTACTGCTCCCCATTCCATATTCTTCATCATATGGGTTTCATCAGCGGTTGTAAAACCATATTTATTTCCACTTTCTCTCATCTTTTGTATTCCATTAAAGAATGTTCCTACTTGTGCCCCTGTCCATGATGTTACATTTGGCAATACCCTCGGTCTTATTGTTTGTAAGTTACATCCTTCTCCTACTGCCACATTATTTGAAGGTGTACAACTAGTATCGCTTGATACTTCAAACTTTCCTACCCAGATTCCTGTTAGTTCTTCTCCTTCTTCTCTTATACTATTGTCATTCTTATCCCACCAGAATGCTGGATGGGTATATGTTGATGTTCCTACTTTTAATCCTCCATTTGTTGTATCAGTACATGTTTCACTTGTACTACTAGTACCTGTTACTGCATCAGTACATTTTATTGTACCACTACTTTGAGTACCTTTTTCAAACTTAATATTAAATGACTGTGCACTAACATTTGTGCTAATAAAAGTTTTATCGAAAGTCAATTTGCTATGTTCTTCAACATATTCATTAAATGTCATAGTAATATAATTGGCCGTTTCTCCGTTTTTCCACGCTGTTACAACTTCTTCAGCCTCGGTTTCATTAGAAACCCAGCCATTACCAACCAGATCATTAACTAAATCATCATGATACTTATCTTTATACACATACTCATAACATTTAGGATTAGCAGATTCAGTCGGATTTTTTATATTAGCACAAGTATTAAGCATTGTATACGTATATCTTGGTACCCATACCCACATAGTATTTATATCACTCATTGGTATTGTTGTTCCTGCATCTGCATTTAAATAAGTTTCTCTATTTGTATTTGTAACAGTTACAGCATTTGCCCACATCTTATTATCATAATCATACCATTTATTAGCTTCTTTAACATTATTACTATCTGCTTTCTTCCAACTATCACTAGTACTATCATAATAAACTGGTATCATATTCGATGTAAGTTCTGGTGCATTTGCACCACTTACATCAAGTGATACAGGTTTACTACTAGTAATATTACCACTGTTGATATTTACTCTAAATCTATAACTATAAGACTTTTCATTTAGTTTATTTGTATCAACTTTTTCATCTATCCATGCTCTAAGTCTATAACTAGTTACTACTTCTGCTTTATCATTCGAGAATACTTCATCTTGTGAATTAAGTACATAATTACTTAATTGATCTATTGTTGTAGGTTGTACCACTACTGTTTCTTTTCCGCTTTCCACTTTAGTAAGATATACTTTTATCTCACTATCACTTAAAGGGTTGTCTACTGTAATTGGTTCTAGCACTACTTTATAATTAATCTTCCTTTCTGTATCATCATTTGCTCTAGTCTTAATATAAGACAACACTTGAAAATCAAAATAATTAGTAAGTATTTTACCCTCTGCATCTTTTATAGGTAATGCATTATCCATTCCTATTTCATTTGATTCAGTATAACTCATCTTAACTTGTCCAGATGATATACTATTATTACCTGTTAATAACTCGCTATTCCATAATGCGTAAGTACCAAATGATACTATTGCAATAGCAAATAAAGATAACGATATCGTCATTAACTTTTTCTTTTTGTTATCCATTATAACACTCCTTTACTATAACAATAATACAATATTTTCATGCAATTTGCAATTAGATTTTTCTAATATAAAATTAAAAAAAGTACTTTTTCAAGCACTATTTATTTCGTTTTTGGTTTACTTAACATATCAAACATATCTTGTTGATATCCATCTTCAATAAGTATTGGCTCTTCTTTATTAGATAATTTATATTTTTTATCATCCTTATTCTTATAAACTTTTGCTAATCTTAATAAATCTATATAAGAATCAATTTCATATTTACTTTCAAAATCTTCTTTTAATATGTGAGTAATATTAGAAACTTTATTTAAATATAAGACAAAATCATCTTTTGAATACTTATCCTTATATTTGTCTGCATAATAAAGTGCCACTAATCTATAAAGTAAATGTTTCTTATCCATAACTTTATTAATAGAGTCTATTCCTTTAATATCATTTGCTTTAAACCTCTCTAATATTTCTTCTTGTTTCATTTGATAAAATGCATTATTTATACAACCAATGGTAGAACCATATCCTTTTTTATTACTATAATACTTAGGTAAATAATTGTTAAGTATATTAGATAGTTCATTTATTTTAAACTTAATAAAATCTTCATTATAAGAATCAAATAGTTCTAATTTTTCTTTTAATATTTTAAGTAAATATTCATTGCTATTTAATTGTTCAACATGAGTAAAAGGTTTTACTTTATATTCATCTTTATAGGCTTTTTTATAATGTTCTCCTTGTAATAAAGCATATCTTTTAATACCAACTTTATCTTCATAAAAATCAAGTGATCCTTGATCGTTTATATACTCTTCAAGGTGTAATAAAAATGTATAATAATACTCTAATACAGAAGAAGGCATATATTTATATAAAGAATACTTAGTTGATTTATCAAACATATTATGTAAATCTTTAGAATAGTATCCTAAAAAACCAAAATTAAAATTGCTTTTTATTTCATTAAACATTTTATTGTTTTTAATGGTACGATCATCAATAGTTATATACTCATTTTTATAACCAAGTCTATCTATTTTATTTATGATATCATTTTCTTTAGTCATTAGCTTACTTATTATTTCATTTTGAGTCATAGTATCACCTTCATATAAATATGATAACATAAAAAGATAAGAAAGTATAACTAAAATGTTGTTATTTATAAAGAGTTTCCATATAAATATCCATATAAAAACCCCACCAAAAAGTGGAGGTTTTCATAAAGAAGAAACTACATACATAAAAGTTTTCTAATTATTGTTCCATAAATCATACCTATTTTATATACATAGTACATAACTTGTACTAATAAGGGAAAAGACAAGATTATTAAAATAGTTTGTATTTTTTTATTTTCTAATTTTTCTTTTAAAACTTGCATAAGTTTTTACTCTTAATTCTTCTAAGTGAAGAACCAAATCCTCTTCCTATATCGTATATAGTAGTAAAAGCTTGAGTAGCATATCTAATAAGCGAAGCAGTTATACTTAAACCACCATAGGTAGTTTTTAATTCATTGTTATTTATGACACTTAAGTGGTCTTGTGTACCCATCTAATGCTCCTACTCCGAAAATAAATGCTGCTATTGCTCCTATTATTGCCCATACTGATATGCCACCATAAGTTTTTCTTAATTCTTTGTTATTTAATTCTTTCATTTACATTCCTCCTTTTTATTTTATAGATCTTATCAAATAAATCACTATTATCTTGTCTATGTGATATTAATATCACAGTTAAATATGGATAGTTATTAAAAATATTATTTAGTATTTTTCTTTCTTCTTCGATTGATATTTCATTAAAACTTTCATCTAGTATTAAGAAATCTTTTGCTCTTAATAAAGCTCTTGCTATTATTATTTTCTTTCTTTGTCCAGTTGATATGTTATTGCCATTTTCTTCTAAAAAGATGTTTAAGTAATTATCATTATTAAATGTCTTATCTAAAAGAGTTGTCTTACAGCATAATGATTGTTTTTCTTTGGAGTTGTTTATTAAATCTAAATTGCCTTTAATTGTAGTCTGAAAAAGGGTTTCATTTTGACTAACGTAAGTAATATTTCCTCTTATAAAAGAAAGACTTAAATCATTGATATCAATATTATCAATCGTAATCTTACCATTAGTAACATTATGATTTCTAAGAAGTAATCTTATAATCGTAGACTTTCCTATACCAGAGTCTCCAGTTATAAAAACATTTTCATTTTCTTTTAATTTTAAGTTAAGATTACTAATAATAGTCTTATCATTCTTTATATAAGATACATTATTAAATATTATTTCTGTTATTTTATTAAACTTATTATTTGTTTTTTCTTCTTTATTCATTTCTAATATATCTAGTACTTTGTCTACTGATGTTTTATATATTTTTTTCATTGTAATGTTTTCATATGTATTACTAAGTAAACCAATGAATAAGTAAAATATATTACCTATTAATATGGTATTTGAAATACTAGTATTTATTGTTTTAACAATAAATACTGATATTATTATTACAAGTAAATAAAACATATCAATTAAATAATTATTTATTAAATCAAACTTATAATATTCTTTTAAATACTTTTTATTACTTTCTAAGGTAATACTATTATTATTGACTAAATTATCTATTATTTTATTTTCAATATTTAGGTTTTTAATGGTATTAAAAGATGTTAATGACTCATAAAGATAAGATGATGTTTTTATTTTCTTATCTTTTAAAACTTTATAGTTTTGATTGAGTTTTTCTTGATAGTTTAATGAAAGTATAAAAAGAATTATAATGATTATAATAAAAATTATTACATAAAATATATTTATAAAAGATATATAGATCAAAATAAAGACAATAAATATTACATCTAAAACAGTAGATATTAGTATTTTACTAATTATATCTTTAAAGTTTTCTATATCAGATATAAAAGTAGCGAGAGATCCAGATGTTGTTTCAATAAAATAATCATATGGGAGGTATAATAAGTGATTTAAAGTGGTTTTAGTAATTTCTTCATCTATATTATTATTAATTTCTATTAGCAATTTATTTTTCTGGAAATACATATATGTTTTAAATATTGTTATGTTTATAAAAACAATAAATATTATCAAAAGGTAATTAAATGATTTAGTATATCCAGATACAATGGTAGATAAGTAGTAATTAAATGCTAATGAAAAAAGTGAATAAATTATAGATAAAAATATACTTTTAAATATATTTTCTTTGTTTAAAGAAAATATATTAAGGATTATGTTTTTTAGTCTTACATCTTTAGTCTTTTTAAACTTAGTATTAGAAAATATTATATATTTATTGGTTGTTATGGTCTCAAATACTGACCGGTCTATTTTTTTTAAACCATAACTAGGATCCATTACTAAAATATAATTGTTTTCAATTTCTAAGATTACTATAAAATGATACATTTCTTTATCAATTATAGTATGGGCAATGCATGGTAAGCTTTCTTTCATGTTATCAATCTTTGCTGATACACCAAGTGCGTTAAGTCCAAGAGATTTACTTGATGTAATTAAATCATACATAGATACACCATATTTTTCTTTATTTATTAAAGATGTAAGTGATGTTCTATTAATTCTTTTGTTATGAAGTAAGAAGATTGTTTGTAGGCATGCAATGCCACAGTCATAAGAATTAGTTTGTAAGGCATAGTTATATTTTTTCACCTATTATCACCTCTCATATATAATAGAACGCACTCTTTATAATATATTCCTTAAAGAAAATAAAAAAAATACGTAGTTTACGTATCTTTTTTACATATATTTACACTTTTGTTTACATTATTAAGATTATTTTCCTTTTTAAAGGGAAATGGTAGATTTCAAAAACTTAACTACCTTTTCATTTTCTTATCAAAGAAAATGAAGAGCACTCAATAAACCATTATTTTTCCTTTCTTTCTATTTTGCTATGCCAGTTCTTCGAACTGGGTCAGTACTGGTATTAAAGAGCCCGAACTGACACCATCCTAGTTTTGTCACAACATCAATTATTTATTTCAAAAAGCAATTTATTCCATCCTGTCCCGACGGAGCAAGACTGACTTCGTCATTCGACCCCAAGAAGGACTGCACGGGCGGAGTGGTAAGTGCTAGCGTTACCGCTGTTATAGCTGAAGCTGAAGGCACCGGCGTTAGCATCACTGCCATAGTGCCCACCACGAATGAACCAAGAGCTGGAGTCGCCAGGAAAGTAAGCGTAATCTCCATACCAGTTACCTGTTCCACTTGTAGGTGCCATTTCTTTTGTTGCATCTCCTAATTTTCCTCTTGTATATTTTGTCCAACTTGTCCCATAACTATATTTATCATAATATCTCTTACTTGGGAATGCATATGTTCCTGTAAATGAGGTCTTATCATTTCCTAAGTATCCTGTAAATGCTGAATTATAGTTGCTACTTGTCGAATTACCACTCATTTGTTGTCCATTACTATTTACCATATTACCCATCATATATTCATGGGTTCCGCCACTCATGTCATATACTCCATATACATTTCCTGTGGTACTTGCACTTTGTCCTAATGTTGTTGTATAAGTATTACGTGTTGAACCATAACTAGTTGATCCTGCACTTTGTGGTCCACATCCTGTTGTATATGTATTTTGACTATTTATTGCTACTTCTTTATTTATTCCATATTTACTATGTGATAAATATGTTACTGCTCCCCATTCCATATTTT
>CAKOIB010000032.1 GCA_934086255.1 uncultured Bacilli bacterium
AAGATTTTATCCTAAAACTAGAACAACAAGAAAAAGAACGTACAGGTATTAAAAACCTAAAAGTAGGATTTAATAAAGTATTTGGTTACTATATCGAAGTATCTAAATCAAATGTAGATCAAATAAAAGAAGAATATGGATACGTAAGAAAACAAACTCTTACAACTGGAGAAAGATATATAACTAGTGAACTAAAAGAAAAAGAAGATATAATACTAAACTCTGAAGAAAAAAGTATAGCTATGGAATATAAACTATTCATAGAAATAAGAGATGAAGTAAGAAAATATATTACAAAAATACAACAAGCAGCAAAAGTAATAAGTGAAATAGATGTTTTAGTATCCCTTGCTAATGTCGCAGAACAAAATAACTTTACAAAGCCAACACTAACAGAACAAAGAAACGTTTATATAAAAGAAGCAAGACACCCAGTTGTTGAGGTAGTATCCAAAAAAGAATACGTTCCAAACGATATAATAATGGATGAAAAAACTAACATTCTCTTAATAACAGGACCTAACATGAGTGGTAAATCAACTTATATGAGAATGTTTGCCATAATAGTAATAATGGCTCAAATAGGATCTTTTGTACCTGCTAAAGAAGCAAAACTACCAATATTTGATAAAATATTTACAAGAATCGGAGCAAGTGATGACCTAGTAAGTGGAGAATCAACATTCATGGTAGAAATGAAAGAAGCTAATAACGCTGTATCAAATGCCACAAAAAATAGTTTAATACTATTTGATGAACTAGGAAGAGGAACAGCAACATACGATGGGATGAGTCTTGCCCAAGCAATACTTGAATACATTCATGATCATGTAAAAGCAAAAACATTATTCTCAACCCATTACCATGAATTAACAACCCTTGATAAAAAACTAAGAAATCTAAAAAATATTCACGTAAGCGCTATCGAAGAACAAGGATCAATAACATTCTTACACAAAATAAAACAAGGACCAGTTGATAAAAGTTATGGTATACACGTTGCATCATTAGTAAACCTTCCAGATGAAATAATAACAAGAGCAAAAGAAATACTAGATGTATATGAAAATAAAAAACCTAAAAAAGAAATATATGAACAAACAACATTAAACCTAGACTTTAATCCCCAAGAAGAATCTAAAATAGAAAAAAGATTAAAAGAAATAAACCCTCTAGAAATAACCCCACTAGAAGCCTTAAACATTCTAGATGAATTAAAAAAAGAATTAAAAGAAAAGTAGGTGATTAAATGGGAACACTATACGTTGTAGCAACCCCAATAGGTAATTTAAATGACATGACTAAAAGAGCAATACAAACACTAAAAGACGTAGATATTATTCTATGCGAAGATACAAGACATAGTCTAAAATTACTAAATCATTATGAAATAAAAAATAAATTAATTTCATACCATAAATTCAATGAAAAAGAAAGAACACAAAGTATAATAAACTATCTAAAAGAAGGTAAACAAATAGCAATAATAACAGATGCAGGAACACCATGTATATCAGATCCAGGATACATTCTAATTAAAGAAGCAAGACTAAATAATATAAATATTATCCCAATCGGAGGTATATCAGCATTAATAACTGCTTTATCAGTAAGTGGATTAAAATCTGATAACTTTACCTTCTATGGATTCTTTCCAAGAGAACAAAAAGATAAAAAAGAATTAATTAAAAATATAAAAGATAGTAATATAAACACATTTATCTTCTATGAAAGTCCTAATCGTATTATAAAGACACTAGAATACTTAAGAGAGGAATTAGAAGATATTAATATAAGTGTATCAAGTGACTTAACTAAACTACATGAAAAAAACTACTATGGACAAATAGACAAAGTAATAAAAGAACTAAAAGAAAATGAAAACGCAACAAAAGGAGAATATACTTTTATAATAGAAACAAAAAACACTCCAAAAGAAGAAATAAGTCTTTCAATTGAAGCTCAGTTAATAGACATAATAATAAAAGATAAGACATCACTAAAAGAAGCAATAAACATTTTAAATGAAAAAACAAATTATAAAAAGAAAGATATTTATAATGCCAGTTTAAATCTAAAAGATATAAAGTTTTAAATAAATTATTGAAAAACGCTTAAAAATATTGTACTATTATTATAGTAAAGGAGTGTTAGAATGGATAATAATAAAAAGAAAATACTGATGATGATATCTTTATCATTATTTAGTATAGCGATAATATCATTAGGAACATATGCAATATGGACATCTGCAAATGATCTATTAACAGGAGCAAACACAATACAATCAGGACAAGTAAAAATGAGTTATAGTGAATCAAATGAAATAGGAATGAATAATGCATTACCTATAAAAGATAGTGAGGGAAAAACACTTTCTAATTATTTCGATTTTAAAGTTCTTTCTTATATAAAGACTAGAGCAAATGATGATACACAAAGAAAACTAAATTATAATATAGTACTAGAACCATTAACAGTAGAAACACCTTTAAACGACAATGAGATAAAAGTGTATCTAACTATGGTGGAGAATGGAAATGAGACAGTAGTAGTTGAACCTACAACAATAGAAAAGTTAAATAATAAAGTTTTAAGTTCTAAAGAAGAAATATTTTCAAATAATAAAGCAGAAGTAGTAACAAGTTATAGGCTTAGAGCATGGATTGATGAGAGTGTAGATACAACTAAACTTAATGAAAAGAAATATTCTTATAAGTTTAGAGTAAATATTAATAATGAAGCTGCACCAGTAAAAGTATTAACTGCAACAGAGTTTGCACAAGCAAATGTAGGACAAAATGGATTAGAACTAATAACTCATGAAGTAGATAATACATTACAAGTAGATAGTAATTTTGCAACAGAATATAGATATCGTGGAGGAAACGTAAAAAACTATGTAACATTTAATAATGAAACATGGAGAATAATCGGAGTAATACCTACTGAAGATACAAATGGTAATGTAGAAAATAGAATAAAAATAATAAGAGATACCTCAATAGGAAGTAAATATTGGAATACAACACGAGATACAACAACTAGTTCATATAATAACTGGGTAACAGGAACATTAAATACATATTTAAATAATGATTATTATAATACATTATCAAGTGATAAAAAAAACATTATTGGAACAGCAAAATACTATCTTGGAGGATACAAAGATTCAAAAATGACATCAGATGTAATGTGGCAATATGAAAGAAAGAATGAAGCAAATAGAACAGGTTACTATTATGGAACAAACCCTATAATGCAAAATGATGCAAATAAAAAAATAGCACTAATGTATGCAAGTGATTATGGATATGCAGCATCAAAAGAATGTACAAGCAACTTATATGATTATGATGGTTCAGCAAGTTGCAATACAACAAATAATTGGTTAGATAAAAGTGTAAATACATGGTTCCTTACGCAGCTTTCAGCTTATTCCACCAACGCTTTCAGTGTGAATTCGGCTGGCTGTGTCAATAACGACAGCTTCGTCAGCAGCTACGAGTATGCCGTGCGCCCAGTCCTTTATCTATCATCTAACGTAAAGATTTCAGGTGGAGAAGGAACTTCTCAAAAACCGTATATGCTTAGTATCAGTTGATAAGATTAGTAATTTTAAAATGAGAAAGCCATAAATATGTTTAGTGCATTTTATGACTTTTTTAAACTATATTTTCCTTTACTTTCTCTTAAAAAAGTGGTATAATAAGCCTCAATTAACGGGGGTAGTAAAATGAATAATAAAATATCAAAATACATAATACAAATGCTTTTCACAATAATCATACTAATAACATCAACATTCATCTGGATAGAAAACCAAGACAAAAAAATAGACTTTATAACACTAGATAACAAAATCTACATCGAAGAACTATCAAATCCTATCACCTTAACAAACGCTTATCCTACAAAAGATGAAGATGGTATTAAAGAAAAAGGATATACTTTTCAAGTGATAAATAACACAAATAAAGATGAAATAACATTCTATTTACAAAACACCTTAGAAAAAAAACAAAACAATCTAAACTATAAATACATAAGATACCAAGTAACTAAAAACAACAAAATAATAATAAAACCCACTAATATGAAAGAAAATGGTATCCTGTTTACTGATGATAACACTAATGAAAGTACATATGAAATAAAAATGTGGATAGACTATAACTCCGACAACAATGTATATGGTAAAAACTTTTCAACAAAATTAGCGCTTTTATAGTGCTATTTTTTTTATTTTGATTTATAATTTAATTAGGTGGTAACATGCAAGAAACAAAACAAATATTTAATAAAAACAAATACAATAACGAAGTACTAAGAAAAAACTACATCGAAGCAATGAAAGATAAAAAAGTAATAGAACTAAGAAAAAGAATAAACGCAAACGATGAAATACTAGAAAAACACGTTCCTAATCTAATAGACTCAGCAATTCAGTTTGATAACTGTCTAAATTGCAAAGGACTACAAAACTGTAAAAACGAAATACAAGGATATTGCTATTACCCAAAAGAAGAAAACAATACTATAACTTTCTCATATGTAGCATGCAAATACAAAAACAATGAACTAAAAAAAGACAAATACAAAGAAAACATTGACTTATACAACGTTCCAACATCAATAAAAAATGCTTGTATGAAAGATTTATATACAGATGATAAATCACGTATTGAACCAATTAAATACATTAATAATTATTACAATACATATAATACCAATAGACAAAAAGGACTATACCTATATGGAAACTTCGGAAGTGGAAAAACATATATAATCGCAGCACTTCTAAATGAATTTGCTAAAAAAGATATAAAATCTGCGATTATATACTTTCCAGAATTTCTAAGAACCTTAAAAGAATCATTCTCAAACGATGAAAATATATCATACAGTGAAAAATATGAATACATAAAAAAAATACCAATTCTTTTAATTGATGACATCGGAGCAGAAAATGTAACATCATGGGGAAGAGACGAAATACTAGGAACAATACTTCAATACCGTATGGATGAAAACCTTCCAACATTCTTTACCTCAAACCTATCACTCGAAGAACTAGAAACACATCTTAGTAATACCAATAAAACAATTGACAAAGTAAAAGCAAGAAGAATAATTGAAAGAATAAAATACTTATCAACAGAAATGAAAATGATCGGAGTAAATCGCCGATGAAAAACGTACTAGGTAAATACAAAAAACTAACAGAATCAAAATCATTAAAATGCTATAAAGAAAAACTAAACATAAAAGATGATATAACTCTATACGAACACTTAATACAATTATTAAGAAATATAATAAACTATGTATCTGACGACATAATAAAAGAAAATGCTTACTTTGGAATATATAAACTATTAAATTACATCGATGAAGCAGTAGAAAACATAAACGATAAAGAACAAATTAATACCATAAGAATCTACTACCTAATGGAAGAAACAATATCAAAAATAAAACAAATAGACAAATCAAAAAGATGTTCAAATGAAAAAATAGTAATCTATAAAGAAATAGCAAATAGACTAGAAAACCTAGAACTAAATATTAACTATAATAAAGAAAACATTAATAAAACAAGTCTTAATAACTATAACATCATAAAAAACTTACTAATAGAAATAAAAGATCTAACAAGTAGTGAAAAAGTAATAAAAGAAAATGGTTATTTAATTAATGCCTATAATAATGAAAACGATAATATTATAAACACATTAACAGATCAATACATAAAAGAACTAATTAATTATATGGATCAAGATATAAACTATAATCTATGCTATTATGAAGCAGTAATAAGTACTATATTTGAAAACAAAAAAATAAAAATAGATAAAAAAACAATAAAACAAAATATAAACAAATGCCTTTTACTACTCGAAGAATATAAAGACATAGGACACAGAAAAAGAATAAAAATGTTTAAGTGGATTAATCACTTAATAAACATTTTAGATGACAGAAACTATAAACCTGGTATGAGTACTATAAATAATTTATATAATATAAACACATCATTTGAATATGCCATAAAAGAAGAAGGAAAACTATACCATCAATTAAAACAAGATAAATACACAAACCCAAACACCCAAGACTTTATTCTTTCAATAGATGATGTTGATAACTATAATAGAGACGATGCATTCTCTATATCAAAAGAAAATGATAAATATAAATTAAAAATATATATTTCAGATCCAAATAGTCTATATGAAATGAACACATTAACTATGCAAGAAGCAAGAAAAAGATCACAAAGCATATACTTACCTGATAAAACATTAGAAATGTTTCCAGAGCAAACAATAAAAAACATCTTATCATTAGATGCAGGTAAAAGACGCCTTGCTAGAATATATAACTATACATTATCAGAAACCGGAGAAGTACTAGACTTCAAAATAGAAAAAAGACCAATAATAGTAAAAAGAAATCTATCATACCAAGGAGTAAATGACTCATCATATAAACAAAGTGAAATAACAAAAACAATAAATATGTTAAAAGAATTAAAAGACATAATATCAAATACTTATAACGCACCAGAAGAAATAAATAGTGAAAGCTTAATCGAAGTACTAATGATGTTTAATAATATAAACGTTGCTAAATACTTCAAAGAACATAATCTACCATTACCATATAGATACTTTGAATATAAAAAAAATAATAACTTTGAACACTTTGATCAAACAGATGAAAATACTAAAAAAATAATAAAAATAATTAAATCAATAAATAATACAGCATACTTTTCATCTAAACCAATGCACCATGATGCATTAAAAATAGATCATTATTGCTATAGCACATCTCCCAACAGAAGATATGCAGATATTTTAGTAAATGAATGTCAAGATAAATTATATTTTGATAAGTTAACAGACAAACAGTACTATGCATTTGAAGAATATCTAAATAAAGAAATAAACTATTTAAATCAAAAAAACCTCCAATTAGCAGAGTACTACAAAAGATATGCTAAAACATTAAGTAATAAGTAAAAATAATAACAACATAACAACACGAATAACATAAAATATATTGACCAAGCACCATTGATATGATAAAATAAATCTATAAAAGTTTTGATAAGGACACGATTTATATTAAGTTATCAAAGAGAGTTAGTATTTGGTGAAAACTAATATAACAAGATATAAATTACTACCTTTAAACTGTTCTAGAAATAGAAACCGGATAACTCCGTTATAGTTTTAAGTTATAAGGTAGGATGGTACCGCGTTTAAACGCTCCTTAATAAAAGGAGTGTTTTTTTATTTAAACTTTGTACTGGGGGTATAATATGAAAATAAAAAACTTAAAAGTAAATGAAACATATTTCTTTACAATAAATGGTTTCTTACAAAGATACTATGGATTCAAAAAAAATATGTTTCAAAACCTAACACACTCTGACTTAGATGTCTTATTACCAGATATCAAAAAAACAACCCAAGAAGAAATAACCGAAGAAAACGTTAAAAAAGGAAAAATAATCCTTGTAAAAGATTCAAAACACAAAATTATAGCATACGATAATCCATTACTATTAGAGGAAAACAACTATCTATTACAAACAGATAACTCAAACATTGAAGTAATCTTTTTAGATGATACAATCGATGACTATAGTGATATTGAGGAAGAAGACTTACCATTTATGAGTGATAATCAATTAGAACAAGCACTTGCATACTTCAAACTACAAAACAATCATAAAATGATAAGACTAATCATAACGGAATTTCGTTTTAGACCAAAAAAAGGTTGCAAAAGAAGAAAACTAGAAAAACAAATAAAAGAAGAAAAAATGGAGGTAGATTAAAATGCAAAACATAAAAGAAAATGAAAAATTAAACACTTTAAACCATAGTTGTGCACACTTATTAGCACACGCTGTAAAACATCTTTATCCTGAAGCTAAGTTCTTTGTAGGACCAGTAATCGAAGAAGGCTTCTACTACGATATCGATCTAGGAGACAAAACTCTAAACGAAGAAGATCTTCCTAAAATAGAAAAAGAAATGAAAAAAATATCAAAAGACAACAAACTAATAAAAAGAATAGAACTAACAAGACAAGAAGCACTTGATATGTTCAAAGATGACAGGTATAAAATAGACCTAATAAAAAGAATGGACGAAAAAGAAATAATATCAGCATATCAACAAGGAGACTTCATCGACTTATGCCGTGGTCCTCATATGACTTCTACTAAACAAATGAAATACTTCAAACTACTAAAAGTAAGTGGAGCATATTGGAAAGGGGACTCTAAAAATAAAATGCTTCAAAGAATATATGGTATATGCTTTGAAACAGAAGAAGAACTAAACGAACACTTACAAGCACTACAAGACGCTAAAGAAAGAGACCATCGTAAAATAGGAAAAGACCTAAACATATTCATGTTCTCTGAATTAGTAGGAAAAGGACTACCAATGTGGTTACCAAATGGATTCATAATAAGAAAAGAGCTAAGTGACTACATAACAGAAAAAGAACTAAAACTAGGATACAAACACGTAATGACACCATCACTTGGTAATGTTGATCTATATAAAACAAGTGGCCACTGGGCACACTATAAAGAAGATATGTTTCCAGCAATGGAACTAGACAATGAATCATACGTCCTAAGACCAATGAACTGTCCACATCACATGATGATTTATAAAAACTTTCTACACTCATACCGTGACCTACCAATTCGTTTAGCAGAAATCGCAAATGACTTTAGATACGAAGCAAGTGGAGCATGCTGTGGAATAGAAAGAGCAAGAGCATTCACACAAAATGATTCTCACATCTTCTGCAGTCAAGATCAAATAGAACAAGAAGTACAAGGAGTAATAGACTTAATACTAGATGTATATAAAGACTTTAATTTTAAAGAATATAGTTTTAGACTATCGTTAAGAGATAAAAATAACAAAGAAAAATACTTTGGTAACGATGAACTATGGGAAAAAAGTGAAAATGCCCTAAGAAAAATCCTAAAAGAATCAAAAGCTAAATACTATGAAGCCGAAGGAGAAGCAGCATTCTATGGACCAAAAATAGATGTCCAAGTAAAAAGCGCAATAGGACACGACGTAACCCTTTCAACAGTACAATTAGACTATCAACTACCAGAAAGATTTGAACTTGAATACGTAGCAGAAGACGGATCAAGAAAAAGACCAGTAGTAATTCATCGTGCCATACTAGGATCACTTGATAGATTTACAGCATTCTTACTTGAAGAAACAAAAGGAGCTTTACCACTTTGGCTATCTCCAGTACAAGTAAACATCATACCAGTAAATAATGAATACCATTTAGAATATGCAAAACAAATACAAAAACTTCTAAATGAAAATAACATAAGATGTGAACTAGATTCTCGTGATGAAAAACTATCATACAAAATGAGAGAATCACAAACTAAAAAAATACCAATAACATTAATACTCGGAGATAAAGAAAGAGATAACAACCAAATAAGCTTCAGAAGATTCCAATCAAAAGAAACAACAACCAAAGATAAAGAAGACTTCATAAATGAAATAACAAAAGAAATAAAAGAAAAAATATATAGACCATCAAACAACTGATGGTCTTTTAAGGGGAGGAAACATGATACAAGAATTTGATTTACATACACATACAATAAACTCAGATGGAGAATACACTACTAAACAATTAGTACAAAAAATAAAAGATTCCAATATAAAAACATTTGCAATATCAGACCATGACAGCATACAAAGCATAAATGATATGAAAGAAATAGACCTAAAAGGACTAAACTATATAAAAGCAATAGAAATATCATCAATTCTAGATGGTGAATATAAGATGCACATTCTAGGATATAACATAGATGAAGAAAATGAACAACTATTAGAAATAATAAACAATCTAAAACAAAAAAGAATAAAAAGAATATATGACATAAAAGACTATTTAAAAGAACAATATAATATAACACTAAAAGATGAAGAAGTAGAAAACGTAATAAAAGAAAACAACATACCAGGAAGAGTCCATATTGCAAAACTATTAGTAAAAAACAACTACACAAAAACAGTACCTGAAGCATTTGATAAATACCTAGACGATATAAAAACAACAATCATCGCTAGAGAAGACGCAGCAAAAGTAATAAAAGCAATAAGAGAATCAGGTGGAATAGCCATATGGGCACATCCTAAAAAAACCGAAAAACAACATAATATAAATATGGAAGAAATATTACCTAATCTAATATCACAAGGACTCGAAGGAATCGAAGCATATAATAGCCTGCATACATATGAAGAATCACAAAGATACCTGGAAATAGCTAAAAAATATAATATATTAACAAGCGGAGGAAGCGATTACCATGGTCCTATTGCCAAGCCAAATGTTCTACTAGGAAAAATCTACAAAGACAATGAAAACTATAAAATCCCAATAGAACAAATAACACTATTAAAAAAACTAAATATAAAATAAAAAGAGCAAAAGCTCTAAAAGATAAGATTTAGTAAATTACTAAGTATAAAACAACAAATAATACCCACTAAAGTAGGAATGATAATAGAGATAATTGTCCACAAAAGACTATTTGTCTCTTTTTTAATAGTAACAATAGTGGTACCACATGGAAAATGAAACATTGTAAAAAAGATAAAACATAAAGCAGTAACAATAGTCCAACCATTAGAAATAAGTATATCCCTTAACTCATTAAGACTAGTATAACCAGTAATATTACCTGTACATAAATAAGCCATTATAATAATAGGAATAACAATCTCATTCGCAGGAAGACCAAGTATAAAAGCAAGAACAATAACCCCATCTAAACCAATAAACTTACCAAATGGTTCTAAAAAATTAGAACAAATACTAAGAATACTAACTCCTCCTATATAAACATTAGAACAAATCCAAATAATGATACCCGCAGGAATAGACACACAAATAGCCCTAATTAGTACAAACAAAGTCCTATCTATAACAGATCTAACAATAGTCTTTAAAACCTCAGGCCTTCTATAAGGAGGCATTTCAATCACAAAAGTAGCATCTTTACTTTTTAAAATAGTACAAGATAATATCTTAGAAACAATAAATGTCATAATAACAGAAATTACTATAAAAACTAAGAGCATTAAAGAAGAAACCAAAGAATTAACAAACCTATTACCAATACCATAAGTAATAAAAATACTAATCATCGCAATAAGAGTAGGAAACCTTCCATTACAAGGACTAAAACAATTAGTAATCATAGCAATAAGTCTTTGCTTCTTCTCTTTAATAATTCTACAACCCATAACACCACAAGCATTACATCCATATCCCATACACATAGTAAGAACTTGTCTACCTTGACTACCACATTTATTAAATGCCTTATCTAAATTAAAAGCAATTCTAGGAAGATAACCAGAATCTTCTAATAAAGAAAATAATGGAAAAAATATAGCCATCGGAGGTAACATAACAGATACTACCCAAAATACAGTTTTAAAAATACCATTAATAATAAAATCAATAATAGTTTCATTGAGGCCAATAAAGTTAAGAAAACTATTAAAACAAGACAAAATATAAAATAAAAACTTACTAAGATAATCTGATATGTAATTAGCACCAATAATAGTAATCCAAAGAACAATACCAAGAAGCAAAAGCATTATTAAAACACCATATCTTCTAGAAGTAACCACCTTATCAATCTTTAAAGTAATAGGATCATAACAATTATTACTAACACAAGCATTATAAATATCTTTTGCAAGAGAATAAGTACCAATTATTTCTCTTTTTTTATTACCAGTAAAACTGATAATAAAATCTTTTAACTTCTTAATACCAATCTTCTTTCTAGCACTAATAGGTATAACAGGAACCCCTAAAAACATCTCTAACTTATCATAATCAATTACTATTCCATTTCTTTGTGCTTCATCAATCAAATTAACACATACTATAACATTATCAACTTTAGTAACAGTATCAAGAACTAAATTAATACCCTTAAGTAAAGAAGTTCCATCAATAACAACAATAACTATATCACAAGTATTATTAAGTAAAAAATCACTTGCAATTACTTCCTCCTTTGAATAACCTCTAAGAGAATAAGTACCAGGTAAATCAACAACATTATAAACATTACTTTTATATTTAAAAACTCCACAAGCACTACCAACAGTCTTACCAGGCCAATTACCAGTATGTTGATTAAGACCAGTAAGTAAATTAAATAAAGTACTTTTACCAACATTAGGATTACCCAAAAGAGCAATAGATAACTTATCAGAAACTAAACTATCAAAATCATTAGACTTAAAACCTCTAGAAAGACCCATCACCATCATCCTTTAAAACAATAATATTATCACAATCACTTTTTCTAATAGCAATAATACTATTATCAACTAAAAAAGCAATAGGATCACCAAACATAGCATAGTATAAGCAAACAATTTCATTACCAGATCTAATACCAAGACTCTCTAAATACCTCTTACTATCACTATTAATATTATTTTTATACACAATAACCTTATCTGAAGGAGCAATTTCACTTAATTTAATCTTCATCATAATAAACTCTCCTAATATAATATATGTAAAATAAAAATAAGTGTAATCACTTGCAATATTAATAAAAATATTATATAATTTAAACATACTAAAGGAGTAAGTTATGAAAGTAAACATTAAAAAATTAAATGAAAAAGCAAAATTACCAACTTATGGTACAGAATACTCAGCAGGAGCAGACCTTTACGCATGTATTGATAACACAATAGAAATAAACCCTCATGAAACAAAATTAATACCAACTGGACTATCACTTGAAATACCAGAAAACTATGCCGGATTAATTTATGCAAGAAGCGGATTAGCATCAAAAAAAGGACTTGCACCCGCTAATAAAGTTGGAGTAATAGACTCAGACTACCGTGGTGAAGTAATGGTTGCACTACATAATCATACAAATGAATCTAAACAAATTGAGCCATTTGAAAGAATAGCACAACTAGTAATAACACCATTTTTAAAAGTTGAATTCAATGAAACAGATAAACTAAACGAAACAGTTCGTGGTGAAGGTGGATTTGGTTCAACAGGTACAAAATAAAAGAGTTATCGGGCACTTTTAACGAAGTCCAGGTAGTGCCAGATAACTCTTTTATGTAAACTAAATGTAAACAAACAATTAAACACTATTGTA
>CAKOIB010000033.1 GCA_934086255.1 uncultured Bacilli bacterium
AGCACTAAGTGGTGCTTCACATATTAAAACACCATTCATATTTTCAATAACTATTTTTTCCATAATGTCCCTCCTGTTTATTTAGCAAGTTCACGAAGAACATCTTTAATTTTAGACCATTCTTCTTCACTTTCTACTCCAACAAATTTATTTGTACCATCTGCAGATGTTACCATTTCAGTAACATAAACTGTAACATTTCCATTTGCATCTGTTTCATTTTTTGTATATACAACATATTTCTTTAAAGTATCACTGAATTCAAAGCTAATTACTTCTTCAACAGTTTCTACTGTTCCATCTAACTTAGTTATAGTAAGCATTTTCTTTTCTTTCATATTGCCCTCCTCTAGTTTATAAGGAAATTGTATCATAAAAAAAAAGTAATTTCAACACTTTACGTCAAATTACTTTATTTTTTTTAAGTAAAACCATTTGCACCCTTCAGCACAATAGTTTTTTATATAATCATCTAACTTAGAAAAGTCATTTATTTCCTTATATTTTTTATTATCCCTATCACAAAAACCCTTTAATCTTAGCTTATTATACGCCATATCAAAAAGTATATAATCATAAGATATAAAATAATCAGTAACAAGTTCTTTAACTAAGTCATAATCAAATATTTTACCATCATCATGTTCCAAACTATATTTTATATTATTAAATTCATATATCATGCTACCACCAAATTAATTATACAAAAAATTATTCAATTGGTAAAGTAAAAATACTAGAATTTTTACTCATACTTCCACCATAATACTCTGGTATTTTACCATTTATTATCTTATAAGAAATTGGTATTTCATTTTCTATTGTTATTGTATCACTAATAACTGGAAGTATTACTCTTATATTAACCTGTAACAAAACATATATTTCAACAATACAATTATTTACTCCATATTCTTTTATTTTAATCTCAACATTAGAATAAACTGCATTAGTAAGACTTAATCTAACTGGTATATTTGGCCCAAGATTACTAATTAAAGGATTATTAAATATAGAAAAAAATGGTATATAAAAAGTTTTCTTTTCATCAGTAAGTTTTGTTATTTCTTCTTGAACTGATGATGAGACTTTATCTAAAAACAAGTTTACTTTATAAGTATTATAATCTATCATTTGTATCTCATCATTACTACTTTTAGTTACATAGAACATATCATCTTTTAAATAATCAAATGTATCCTGTTTTATAGAATTATTTATTCTTAAATTAACCATTTCTAAAGCTTCACTTTTTGCATATTCCATATATGAAAATGAAATATTACTTATTAGTTTTCCTATTAAAATTACAATAAAAAATATAAGTATTAATAATATAATTACTTTTATTCTTTTATGATTAATAATTTTCTTTTCATTATTCTTAAGACACATTCTCATATTAAAATATATTTAAATAAAATAAAAAAAAGCACTATATAATATTAAAGTACTTTAATATTATATAAGCCGATACTCCAAGTAAAATTAAAACAAATATTATTATAAATAGTAGTTTTTTAGATATTATTTCATCTATTTCAATAGTATCAGTCATTTCATTTACTGTATCAGTTTCTTCTTTTTTATCTTCTTGTTCTTCTAATTCTTCACTTTCTTCATCTTTTTCAACTTTAGGTACTACTTCAGTAACAGTTTTATCTAAGATGTCTTTACTTATATCTTCGTTTAGATTAACTGTGTCTTCTTTTAGATTAAGCAGATCATCACTACTACTTAAATCTTCTTTTTCATATAATATGTTTTCTTTCTTTTTAGTAGTTTTTTCTTTTTCATATATAGTATCAATTAATTCATGCAAGTTTTCTTTTGAGTATTCCTTATTTGTAACTTCATCCAAATCTAATTTAGTCAAAATATTATATTCAGTATTTATCATTCTCTTCTTTGAAGAATCACTATCAAATAACTTATTTTCTTTAGCAAGTTTTAATATTTCATTAATATCATAAACCCTATCCTCTTTATTTTCTATAGTATTATCAATATAATCCCTATTTTTCTTTTCATTAGGCATAAAATAATTTAATTCCTTTTGTTTTTTATACTCTTCACGAGCACCAGTTTTTTTATTACTTGATAAATCTATTACATTATTAACATCTATATTTACATAATCAATATTCATATCCGATACTTCATCATACAGTCTTTTATTTTTTTCACTTCTTAGACTAGAAGTATTTTCATCATATTTATCCATTCTAGTTTTCATTTATACATCACCTATTATCTAAAGTATAGCATAAATCATTTAAAAAGAAAATAATTGTTTTTATATTTTTTTTATTATATAATATTTACGGAGGTAATTTTATGAAAGCTCGTGTAATAGAAAGCACTTGTATTGGTTGCGGTGCTTGTCAAGCATTAGTACCTGATGAGTTTGAAATCAATGATTTAGGTATTGCAGTGGCAACAAATGAAGAAGTAAAAGAAGAAAATAAAGAAGCAGTAATCGATGCAAAAGAAAACTGTCCAGTTGGGGCAATATTTGTTGATGAAGAATAAAAGATACGAATAAAATCGTATCTTTTATTATGCTTAATTTAATTCTTTTATAACAGGGAAATAATCCTTACCATTACTTTTTATACCTTTTATTTTAGAATTAGTATATCCAAGCAAATATTTCTTATTATTAAAACTATATATTTTATTATATGATTCACTATTACTATAAGAAAGCTTTTCTTCTTTTATTACTTCATAATTTTTATTATAAGTTACTATAATACCATCAGTAACAGTATTTTCACCTTTTATTCCCGTTACTCCGACTACTACAATGTTGTCCTTATCAATTAATAAATCATTAAATACAGTAAAATTACTTCCTTTATAAGTTACTTCTTTTACTTTTTTACCTTTACTATTTACAATCACTAGTGATGCCTTATAATAATCTAATTTATTTTTATTATCCAGTTTTGTACCTGTAAGTATATAATTATCATCTATTTTATTAATACTTGTAAACCCTAATTTATCTGTATATGAATAATGATAATGCCATTTTTCTTTAAGATTTTCATCATACTTCATTAATACTCCAACCGAATCATTAATACTACCAACAACTGCATAGCCATCTGTATCCACTAAAATATCTGTAAAAATTGCTTTATATGGACCTTTATAATTTGCCCTTGATATTTCTTTTCCATTTTTATCGAACTTGACTACTATTGCTCCACCTGTATTATGATTTCCAAGTACATCTTTTTCATAATTACTTTTTCCTACCACTACAAAGTCCCCATTAGATAACGCTTTTATTTTAGTAAACTCTGTATTTCCTAGTATTTTAAAGTTTTTTCTAAATACTTGTTTATAATTTTTATCATACTTAACAATCAATCCTTCACTACCATTATTTTCAGTATGATAATTATTCATTTCAATAGCACCGACTGCTATAAAACCATCATCAACACTTACTATATCATTATAATAAGAATTATTTCCTAAATCCAACATAATTTCTTTTTTTACTCTAAAATCTTTATTATAAACATTTAATAATGCTTTAGAATAATCTTGTTTATTATGACTTTTTCCATGCTTAAAATCTGAATTACCTACTCCAACAAAACCTTTATCAGTAGAAACTAATCCATTTATAAAAGTATAATATATATTATTTTTATCTTGCTTATAAGATAATGCTCCCATATATATTAGTTCTCCAACTAATATAATTGATAAAATTAATACTATTATTTTAATTATTTTAATTTTATTATTACTATTCTTTTTATTTTCTTTTTTACTTCTTTTCATATTATGTCCTCCAAGAATAATTTTATCACATTAAGAAGTGTTCTTCAACAAATAAAAGAAAAAACTATCCATAGGGATAGTCTAAATTATTTATAATTATTTCATATAATAAACTTCTAACTTACCATCATTATGTAATAACTTTACTACTACATTCGAAGGATAACCCATATCTTTTTTATAAGTAAGTTTTACATTTACTTTATACGCTTCATCATCTTTTATCTTTTTATATTGATATTTTTCAGTTTTAATACTATCAACATATGATGAATCCACTACTGGTAATTGTTGAGTTCTATCCTTATATAGATTATGCTCAATATATTTATACACTGTCTCAGATGCTTCAAGAACAAAGTTTTCCTTATATGGACCATAAATAAACTGTACTCCTCCGATATCATTTTTAGACACTTTATTATCCAAATTATAAAAATCTACCACTGTCATTTGAGCAACTAATTTAGCATATTCTTCATAATCAACTTCATCTTTATTCAAAACCTTTTGAAGCTCTTTAAATAAATCTTTATACACTTTTGGAGCATCATCTTCCAAAGTATAACCATATTTATCAATCTTATCCACTACAACAGCACCAGTAACTGCCGATTTATTTTTACTTACCACTTTATATGTAAAATATCCTCCGATTAATAATAAGACTACAAGTAATAATATTATAATGATTAAAATAAGTTTTTTCTTTTTCATACTATTTCTCCTTTATATATTCACTACTTGATAATACTTTTTCAAAATAATTATAAACTATTATATTATTAGATATTTCAAGTATTTGATCAGCTTTTTGTTTATTTTTCTTTATATAGTCTTCACTAAGAGGAGTATTTTTTAATAATTTATATTGTCCTTTGTTATTATTATAATAAACATAATTAGTTAAATAATTACCATTAGGAAACACTACTAAATTATCCTTCTTATCCATAACATCCGTTCCTAAAGCATACTTATTATAAACTCCAAGCATATTACCAAGAGTAACTGATACATCATACATCCCCATAGCAGTACCTACTTTTTTAGCATAATTAGCTTTAAACCCTTCATCTTTACTCCATATTATAAGAGGAGTACTTCTGTTAAGCTCTTGCCAGTAGTAATCTAATTCCTTATAATTTTTATCATTTGAATCTAAAATATCATCAGTTTTATAATCATAATTATAATATCTATTCCACAATGAAGTAGATATCCTAGCATCATGATCACCATATATAACTATTGCAGTATTATCTAAAAGGTTGTTTTCTTCAAGCAAAGATATTAAATATCCTATTTGAGCATCTGCATAATGAGCAGAAACAAAATAATCTCCTAATTTAGTATTTTCCATATATGGATACTTTTTACCATTTACACTCATACTAAGATCCAATTTTTCAAATAATTCATTATATGAGAATGGTGTATGATTACTTAGTGTTATCATCGTACCAAAATATAACTTATGATCTTTATTAATTTGTTTTATATACTCTACCGATTGTCTCATGAAAGATCTATCAGAAAGACCAAATCCAATATCTTCATCATCTACATAAGATTTCTTTTCATAGAACTTATCATATCCAAGATTTTTATGCATTATATTTCTATTCCAGAAATCACCAGTATTAGCATGCATACTAAATGTATAATAACCTTTTTCTTTTAGTAATTTATACATAGAAACATACTTCTTATCAGAATAATTAATAAACACCGAACCACTCTTAACAGGAAGAAGAGAAGTTGCCATAGTAAACTCTGTATCACTACTTGTTCCAAAACTTACTTGAGGATGAAAATTACTAAAATAAATCCCCTCTTTTGTTAACTTATTTAAATTAGGAGTAATTTCAGTACCATTAATTTTCATATCAATAAGAACATTCTGCATACTTTCAGAGTGAATTGCAATAATATTTTTACCCTTTAAAGCATTAGTATATTCATTTTTATAATTTTGTTTATCACTACGATCACTATAAAACTCATTAACTTCTTTATATACTCTATCCGATCCAAATAATGTTGCCATTTTAGGCTCAATACTTTTTACAACATCATTTACTTGATATAAATATACTCCAAACTTATTAACCAAATATTCTCTATTCCATTGAGTATAAAACCTTCCATAATCTACTCCTTTTAAAGTAGTAAGAAGAAGTCCTAAAAACACTAAAGACCAAATATACATAAATCTAAGACTTTTATTTTTAGAAAACCTTTTTGCTTTTAAAAACTCTTTATATTTTCTTTGTTTTCTGTCAAATAAATAAAAACATACAGGAAACCACAATGGTATTAAATACTTAATTTCAATTAGATTACCTACTACATTAGAATCACCAGTATCATGATTTGTTAACGCAAATGATATAAATGTAATTGATATAAATGAACTATAATAATGATAATAAACAATATTACAAATACAAATTAAAGTAGTAAGAATAGTCATTGTATAAATATAAACATTACGCCATTTTTTCTTAAACAAAAAATAAAATGATGCAAAAAATATAGTAATAAAAAGATCCGCAAATATTGGTGATATACTAAATATATTACCAGTAGTAAACACTCTTAATACAATACCATTTAATAAACAACCAAATATATAAACAAATAATAATTTATTTTCATTAAAAAATAAATATGATTGTTTTATAAAACTACTTATTTTCTTTATAAAAAGACTATTTTTAAAATCATTTAATTTCTTTTTCATTATTATTACACTCCTTATTTTGATACCTATTTACATTTATAGCCATACCCATTACAAAAATATAAGCTAACAAATAAATCCAAATAAGTAAGATAAGTATATTAGCAAAATTTCCATATAACTCATCATATCTTGCTATATTAGTAATATAAAATGCAAACAATTCAGTAGATGCAATAAAACCAATAGTAGTAAATATTGAACCAAGTGTAGTATGTTTACTTTTTACTGATGTATCTGGTCCAAGAGTATATAAAAGCTTAACACTTATATATATTACTAGAAATGATCCTAATAATTTCATAACACTTATTACTCCATAATACTCTTTAATTAAATAAGTTATAGAAAAATACTCCATAATATTTCTTAAAATAATATTTCCTAAAAGTGGAATTGTTATTATAAATAGCAATAATATAACAAGAATCATCGTCATCACACATGCTTTTACTTTTAATCTTAAAAAACTAGGCTGTTCTAACCCATATATAGCATTTGATGCAATTATAATAGCACTTGGTCCATTTGAACCCAGTATAATATAACAAGCAATAATAAATGCTACATTACCTACTGAAGTACTATCTACTAATTTTATAATGATATTAGATAAAGCAGAAGGTATTATATCATTCAATGTATTAGCCAGGTCAAAATTATTAAACAATATTGATGCAACAAGAGAAATGATGGCAATGATCGGTATCATTGACATCAATATATAAAATGCTAATTGTCCTGGCAAAATACGAAGTTCTGGAGTCTTTAAAGCATCTAAAAAGTTTTGATAAATTCTTTTAACTTCACCTTTCATCACTTATTCTCCTGCTTATCCTTTCTCATTGCAATACTCGCTTCATTTATAGCATCATCAATTGTCTTTATTTCATCATCAATCATACTATAACCTGTTGCAACACCAAAGCCATGTGGTAATTTATCAAACTCCTTTGTTAATTTATTTATATAAGTATTTATTTGTTTTTCATTATAACCAATTAAATAAACCAAAAACTCATTACCATCTGATCTTATTATTTCACTTTTTTCCAATTGAGTATTAATAAGAATAGCAGCAGCCCTTTTAATTAATTTATTTCCTTCTTCATGTCCATAATTATCATTTACATATTTTAAATTATTTAAATCTAACATTATAATAGTACGAGGATAAATCTTAGTTTCATCCCAACTATCTATATTAGCATTAAGATAATTTCTATTCTTTAAAGAAGTAAGCATATCATTATACTTAAGAACATTTTCTTTTTTTGTTTTCTTTAACTTAGTATTTATTTTACTAATCATAACAATTAATACTATTAAAACAACAGGAATAAGTACAATTGATAATAATAAAATATATAAACTATTAAAACTTTTAGCATTACTAGAATTATCTACGATTGACTTCATACCTAAACTTTTTATATTATCATTATCCGCATAATTTGCAATAAAGTTTAAAAGAGAATATAAAACCGTTTCACTCTTTGAAACATAAAAACCATTTCCAGATAAGTATAAATCTTTAAATATTAGATTGTAGTCTGACAAATCATCTTTATTATTTAGATAATCAACCTCATCCATTAAAAGAATACCATCATTATACTCACTAATCTTTTTAATAGAACTTATATTAGCATTATAATTATTATTTATATAATTATATAAATTATCATTTCCATAAATATATATTTTTTGATTCATCAAACCATCTTTACTATTTAAATTAATATAATCTCTACTTAAAGCCACAAGTGATGATGATGAAATATTAGTATAAGAAGCATTTTCATCCTTATATTCAAAATCTATAAAAGCAAGATCTATCTTATTAGACTTTATATCATTCAATAACTCTTCTTTAGTATCATATTTAACATATGAAAAATCAATATTATTCATATTTTTTAAAGTATTTATATATTGCCCTGCAACTGAGTAAATTTCTTTATTATTAATTAAATTATAAGCACTAGACTTAACATATCCATATTTATATGTTTTACTAGATAAAGATACCTTATCCACATCAGATACATTCATAACCTCAGTATAAAAACTCATAAACTCTTTATTATAATCCCCAATAAATAACTCTTCTTTATATTTCTTCAAATACTTACTAACAACACTATTTAACTTATCATTAGTAGACATACGTAGAATTATTTTATTTGATAAATCAGTAAAATCATAATTTATATACAATTTATTTTCCACTATTTTAGACAAAGAATAATGACGTGGTACAATAGCATACTCAATTTTTTTAGATTTAATATCACTAATTAAATTATTGATATTAGAATAACTTGCAAAATTATTACTATAAATATTAGTAATTATTTCTTTATCATTTTCTAAAATACCTATCTTTTTAGTAGACAACTCATTAAAATTATCAATAATATTATTATCAGTACTTATTAATACATACTTATCCTCACCTATTATAACATCATCTTTTTTAAGAGTATCCTTATTAGATAACACCAGCATTCTAAGACCAGCTTGATCCTCTTGCTCTTCATTAGTTGATGGATAATTATAAGGGTTTTTATTAAAAGTTAATTTAGTTTCATTTTCTAAATAAGTAACATAATCAAATAATACCCCTTCACCATCTTCACCATAAATATTTAAATTATTTGGTATTTCAATATTAAATAGATTTTTTTTATTTTTATCTATCCATTGCTTTTCAAACAAAGTTAATTTAGTACTATTGTCCGGAGCATTAAGGAAAAAATAAATTCCCAATGCTATAGCAAGTAAAAGAACTAAGATTATAAATAACTTAGTTAATTTACTACCATTATTTTTCTTTTTATTACTTTTTTTATTTTTATTTTTCATTGTTTACACCTACTTATTTGAAGCCGAAGAGTATGAAAACTTATCATTGCTCTTATTTTTATATGCAATTATTGGATAACCCTTTTCCTTAGAGTTTTCAGATTTTATGAATACTTGAAAATCATAATAAGCAACTTGATCTTTATCAAATTCTTTTAAAATAACATCTGTAATCTTTTTTGCATCAGACTGTTTAGTCTTTTCAATAACTGTCACTACTACATCAACTGTTTTACCACTTACATTAGTTTTACTAGAAGAAACATACTTTTCTTTTTCAAGTTTTTTATCTAGTTCATTCATTTTATTAGTTGTTATTTCAACCTTTTCTATTCCCTCCAATCTGTTACCATATACTGGAGTTCCAAGAGATGGCATAACTGCTTTATATATTATAAATAAAAGTAATAATAAAGCAATAAATGCCACTACTGCGATTGAAGTATACTTATTTTTCTTTATTTCCTTAATTAATTTATTTTTCAATTTAATCACCTCATTATAGTAATTATACATTATATCTTATATAAAATCAATTTACATTTTTTTACACATCTTGGTAAGTGTTTCATTGACAAGCTTTGGATTAAACGAACCCTTAGTCTCTTTCATTACCATACCCATTAAAAACTTAAGAGCATTATCTTTACCAGCTTTATAATCATTTAAACTTTTTTCATTTTCAAGTAGTACTTTCTCAATTATTTTAATAAGTGATGAAGTATCTGTTTCTAATGAAATATTTTTTTCTTTTAAGATTTCCTTAATACTAGAATCTTTTTCTAATATATCAATCATAATATCTTTAAATATCTTATTAGTAATAACACCATCAGAAAGCAAAGTAACTAGTTCAATAAACTTATCATAAGATAATTTTGTATCAAAAATACTAAGTCTATTTTTATTTAAATATGATGATATATCAGTAAGAAGCAAATTACTCGCTATTTTAAAATCAATATTTGTTTTTATAAAACTATTTAAATAATCAGATAAATCTTTATTATTTATTAATTTTTCTACATTTATAGGCAATATATTTCTTTCTAAATATATTTTCCTTCTTTCATCTGGAAGTAATACAATACTTTCTTTAACACCAGAAATCATATCATCTGAAAGCTCTAAGTATGGAATATCTGGTTCTGGAAAATAACGATAATCATTACCCGTTTCCTTTTTTCTCATAAGAATTGTAGTATTAGTAGTACTATCAAACTTTCTAGTTTCTTCTTCGATTACACCACCTGATTCTAGTATTTCTTCTTGCCTTTTTATTTCATAATCAATTGCAAGACCAACATTAGAAATTGATCCAATATTTTTAATTTCTGCTCTTGTTCCAAGAGTATCATTATCACTAATTGATATATTAACATCTGCTCTCATGCTACCTTCTTCTATTTTACAATCACTAACTCCTAGATAGAATAATGTTTCTCTAAGTCTTTCTAAGTATTTCATTGCTTCTTCTTTAGTATGCATATCAGGACGAGAAACAATTTCAATAAGTGGAACACCTGCTCTATTATAGTTTAAATATGTTTTATTATTAACATGTAAACTTTTAGCAGTATCTTCTTCAATATGAATACGTTCTATTCTTATTTTATTACCCTCTACTAAAACATAACCATCATAACCAATCGGAGTCCTAGCTTGAGTAATTTGATATCCTTTAGGTAAATCTGGGTAGAAATAGTTTTTTCTATCAAAATGCATCTTTTTATTAATACTACAGTTAAGCCCTAAGCAAGCCTTTAAAGCACTCATAACTACTCCTTTATTCAAAGTAGGAAGTGTCCCTGGATAACCTAAATCTATTTCACAAATATTAGTATTTGCTTCACTATTATAATCATTTTTAGTTAAAGAAAACACTTTAGAATTAGTCTTTAATTCAACATGAACTTCAATTCCTATTGTTGCAGTATATTTACTCATTATAAGCACCTCCTAAAGATAAATTAAGTTTTTCTTCAATAAATGATGCAAGATGATAAATTGTTTTTTCATCAAATTTCTTACCAATTATTTGCATACCAATTGGTAAATTATTACTACTAAAACCAATAGGCATAGAAAGCGCTGGTAGCCCCGTCATATTTACTGGATTAGTTAAAATATCATCTAAAAATCCTTTATTCGGATCATTAAGACTACTACCAATTTCATATGGTAATGTTGTAGTAGTAGGACCAATTATTAAGTCATAATCATTAAATACTTTATTAAACTCTAAATTAAAAGCATTTCTTATCATAAGAGCTTTATCATAATATTCATTTTTATTCTTACCACTAAGTAAAAATGAACCTATCATTATTCTTCTTTTTACTTCGTCTCCAAATCCAAAACTTCTTGTCTTTTTATAAAGTTCATCAAGATTCAAGGCATCTTTATATGAATAACCATACTTTATACCATCAAATCGTGCTAAATTACTACTCGCTTCTCCAAGAGCAATAATTTGATATAAACTTACTGCATTATCTAAATATTTCATATCCACTATATCAATAGTAATACCTTCATCAATAAGCATAGATTTAATTTCATTAAACTTATTTAGTATCTCTTTATCAATAACATCACTAATATAAAAACTAGGTATAGCTATTTTAATATCTTTTACAGATGTTCCTATTAAACTTGTAAAGTTTTTATCTTTATCTACATTAGTTAAATCCCTTTCATCCTTACCAGATATTGCATCAAGCAATAAAGCATTTTCATAAACATTTTTTGTTATTGGTCCAATTTGATCCATACTAGAAGCAAAAGCAATAAGACCATATCTAGAAACTCTTCCATAAGTTGGCTTCATACCAACTGTTCCACAAAAAGCAGATGGTTGTCTAATAGAACCTCCAGTATCACTACCAAGTGCAAATGGCACAAGATGCGCTGATACACTTGCTGCAGAACCTCCAGATGATCCTCCAGATACTAAAGATTTATTCCAAGGATTCTTAACTGGTCCAAAATAACTTGTTTGATTACTAGAACCCATTGCAAATTCATCCATATTAGTTTTTCCTATTACTATCATATTATTTTTATCTATCAATTCCTTTACATATGAATCATAAACCGGTATGAAATCTTCAAGCATTTTAGATGCACATGTTGTCTTAAGACCTTTTGTAATTATATTATCTTTTAATGCAATTGGAATACCAAATAATAAATTATCTACAGGTAATTCTTCTAATTCTAAAGCTTTTTTTATTGCATTTTCTTTATCAAGTGTAATAAAAGCATTTAAATCAGAACTTTCTATTCTAGAAAAACATTCATTTACTAAATCTATAGGTTTAACTTTTTTTTCTTTTAATAATTTATTTATTTCAACAATAGGCATATCTATATATTTACTCATCAAAAACACCTCCGACTTCGATAAAATTATCAAATCTAGAAGAAGAATTATTAAGGATATCTTCTTTTATATTGTATTCTTTATAATTATCCTCTCTTAAAGTAGTATTATTAGTCCATGGTGCAATAAATAATTCATCAGTAGAAACCTCAACATCATTTATTTTATTAATACTATCTAATATTTCCTTTAATTGATAAGAAAATCTTTCTATTTCTTCTTCATTCAAATCTAAACGTGCTAAGTTTGCAACATGCAAAACTTCTTCTTTTGTTAACTTATCCATATATACTTTCCTCCGTCCTACTTATTATAGCATGTTAAAAATAATTTTTAAAGTTTTTATCATTAAATTAACATCCATAATAAAAGAAATAGAAATTACTCTATTCCTTCCTTTAATACATTAAGTTCTTCAAGCGAAAGTCCAGTACATTTAGAA
>CAKOIB010000034.1 GCA_934086255.1 uncultured Bacilli bacterium
CACTTTGTGGTCCACATCCTGTTGTATATGTACTTGCACTATTTATTGCTACTTCTTTATTTATTCCATATTTACTATGTGATAGATATGTTACTGCTCCCCATTCCATGTTCTTCATCATATGGGTTTCATCTGAAGTTTTAAATCCATATTGATTTCCAGATTCTCTCATCTTTTGGATTCCATTAAAGAATGTCCCTACTTGTGCTCCCCTCCATGATGTTACATTTGGTTTTATTTGAGGTCTTATTGTTTGTAAATTACATCCTGAGCCTACTGCTACATTATCTGAAGGTGTACATGTAGCATCACTAGATACTTCAAACTTACCTACCCATATTCCTGTTAGTTCTTCTCCTTCTTCTCTTACATTGTTATCATTCTTATCCCACCAGAATGCTGGATGAGTATATGTACTTGTTCCTGCTTTTAATCCATTATTTGTTGTATCAGTACATGTTTCACTTGTGCTACTAGTACCTGTTACCGCATCAGTACATTTTATTGTACCAGTACTTGCTGTACCCTTTTCAAACTTAACATTCATTTCTTGTGGTGTATTTGTATTTAAATATGTATAAGTATATCTTGGTACCCATACCCACATTGTATTTATATCACTCATTGGTATTGTTGTTCCTGCATCTGCTTTTAAATAAGTTTCTCTATTTGTATTTGTAACAGTTACTGCATTTGCCCACATCTTATTATTATAATCATACCATTTATATTTTTTATTTCTATTATCACTATCAGCTTTCTTCCATTCATTTGATTCCTCATCATAATATACAGGTATCATATTTGATGTAAGTTCTGGTGCATTTGCTCCACTTGTATCCAGTGCTGCTTCACTAGTAATATTACCACTATTTACATTTACTCTAAACTTATAACTATACTTCTTTGCACTAAGCTTATTAGTATTAACCTTAGAATCAATCCATGCTCTAAGTCTATAACTAGTTATTACTTCAGCCTTATTATTTGAAAAAACCTCATCTTGTGAACTAAGTATATAGTTACTTATTTGATCAATTGTTGTTGGTTCTACCACAACAGTTTCTACTCCATTTTCTACTTTAGTAAGATATACTTTAATCTCACTATCACTTAAAGCATTTTCAACTGTTATTGGTTCTAGTACTACTTTATAATTAATCTTTCTTTGTGTATTATCATTTACTCTAGTCTTAATATAAGACAACACTTGAAAATCAAAATAATTAGTAAGTACCTTACCTTCTTCATCTTTAATAGGTAATGCATTATCCATTCCTATTTCATTAGATTCAGTATAACTCATCTTAACCTGTCCAGATGATATACTATTATTACCTGTTAATAACTCACTATTCCATAATGCATAAGTCCCAAAAGACACTATTGCAATAGCAAATAAAGATAACGATATCATCATTAACTTTTTCTTTTTGTTATCCATTATAACACTCCTTTACTATAACAATAATACAATATTTTAACATAATTTACAATATAGTTTTTTAATAAAAAAAATAGATCATAAAAGATCTATTTAAACAAGTTCTTAACCCTATCCATAAAAGTAGTATCATTTACACTCTTAGCATCACTCTTCTTATCATTTTTCTTCTCTTGTTTTTCAACAACCATTATAAACTTAGTATTAGTATTAACACTACTATCCTTAACAGAAATAGTCTGATAATCCTCACCTAACTTAACTAATTGTTTTATATTATTTTTATAATACATAATATTATCAGTAGCACTACTAAGTTTATTAATACCTTGTTTATTAAAAGTACTAATACCAGAATTAAGTTCCTTAAGTCCATTATTCAAATCATTTGTACCCTTATTAAACTCATTCATTTTACTATCAAGCAAACTTACTCCTTCTTTTAACAATGTAGTACCACCATTAATCTTTTTAGAACCATCTTCCAATTTAGTAAGATAAACTTCCAAAGAATTAACAAGTTCATTAACACTAGAACTAGAAGAAGTAATAATCACTTTAGCAGTCGTCAAATTAACAACATCATTAGTTAAAACACTAATAGCCTCAGTATAAACTTCATAATTATTCTCATAATCATACTTAATTTGATACTTAGTCATTCTATCATCATCACTTGATCCTAAAATATCATCATAACTAACAGAACTAAGTCCCATACTATCATACTTAGTTTTTAAAGTTTGAGCCTTAATACTAAGACTTTCTATCTCACCCTTTGAAGCATTAATTTGACTATCAATAGCACTAACTTTACTCAAAACTTCTGGATCATTTAATTCACCCTTCTTAGAATTAATTGTACTAATTATTTGATTAATACCAGAATGTAATTCACTAGTTGATCCTTCGAGTAATTCTAATTTATCCAAAATAGTACCAATCTTTTCCTTAATAACCGAAGCACTATCATCAATCTTCCTTGAACCATTCACTAACTTACTTGATCCCTTCTCAATAGTATCAATAGAACTTTGTAACTTACTAACACTACTACTTAAACTATCCATCTTAGAAAAAATACCTAAATCATCACTACTAATAATCTTCGGAGTCATAAGAGAATAAATACTATTAAGAACAAAATTATTAGTATCATAACTTATAACAACCCTATCAAGATCCTTTAACTCATCAATACCTAAACTCTCATACATTCCAGGAGTCGTAATCCCTACAATAAAATACTCATTCCCTTTATCAATAACTTTACCATTCAAAACACTAATATTACTATTATCTTTATTAGAAACACTAGTAACAGTACTAACTACAAACGGTGTATATAAACTATTACCAGAAACAACATGCTTATCTTTATTAACATACTTAATACTAATTTCAACTCTACCCTTCTTACCAAGTAAATCCTCTAAAGAAATACTCTTTCCATCAAGCTTATAAGTAATAACCTCACTAACAGGCAAATCCTTCTTTGATGTACCTTGATAAAAAACATCACTATCCAAATTCTTAAAAGTAACTTTATTCTTACTCTTAGTAAAAGGATCATCATTATTTAAATTAACTATATCCTCTAAATCAGTATAATCATCAAGAACCTTTTTATTATCACTATTAATCAAATGCTCATTAACTAATATCTTATTAACACTTCCATCTCCAAAAAGCTTAGCATAAACAGTCTCTTCCCTATCAAGAGCCATAACACTACTAGGAACAAACATAGCTAGTAAAAGTGCACAAATCATTATTTTATTTCCTTTATTTTTCATAATCTTCCTCCTTATAATCAATCTATCAAAAATAAGCAATATAGATGGTAAAACACTAAGTACCACCACCATACTTATAATAGCACCCCTAGAAATAAGAGTACATAAAGAACCAACCATCTCTAACTTAGAATAAAGACCAACTCCAAAAGTCGCTGCAAAAAAACACAAACCACTAGAAAGTATTGAATTACTACAATAATTAAGAGCCATTCTCATAGCCTCAAACTTATCACTACATTCCATTCTATACTTCTTATAATTAGTAGTAAGTAAAATTGCATAATCTATTGTCGCACCAAGTTGAATAGTACCAAGTACAATCGGACCAACAAAAGGCAATACATCTCCACTAAAATAAGAAATACCCATATTAACAAATATTGCAAACTCTATTGATGCAATAAGAGGAATAGGAAGAACAATAGACTTAAGGACAAATATCATAATTATAAAAATACAAACTATCGAAGAATAATTAACATTATTAAAATCTTTATCACTAATATCCACCAAATCCTTAGTAAGAGGCCCTTCACCAGCAAATATTGCATTAGAATCATAACTCTTAATTATCTTATTAACCTCATCAATTTGATTATTAAGTTCATCAGTTGCAACATCATAATTAGAATTAAGAAGTATTAACCTATACTTATCACTAACAAAAACTGAAGATAAATCACTAGGCAACATATCAATAGATAACCCACTATCCTTTAACTTAGAATAAGATAAAACCATATCTATTCCATCAAGACTCTCTAACTCATCTACCATCTTAAGTTCAGTATCAAGCTTCATATCCTTATCCACTAAAACAATCTCAGTAGAAACAAGACCAAACTTACTCTTTAACTCGGAATTAGCACTAATACTCTCTAAAGTCTTAGGCAAACTCTCATCTATCTTATAATAAACATCTACTTTAGAATTAGCCATATAAAAAGGAATCAAAAGAAGTAAAAAAACCACAAACACTTTCTTATAATTCTTAATTATAAAATCATTAAACTTATTAAACTTAATACTTATAACCTTATGCCTTGTCTTTTCTATATACTTATCAAAACAAAGTAACAAACTAGAAAACACAAAAATAACACAAATAACTCCAAGTAATACTCCCTTAGCCATTACTATACCTAAATCTTTTCCTAAAGTAAGATTCATAGTACATAAAACCAAGAACCCCGCCATAGTAGTAAGAGCACTACCAATAACAGAAGTAAATGTCTCAACAATAGCATTACTCATTGCTTCCTCTTTAGTCTTATACTTCTTAATCTTATCTAAATAAGAATGATACAAAAATATAGAAAAATCAGTAGTAACCCCAAGTTGTAATATTGCAACAAGAGCCTTAGTAATATAAGAAATCTCTCCAAAAACAATATTAGAACCAAGATTAAATACAATAGCAATTCCTATATTTGCAAGAAGTAAAATTGGTGCTAAATAAGAATCTAAAAACAACTCTAAAACAAGCAAACAAAGTAAAACTGCAATTATAACATAAATAGTAATTTCACTATCAGACAAATTCATAGTATCCAAAACCATTGAACTCATCCCACTAACTTTAATATCATTAGATAACTCTCTAATCTCACTAATAGCATTAATCGTAGTATCCGAAGAAGTAGAATCATTAAATGTCACAAAAAATAACGTAGTATTATCTTTATACATCTTATCAGTAATTTCACTAGGTAACATTTCAATAGGTACATTAGTACCCACTACATCATAAATACTAACAACTTTATTAACACCATCAATATCTTTAATCTTATCTTCTAGTTTTAATAAATCCTTACTAGTAACATTATCCGCTATTACAATAGAATAAGCACCCATATTAAAATCATCTTTTAATATATTTTGCCCCTTAACAGTCTCAATATCCTCAGGCAAATAAACAAGTATATCATAATTAATATTAGTAAGCCTCATCCCAATAAGAGACAACATAAATAAAACTACTGTAATAATTAATATAATACTCTTATGCTTACATATAAAATCAGCAATCTTTTTCATAATATAACCTCCACGCTTTATAATTCTATTCCAAAAATATAAAATATTCAAAAACATAAACTACATTATGTAAACATAACCAACAAAATATAAAAACTGTATGTATAAATAAGCAACAAAAAGTACATTATCTTTACAAATGTACTAAAAGTAGTATAATTAAGTTGGTGATATTAATGAATAAAAAAGATTTAAGAGTAATAAAAACAAAAAACAATTTATATAACACACTAGTAGAACTAATGAAAGAAAAACAATTCGAAGAAATAAAAGTATCAGACATATGCAACCATGCCTTAGTGAATAGATCAACCTTCTATGCCCACTATAATGATAAATATGAACTACTCGAAGAATACATAAAAGTATTAAAAGAATCATTTACTAAAGAACTAGAAAAAAATAAAAACATCTCTAATACTAAAGAATACTATATGGAAATGATAAAAATATTTCTAAACCACGTTGAAGATAAAAAACAAATATACTCAAGTATTATGATAAACAACAGAAACAGCATGACAATGGACATTATATATGATGTATTAAACCAAGACATAACAAATAGATTAAAAAACGAAGAAGTAAAAGAAATACCAAGTGACATCGTAGCAAAGTTCTACCTTGGTGCAATATTTAATGTAGGAATACAGTGGTTAAATAATAGCAATAAATACACAAAAGAAGAACTATTAAAATACTTAAATCTATTATTACCTGAAGAAATAAGTAAATAACACTTATTTCTATTTTTTTATAAAAGAAAAAAGATACTAAAAAGTATCCTATAAACCTCCTCCACTACCAAAGGAATCTAACTCTTCTTGAGTAAGTATAACAGTAATTCTCATTCTTCTAGAACCACATACAAAAAGCGCTTCACCTTGAGAATAACCCTTTATACTCTCTTTTTCATTATCATTAAGATCAATAAGCAAAGACAAATCCTCAACAGCCTGTTTCTTAAGACCCATAACCATATAATAAGACGCATTATCAAATATAGCCTTACCTTGAGTAATAACAGATTGAGGAGTAAAATCACTAGGTTGTTGAGTAATAATTATATTACCAGTATTATACTTACGAGACCTTCTTTGAATTTGTGCCAAGAAATCAGCTCCTAAAACATTACCACCAGAAAGAAGTACATGCGCTTCATCAACCATCATTACTGTATTAATAGAAGAATCCAAACATAAACTCCATGCATACTTAAGAACATTAAAGAACAATGCATTTCTTATGTTAACATCAGCATTCATAAGTTCTCTTATATTAAACACTATAAAATTACTTCTTGGTGTAATAGTAGTCTTACCATTAAAATAAAATCTAAGTTCATTAGTAAGAGGCCTAATCTTAAGCTCAAGCCTTTCCAATATATCCCTTTCATGAGTTAAATCAGTAATAGATCTAAGCTTACCTTGTATAGTAACATAAACATCATCAAAAGTAGGATATTGTTCATGACTATACTTAGAAAAATCAGTATTAAAATCAATACCAAACCTACGATAAGTTTCTTGCACTAACTCAATAAATACATTAAGAACATCCTCTTCAATAGATGGATCATAATATTTCATAAAAGCCTTTAAAAATTGTAAAGTCTTAGTAAGAACAGTATAACCAAGTCCTTGCTTAACCTCTTCATCATCAGCATCAATAATAACCTCAAGTGGATTTATAAGTCCATACTCACCACCCTTACCAAGATCAATACTATCTCCTCCAAGAGCAGTAACCATATCATAAAGTTCATTTTCAGGATCAATTGCAACAATCTTGCAACCATTTCTAATAGCACCACGTAATAATAACTTAGCAGCAGTACTCTTACCAGAACCAGAAGTACCAAGTATTATCATATTAGCATTATTTCTATTATGCTCTTTTCTTATTTGATACAAAAACTGATTAAATAATATAACTCCTCCAGAAAAATCAGTACCAAGTAATATAGACTTTCCTGGATCCTTTATACTATCAAATATAAAAGGATACATCCCCGCCATAGTAGGACTAGGCATAATTGTACCAATTCTCTCCTCAATATCTTGCTTAGGAAAAACAGGTATAATTGACTTTAAAACCTTTTCTTGTTCAAATCTAAGAGGAACAGCACGAAGCCCCATAGCATCCATATAATTCTTAATTTGCACCTTTCTAAGCTCTAACTCCTCTTTAGTATTCGCAGTAACTACTAAATGCATTTGAAAATCAAAAGTTCTAGCTTGAGCAGCAGCAAGTTGTTGAATAAACGTTTCAATAGTATCATAATCCTGTCTTATTCTCTCTTGAGAAGTAGCATCCTTCTCATCCTCATACCTTGTCTTCATCGAAGCAAGTTCCTTATTAAGCATCTTAGTAAGAGTAGAAAAAGGAACAGGTATATGCTTAATAACTATTTTAACCCCAGGCATATTAGTAATATTAGATAAAAATCCTACACCAACACTCCTAGGATAAGCAACAACAGTAAGAATAGTCATATACTTATCACTAACAACAATCATATCATTAGAACTAAAATCAAGCCCTTTCGGAGCAACTTCACTTTTAAACAAACTCATCTTGGCATCACACCTCCTGATCTAAAATCCTTACCCCCATTTAAGAAATTATCAATAATCATTCTTAAATCATCATTACTAGTCTGACTAGCCACTAAACCACATCCAGCAAGACCAGTAATCATATTACGTACCTTCTTTTGCAATAAATCCATATTCTTTTCTTTAAATAACAAGAAATACTCAGTATCAACCACATTATTATTTTTAAAGAAATCACCCTTATCCATATCTTGCGCAATAAGTTTACGTATCCTTTGATCAGTAGTTTGTTGATACAAAAGTTGCAACTCTGCTTGATACATAGCTATATCAACAGGACGATCCGCAACAACTAACCAAAACTCATAATCAATAGTATTATAAAAATTCATAAGACCTATCAAAGTATTATCCATAGCACTAGAATCAAGAATAAAAATATTCTTAGGTTGAATCTTAACACCAGTAACCATTTCATTCCTAGTATTATACATAATACCATTATTAATAGCCTTAAGATTTAACCAATTCTCTGTATACTTTGGATTATTTTTAGCAGCCTGTGGCATTCTTTTACCACCATTTTGAGGAGCATTCCCCATCCTTACATTAGCAGCACCACGATTAACTTGTCCATTATTCATCATCTGATTGTTCATATTGATAACACCAACCTCTCCATATATATTTTCTTCTACCAGAATAAAAACCATAAATCTCCATAATCAAAACCCTTACATTATGATAATTTGGAATTGGAAATACTAGAAACGCCGCAATTAGAAACGGCAATACAACTAGTATTCCAAGTCCCAATGTCTTAGGTTGAAATATCATTAGAAGAACAAACGTTATAGAAGCACCCACTATAGCAATAATAAGATCAGTAGGAGTCATAAATCCAAACATTAACCCCTGTTTCTTCGTATTAGCAGGAACCAAATAATTATAATTTTTCACTTAGTATCACACCCCTTATATTATTTCTTACCAGTATTACCATTAATTGAATCACGTGCAGCTTTAGACAATCTATATTCATCAGAACGAGTGATATCACTTTGTTCTTTTCTAATTTCACCTTGAACTTGTTTAGTAATTTTATTAGCACTCTTAATATCTTGGAAGTTATCAATTTTAGAAACAGCTTTTAATATTCCACCATGACCATCTGGAGTATCTTTAGAAACAGTTTGACGGATTTCAGAATTACCACGATATACAGCTTGCATATCAGCAAGTGATTCTTCTAATTTATTTCTAACACCAACTTCTTTAAAGTCAATAGTACCAAAATCTGAATAATCATTTTGATTAATAGAACTTAAAATATTATTTTTATCAAGTTGTCTAGCTTTAGCCCAAAAATCATTCCTGTTCCCACCAGATAATTGAGTATCAATATATGAATCACGTAATAATTCATACTGTTCTTGATTTAAAGACAAATCTCCATTTGAAACAGCAGATCTAATGTCTTGGAAAAACTTACTACCATCAGCAGATTTTTCCATATTATCTTTAATATCTGAAACAGTTTGTAAATTTTCAACTGTATCTTTACCTTTTAACATTGCCCTATCTTGTCTACTAGCATAATCTAATCCTAGTTTACCAGCAGTTGCACCAACTAACAATGATGTTGGTGTAATACCAGATTCATATGTTGACTTTGTAGTAAGATTTTTACCAGAAACACCTAAACCACCAGTAATTTTTCCTTTTGATCCAGATGAAGCCCCAGCAGCAAGTCCCGAACCAACACTACCAATTGATCTAAGGCCAGCTAATGCACGATTACCAAAGCCTTGTCCTTTCGTTGCATGAAATGCCATTCCACCAGTAACACCAGCAGCAATACCTCCAATTGTAGCACCAGCAGCAACTCCAACACCTTTCTTAAGCATTCCCATAGAATCTTTAAGTGTTCCAGATGCAATATCGATACCAAATATCTTACTAATCATCGTAGGAATAACTTTCATAAATACAAGAATACCTAAAATAAATAATAAACTCTTAATTGGACTATCTGTCGAAGGTTTAAGAGCAATTATTAAAGATGCTCCAAAACTTATAGCAAACAATTTAATAAATAAATCCAAATATGTTGAAGCATACATCTTAGCCCATTGTCCAAGTATTTTATCCTTAGGAGACACATAACTAATAATAGCAATCGGTGCAATCATTTGTAAAAGAGTCAATTTCAATGTACGAACAACAACTTCAATACATAAAACTAAAAGATATAAAAACACTATAATTCCTATTATAATAGCAATCAGCCATGAAATAGTTAATTTATCATCATCAAAATAATCAATAACAGCCTTATCATCAAGAAGCAATTTTTCCTTCATTGAAACACACACATCAGCAGATACATCTGCACCACAATTTGATAAAGAAGATAACAAACTATTAGCAAGAATAAATCCTTGATCATTTTTTTGATTAATACCTTCTACATTATCATTTCTATCAAAAAAAGTATTTCCTGAATAATCACAATCCGGACAATCTGAAGCTTTACCATAAAAAGTCATTGTACCATTAGATACTTTCATTGCTTTAGGACACACAATACTAGAACCAGAGTTAGTATTACTATACCCAACAGCTTTAATACTACCACTATGATTAATATAAGTAATAGAGGTTCCATCTATTACATCAGTACTAGTAACAAACTTAGCATATAACAAAGATGCACCATTAACATAAATATATCCATCCTTTGTTTTTAACCCGTTACTACTAGCACTAACTCTATAAAAATTAACATGATAACTTTTATCAAAACTACCATCCTTATAAAAATAGCACTGAGCACGTCCAAGAATAGAACCAACATCACTCTCACCAGAAGTAGAACCAGTATTGTTTCTAACTGCATTAACAGATAAAAAACTATCTTCAAAAGGATTTACATCATTAATATATTTACTAACTGCAGCACCAACATTCACATTAGCCCCCTTAGTAATATTAACAATAAGACCATTCTCACCAATAACGGCACTTTGTAATCTATCTAAAAATCTATATACAAATGAACCAGGAGCAAGACCAATCATAAGCACAACAACAATAACAAGTCTTGTAAGTATTTTACTAGCCCCTTCATTCTTATCAGTAAACTTATCAGGATCAATTAATGAGTTTAAAAAACTAACTGCTACTCTAAACAGCATAAAAACACCTGCTAGAACATAAATAGTTCTAGTAAAATCATCAATTGAACCACTAATAAAATTAGAATCTTGTGCTAATCCAACTAAAAACTTATATAAATTACCAAGTAGAACATAAAGAGAACTAGTCAAACCATAAAACTCATCATTAAGAGTAAAAAAGCCTAAAACATTAATAAAACTCATAATCTCACCTACCTATAATCCACATGTACCAGAACCAATTCCCGCTAATTGTAAAATAGCATTAACAATCATTGGTAAAAAATATATACAAACCCCAATAATAACCCTTGTAATAGATCTTTTTTGAGCACTTTTCATATCCTTTTCATCACCAGCAATAATAGCCTTAGTCATATCAATTATAATCATAACAACCAAAATAACAGGTACTACTATCATAATTATTCCCCATGCTTCATTCAAAATAGAAATAAAATCTGCTCCTAAAACATTACAATCATCACTAAACTTAAAAAACTCAAATAATATATTAAAATTATTAATCATTAAAAATCACCTCGGAATATAGAAAACTATATTTATTCAACTTAAATTATAACAAAAAAAAAAGCAAATAACAATAATTATTTGCTCATTTAATAAACATTTAGCACTTTCCGCCATTAATAGCGCAATTCCAACAAGTATTAGTTTTTTCATTAGTATCTCCACCTTCAGTAGATATACCATTAAATAAACTGTAAACACCTGCTATTATATATGGAATAAAGAAAATTATAACTCCATAAACTAATCTTTTAATAAACATTTTTTGTGCTTCCTTGATTTCTTTATCTTCACCAGCCATTACAGCCTTACCTAAATCAAAAGTACCCATTAAAACTATAATAATTGGTATAACAATTAAAATTATTCTAATTACCTTACCTATCAAAATCCATATATTTTTAGTTTGTACACAAAAATCAGCAGCACCCTCTAACATTAACATTAATTCCATACTATCTCTCCTTTTCTCTAATATTATTCTACTATAAAACAATCAATATTGTCAAACAAAATAATACAAATATGTAAAATTAATCCAAAAAAGGTTTATCCCCAATAGGATTAATAATATAATTAGACTTATACTTTTCACAATAACTACCCCTAACATTAGTAGCACACTCATAACAAACCTTAGATTCACTATTCAAATAATTCTCATCAAAAAGTGAGAACACAGCTTTTATTATCATAGGTAAGAAAAATATCAAAACACCATAAACAAGTCTTTTAATAAACATCTTTTGAGACTTCTTTATCTCTTTATCCTCCCCTGCTATTACAGACCTACCCAAATCAAAAGTACCAAATATTACAATAATAACAGGAATAACAAGTCTAATAACATGAATTATTTCCCCAATTCCTCTCCAAATAACAATCGTATCAGTACAAAAACTATTCATAGTATCCCTTCTTTCGTGATAATAATATATAACTAATATTAAAAAATGTAAAGTTTTTATAACCAAAAACTTACATTTTATGATATGATATTATTCGAGGTGAAAAAATGAAAAACAAATTATTTATAATTATTATAGTCTTATTA
>CAKOIB010000035.1 GCA_934086255.1 uncultured Bacilli bacterium
ATATCAATCAAAGAGTATTATTTTTAATAAAAATATGATATATTTATACAAAGAAGGTGATTACATGGAAGAACTTTTTAAAAAAATAAATATAACTCCAAAAAACAAAGATTTATATATACAAGCATTTACTCATACATCATATGCATATGAAAATAATCTAAAAGAATCATACGAAACATTAGAGTTTTTAGGAGATGCAATAGTAGACTTAGTAGTATCAGACTACCTTTATAGAAGTAATAAATATACCGAAGGAGAAATGACAAAAATAAGAGCCTCATACGTATGTGAAAACGCTCTTTATGAATATGCTAATGACTTACACTTTAGTGATTACATAAGAGTAGGGGTAGGAGAAAGTCACACTGGTGGTACGCATAAAAAAGCAATTATGGCAGATACATTTGAATCTCTTATGGGTGCAATATATTTAGACTTAGGATTTGAAAAAGTAAAAGAAGTAGCATTAAACATAATCATACCTTATATAAAAGATGAAAATATAAAATTCTTTAAAGATTATAAATCAGCATTACAAGAAGCAGTACAAACTACTAAAACACCAGTAGACTATGAACTTTTAGAGGCAACTGGACCATCACATGATAAAAGATTTAAAGTAGCAGTAAAAATAGATGGAATAACATATGCAACAGGAATTGGTAAATCAAAAAAACAAGCAGAACAAGAAGCAGCTAAAAAAACAATGGGTATGCTAGCGGACAAATAAAGAGAAGACTAATCTCTTTTTTTCTTGTATAAAAAAAGTATTTCAATAAATTATCTTTTCCCACAGGAAAAGATAATACTAAAAAACGACATATATTTTCCCACAGGAAAAGATAATACTAAAAAACGACATATATTTTCCCACAGGAAAAGATAATTAATATTAATAAGTAAAATCTATCAATCTAATTTTAAAAAAATAACTATTTAAATGTTGAAACAAATATAAAAATATTATATAATTAACTTAACATAGAAGATATGTATTTTAAGTATGGTGATTAAAATATGAAAGAAAAAAATAATAATTTAGACAAAGAAACAAAAAGAAGAATTAAAATATTAATACTTGCAATACTAGGGATCATAGTACTAGTAAGTGGTATGTCATATGCTTTTGTAAAATTAAGTTATACATCTGATAAAGTAGAAAATATTAACAGTTGTTTTGATATTACTATGAAAGATAATGGTGCAATTAATTTAAATAATGCAATACCTACACAAGATACAATCGGAGTTAATACTTCTCCATATACTTATACTATTACAAATACTTGTGATTTAGATGCTTATTATGAAACTACTATTAATGTACTTTCTCCATCAAAAAAAGATGATGCATCTAAAGTAAGAGTGGCATTATATCAAGATGGTTATCTTACACCTTCTACATTATCAACACTAAAAACTGGAGAAATTACTGCTAATTTTACTAATCCATTAACAAACTCAATAGCAAACTATGTAGTAGATGAAGGATACTTACCTGCTAAAACTACTAAAACATTTAAACTTGCTATGTGGATAGGATATGATGTAACAGAGTTTAATGATGATTTTAAAACACAAATACTAGTTACAGGAATAGCAAAAGAAGCAGAAACTCTTACAAACCTTTCTGGTGGTGTTAATGTTTTAAAAAATAATACAGTAATAAATGATACAGATTATACTAAAACAACACAAGATGGATTATACTACTTAAAAAGAAATAATGAAGAAAATACATTCTATTTCAGAGGTACAAATGTAAATAATAATATTACTTTTGCTAATAAAGAATGGAAAATAGTAAGAATAAATAAAGATGGAAGTATTAAATTAGTACTAAATGATTCAATAGGTACTAGTACTTATAATAATATAGATACTACATTAAATACTTGGTATAACTCTAATATAAAAGGATCTGATTATGAAAAATATGTAGTACAAGATAATTATTGTAATGATACAACACTATCATATAAAAGAGTAACAAGTAATAAACCTAAATTAAAATGTAATAATACTACTAAAAAAAATATTGGTATATTATCAGTAGATGAAGTAATGCTATCTAATGCAATATATAATAGTACAACAAAAACATCTTATTTAGATTCATCTATAAATACATATACCTTAACACCAGCACAAACTAATAATGATGTATTTTCATTTGGTGGAACAAAGCAAATAAGTATAGTAAATAAGACTGATACGCTTGGTATTAGACCTACAATTACAATAACAAAAGATGCAAATCTTTCAGGAGAAGGATCTACATCAAATAAATATAAAGTTACCGGTTTATTTAGTAATATACCAGAAGCTTATAATGATACAACTGCACCAAGTATACAAACAGCAAGTGTAACACAAAACTGGACAAATACAGGAAAACAAATAACAATATCTGCATTTGATGAAAGTAAAGGTTCAGGAGTTAGTGCTTATAATATAACAACATCAAATACAAAGCCTGCTTCAAATGCAAATACATGGGTTAGTATGAGTAATGCTAAAGTTACTACAACTACTAAATATAATGCTGGTACATACTATGTATGGGTTAAAGATGGATCAAATAATATTAGTACATCTAAAACAGTAAAAGTAGACAAAATAGATACAACAAAACCTACATGTACATTAACATATGCAAAAACAGGTAAAGGATATAGATTACAAATAACAGGACAAGATAATAACCAATTAGCAGGTAAACCTTATTCATTTGATGGAACAAACTATCAAGAATTATCTACAAAAGAAGTTACAAGTGTGGGCAAATACACAGCATATATCAAAGATATAGCGGGTAATACAAATACATGTAGTGTTAAAGTAAAAGGACCAGTTACTGCATCAGAGTTTGCACAAGCAAATGTAGGAGAAAATGGATTAGAACAAATAACTCACACAATAGATAATACATTACAAGTAGATAGTAAGTTTGCAACAGAATATAGATATCGTGGAGGAGACTCTGTAGTAAAAAACTATGTAACATTTAATAATGAAACATGGAGAATAATTGGAGTAATACCTACTGAAGATACAAATGGTAATATAGAAAACAGATTTAAAATAATAAGAGATACTTCAATAGGAAATAAGAAATGGAATGAAACAGAAGATACAACAACTAATTCACTTAATAACTGGGTAACTGGAACACTTAATAGATATTTAAATAATGAATATTATAATACATTAACAACTGATGCAAAAAATATGATTGGAACAGCGAAATATTATCTTGGAGGATACAATGATTCAAACATGCCATCAGATATAATGTGGCAATTTGAAAGAAAAAATGAGTCTAATAGAACAGGCTACTATTATGGAACAAATCCAATAATGCAAAATGATGCAAATAAAAAGATAGCAATAATGTATGCAAGTGATTATGGATATGCGGCATCAAAAGGATGTACAAGTAATTTATATGATTATGATGATTCAAACTGCCAAACAACAAACAATTGGTTAGATAAAACACAAGAAGAATGGTTGCTTCCGCAGTTTTCAGACTATTCCAGCTTCGCTTTCTATGCTATCTCGAGTGGCTGTGTCCATAGCTACGACGTCAACGTCGGCGACGGCGAGTTTGCGGTCCGCCCAGTCCTTTATCTTTCATCTAACGTAAAGATTTCAGGTGGAGAAGGGACAATAAGCAGTCCATATCAACTTAGTATCAATTGATAAGATTTATAATTTTAAAATAAAGTCATAAATATGTTTAGTACATTTTATGACTTTTTTAGGGCTCTACATTTTTGGCTCTACATTTTTTACTGGGGTAGATTTTAAACAAGGCTTCGCGATGCCGTAGAGCCTTATTTTTTTATATATAATTGTCTTATTTTAATAATAATCAAAAAATACTCAATCACTATTACTTATGTAAATAAACGTAAAATAAATAAAATATTGAGGAATTATTCATAAAACGTCATTCTATATATATGAGGTGATAAAATGTGTAAAGAAAACACCATGTATATAGATCTAACTAATGAGTGGTTAAAAAATCATCAAAAAATAATGGGAAGATAAAAGTTCTTCAAAAAAATGATATGTTTAATTATAAAGAAAAAATATATGTAGTAGATATGCATCATGTTAAATATATAACGAGAAAAAAAGAGCTAGCATTTGTCAATTGGTTAGCGAGAAAAACAGGATTTATAATTCAATTAAACCCAGAAGTTGAATTTCCAGAAGGAGTTAGTGTAGAAGATTGTACTATTTTTGACAAGAATAAAAGTTTAGGAAATTATGATATGAAGATAGTTTCAGGCAAAAGCAATCAGTTGTTATATCATAATATTTACAAAAAAAAGAATCAGGCAACAAAGTTCTTATTTGAGGCTACTGATTCACAATTGAATATGGCAGAACTTAAAAAACAAGCATCAATTATATTTGAGTGGAAGGCAAGCTGGGTAGAAGAAATAGGTATAAAAAAGGATGAAGATTTTTTAATTCTCAAAAATAAAAAAATAAAAAAATAAAAGTTGTAACACTAGGTGAAAAAATCACCACAACTACAACTTTTATTGACAAAATTATAGCACATTTACCATAATCTGTCAAATTGAACATGTTCATTATTATTATATGTAAAACCAATAATATTTATAATCTATTTCATTTGAAACTTAATATAAAATGATATATAATATTAATACGAAAGAGGGATTATAAATGAGTAGTAATATATTAATAAGTGTAATAATACCAGTACATAATACATCTAAATACTTAAATACATGTATAGATTCTATATTAAAAAATGATTATAAAAATATTGAAATAATAATTATTGATGATAATTCAAATGATGATAGTTTAAATATATTAAAATCATACGAAAAAAGATATAAAAATATAAGTGTTTATCATAATAATAAAACACTAGGACAATCAGAATCTAGAAACATTGGACTATCTCATGCTAAAGGAGACTATATATCTTTTATAGATAGTGATGATTACATTAGTAATACTATGTACTCTAATATGATAAATCAAATAATAAAAAATAATTATCCGGATCTAATTGAAACAGACCTAATCTTTGTAAAAGACAATCACTATTACAATAAAGACTTATCATTTGCTAATACTAATAAATCATTAGAATTAGATATAAAAGAAAATATCTTAAATACTAGTCCTTCAGTATGTAATAAATTATTTAAAAAAGAACTAATCAAAGACTATAAGTTTATAAATACTAAATGGGAAGACATTGCATTTACTACTATTATGTATTTAAGATCAAATAAAATAATAAAAACCTTTAACAAAGACTACTTTTACAGAAAAACCAACTCTGGTGTAAGCGGCATTAATCTAAAACCCAACACTAAAATAACTGAAATATTCGAAGTTACTGACGATATAATTGAAAATGCAAAAGATTTAAACAAACTTGATTTATATCATGATGAATTACTAACTATTTGCTTTTCTGCTATTATGAAAAGAATTGAAGAAATAGATTATTGGAATATTGAAGAATCTAAAAAAGAAGAAACTAGAAATATGATGTATAAATATTTATATTTAAAATATGGAACTTTAACAGAACAAATTAAATATCTATTAATACCAAGAGTAAATGAAGTCATAATAAAAGAATATGAAGTCTATACTAATACTAGAAAACCAAGTATACTTAATGTATAAGAAAATATATAAACATTATCATAAGAAAACAAACAAAATATAGCCAAAATGTAAAATAAAAACCAGCCAAAATGTAAAATGAAAATGAGCCAAAATGTAAAATAAGTATTAACAAAACCTAAAAAATATAGTATAATGTATAAAAAGGGAGGAATGTTATAATGAAAAATTATATGCCTAGAATTGTAGATAAAACACTACAAAATAAGCTTGAATACATGGGTGCTGTTTTAATCGAGGGATGTAAATGGTGTGGTAAATCAACAACAGCAAGACAATTTGCAAAAAGCTATATTGAGTTTCAAGATCCAGACAAGAAAACGCAATATGATAAAACTAATCAAACCAAACCATCATTATTTTTGGAGGGAGAAAAACCAAGACTATTTGATGAATGGCAAATGTATCCTGTTGTATGGGACTCTATAAGAATGGATGTTGATCACACAGGATTAAAAGGACAATATATCTTAACTGGATCTGCAAGACCAGTCGAAGATTCCGTCATGCACACAGGAACAGGAAGAATAACTAAGGTATTAATGAGACCAATGTCATTATATGAATCAAAAGAATCAGATGGTAGTGTTTCTTTAAACGATATAATAAATGGTAAAGACGTATCAGGAGTATCCAAACTAGACTTTGATAGTCTAATAAATGCCATGATAAGAGGAGGATGGCCTGAAACATTAAATATTGAGACAGACAATAAATATAAGGTTTCTAAAGAATATATTCAAAGTTTACTAAACGAAGGAATCAAAACTCTAGATGGAATAGAAAGAAATACTTCAAAAATGAGAGCAGTCCTAAAAAGTATTTCTAGAAACATATCAACAAGTACAAGCAAATCAACCATTCTCGAAGACACAAAATCTGAGTTTACTAACGATGTTTCACGTCCAACATTAGACGATTATTTAAATACATTAGAAAAATTATATATACTAGAATACATTCCTGCGACTAATCTTAACTTAAGATCAAAAACTCCTTTAAGAGTAGCACCAAAATTAGAATTAGTAGACCCATCACTTGCAATAGCAACATTAAACCTAAAAAGAGAAGACTTAATAAAAGACTTAAACTTCACAGGATTTATATTTGAAAACATGTGCATGAGAGATTTAAAAATATACGCTGATGCTAGTGAGGCAAGACTATCTTACTACCGAGACAAAAATGACTTTGAAGTAGATTGTATTCTAGAAACTGCTGATGGAAAATGGGGAGCAATTGAAATAAAATTAGGTGCGGGAGAAATACCTGAAGCCGTAGAAAACTTAACTAAGTTTAAAGAAAAAGTAGATACTGATAAATATGGAAACCCATCATTTTTAATGGTATTAACCGGAGCAGATTATTCATATGTACGTGATGATGGTATATATGTTGTATCAATTGGTAACTTAAAAGACTAAAATAAAAGGAACCAAACTATGAAACAAAGGTGTAAATGGTGCAATCTAAAAAACCAATTATATGTAGACTATCATGATAATGAATGGTGTCAAAAAAACTTTGATGATAAATACTTATTTGAAATGTTAATACTAGAATCATTTCAAGCAGGACTTTCTTGGGAGTGTGTTCTAAATAAAAGAAAATATTTTAAAGAAGCATATGATAACTTCAATATAGATAAAATAATAAACTATGATGAAGAAAAAATAAATGAATTATTAACAAACCATAACATAATAAGAAACAAATTAAAAATAAAAGCAAGTATCAAAAATGCTAAAATATTTAAAGAAATAACAAATGAATATAAAACATTTTATAATTACTTAAAAACATTTACCAATGATAAAACATTCTACGAAATAGATAATACTAGAAATGATCTATCAGACGCCATCTCAAAAGATTTAAAAAAAAGAGGAATGTCTTTCGTTGGTACAACAATTATCTATTCATACCTTCAAGCAATTGGAATAATTTACTCACATGATAAACAATGCTTTATGTACAAAGAAAAATAATAAATAAAAAAAGGAGGAACCTTATGGGTAAAAAAATTACAAACTATTATGAGTTTCAAGAAATAATAAAAGAACTAATAGAAAACGAAAATGTACAAGCTATGAAAAACTACATTCAACACTTTAACACAGACTGCTATGAACACTGCTATACCGTTGCATATATATGCTACAGTATAGCAAAAAAACTAAACTGGGATTACAAAGCAGTAACACGCGCAGGAATGCTCCATGATTTATTTCTATACAACTGGAGAACAAGAGAAAACGGACGTAAAGGCCTACACGCCTTTACCCATGCAAAATGCGCATACAAAAATGCTGTAAAACTATTTGATTTAACAGAAAAAGAACAAAACATGATAAAAACCCACATGTTCCCAATCACAATCATTCCACCTAAATCAAAAGAAGGCTTTTTATTAACAATTGTTGATAAATACTGTGCTTTATATGAATGTGCAAAATATTTAAGTGAAAAAGCTATGTACAAAGACGTAATAAAAATATAAAAATAAACATATCAATATGTTTTTATATACAAATAATGTATCATGTGATACAATATAATTATAAAGGAGGAAAACATGTCTAAACCAACAAAAATTACTAAAGAACTAATACTAGAAAAAGCATTTGAAATAGCAAAAACACAAGGAATAGAAAAAGTAAGTAATAGAGAAATAGCAAAAAAACTAAACTCATCAATAAGACCAATTTATTACCAATTTAAAAACAGTGAAGAGCTATACAACGAACTCTTAATAAAAATGGAAGAATACTTCTATAGATTTTTACTAGACAATACTATAGAAAACATTCCAAAATATAAACAAGTAGGAATAAACTATATAAAGTTTGCAAAATGTGAAACAAACATATTTAAAGCCCTATTCATGAGAAAAACAAATCTAGTAGTAGAAAACTTCATAGAACAAACAAAAGAATTCAAAGAAGTAGAAAAACTCATTAAAATAAGCACAAATCTAAAAGACGAAGAAATAAAAAAATTCCATGTAAAAATGTGGATATTCACACACGGATTAGCAACACTCGTAGCAAACAATACAATAAATCTAACTGATAACCAAATAACAGAATTATTATCATACGAGTTCCAAGCATTAATGCTACTCGAAGAAAACCCTAACAATAAATGGGTATTAAATAAAGGAGAGATAAAATGATAAGCATTAAAAATGTAACCAAAAAATATGGTGACAAAAAGGCCCTAAACAATGTGAGTTTTAACGTTGAAAACGGAGAAATATTTGCCTTCATCGGACACAATGGAGCAGGAAAAACCACTATGATAAAATCAATCATAGGAATACTAGACTTTGATGAAGGAGACATCCTAATAAATAACACCTCAATCAAAAAAGACCCACTAAAATGTAAAAAACAAATGGCCTATGTACCAGACAATCCAGATCTATACGAAAACATGAAAGCAATAGACTTCATAAACTTCATATGTGACATGTACGAAGTACCAGAATCAAAAAGAAAAGAAAAAATTGAAAAATATGCTAAAATGTTTGAGATAGAAAACAACTTAAACGACGACATTTCAAGCTTTTCTCATGGTATGAAACAAAAAATAGCCCTAATATCAGCACTAGCACACGATCCAGAAGTCTTAATAATGGACGAACCATTCGTTGGACTAGATCCTAAAGCAGTATACGATATGAAAGAAATAATGAAACAAATGAAAAAAGAAAATAAAACAATCTTTTTCTCAACTCATATTCTAGACGTCGCAGAAAAACTATGCGATAAAGTAGCAATCATAAAAAAAGGTGAAATAATAAAGTCAGGTGACATGAAACAAATCAAAAAAGATGAGTCATTAGAACAAGTGTTCCTAGAATCAGGAGACCAAAAATGAAAACAATATCACTATTAAAAGCAGTACTAACACAAGACATGAACATGTTTAAATACAAAACAACATCAAAGAAAAAAATAAACAAAATACTAATGCCAATCTTACTTTTCTTGCTCGTAGCAAGTGCTATAGGTAGTTATGCTTATATGCTTGGAGAATCTCTTCATCCAGTAAACTTAACATATGTTATGCTAACCATGTTCATACTACTCGTAACAATTCTAACCTTTACCGCCGGAATATATAAATCCCAAGGAATACTATTCGACACCAAAGACAACGACCTATTATTTTCATTACCAATAAAAAAATCAAAAATACTATTCATTAGAATCTTAAAACTATTAATATTTCAATACATATATAACCTAATGTTCTTACTACCTGCTTTTGTAATATATATCTACTTTGAAAAACCTAGTATAGACTTCTACCTAATATCATTATTAATGACATTCCTACTCCCAATCATCCCAACAATCGCATCAAGTATTCTAGGATACATAACTAAAATGATATCATCAAAATCAAATAAAAAAAGATTAGTTCAAACAGTAGTGACACTCCTAATATTTATAGCAATATTCATACTTAGTTATAACTTGAACTCATACCTAGAAAACATTGCATCCCATGCTAAAAGTATTAACGAAGTAATAACAAAAACATACCTACCCGCAGGACTATACATAGACTTAATAACAAACTATAAAACAACTGACTTAATAAAAATACTACTAATAAACATAATCCCACTAGCAATATTCATCTACATTGGACAAAAATATTACTTCAAAATAGTATTCAATTCTAAAGAATCAAAAACAAGTAAACAATCAAAACCAATCAAATATAATAAAAACACTAAACTAAAAGCATTAGTAATAAAAGAGTTAAAAAGATACCTATCATCACCAATCTATATGATGAATACAGCCTTTGGATACATCATAATCCTAGTCCTTTCAATAGCACTATGCTTCAATGACAAAATAATAAATGATTTAATACTATCTCAATATGGACTAACAACAAACATATCAATAACATTCATATACTTCTGTATGGTACTAATAATGATATCTATGACATCAATTACATCATCATCTATATCACTCGAAGGAAAAACAATCAATATAACAAAAAGCCTACCTATAAAAACATCAACAATAATGAAATCAAAAATAATATTCCCATTCATAATAGAACTACCATTCATTATACTAAGTGAAATAATCTTCTTCATAAAGTTTACCCCAACCATACAAGAAGAAATCTTAATAATTCTAATCTCATTAGTGGCAATAGCATTCCAATCAGTACTAGGCCTAATTATAAACCTAAAATACCCTAAATTAAATGCCTCAAGTGATACTGAAGTAGTAAAACAAAGTATGAGCGCAACCCTATCAGTATTTTTAGGACTAGGTATATCAATCGTTCTAATACTTATTATGATTAAATTAAACAAAATATTAACTATCCCAGGACAAATGTTAATATCACTAATCATAATGATAACAATAACAACAATTCTATACATTATACTTATGAATAAAACATCAAAAGAGTATCAAAAACTAAATATCTAAGGAGAAACCATGGAAAATATAATTGAAATAAAAAATCTAACTAAAAAATATAAAAATAAAAAAGCAGTAGACAACCTTTCATTAGAAGTCCACGATAAAGAAATACTTGGACTACTTGGACCAAACGGAAGTGGAAAAACCACTACCATAAACTGCATTTTATCACTATTAAACTATCAACAAGGAAGCATCAAAATACTAGGAAAAGAAATGAAACCAGATTCATACGATATCAAAAAACAAATCGGAGTAATATTTCAAGAAATCGCAGTATTCGAAGAACTAACAGTCTATGAAAACATTGACTACTTCTCTTCACTATATATAAAAGACAAAAAAACAAGAAAAAAATCAATCGAAGAAGCAATCAACCTAGTAGGACTAAAAGACTATAAAAAATACTATCCAAAACAACTATCCGGAGGACTTTTAAGAAGACTAAACATAGCATGTGGAATCACTCATAAACCTAAAATAATCATTCTAGACGAACCAACCGTCGCCGTAGATCCTCAAAGTAGAAACAACATCCTCGAAGGAATAAAAAAACTAAATAAACAAGGAGCAACAATAATCTATACAACCCACTACATGGAAGAAGCTGAAATACTATGCGATAGAATAATCATTCTAGACAAAGGAAAAATAATCGCCGAAGGAACTAAAAACGCTCTAAAAAAGAAAACAAACATCGAAGAAAAAATAACAATCGAAACAAAACTAACAAAAGAAGAATTAAAAGAAATTGTATCATTCAAAAACGTTTTAAATATAAAACAAGAAGAATCAACAGTAATAATTACATACAAAAAAGGACAAAACAATCTAAAAGACTTAATTGAGTATTTAAATAATAACAAAATAAAATATAATAAAATATTCTCTGAAAGACCAACCCTAAACGATGTATTCCTAGAACTAACAGGAAAGGATCTAAGAGACTAATGTTCTATCAAAACCTTAAATACTCATTAAAAATACTCCTAAGAAATAAAGCCCTAATCTTCTGGACATTTGCCTTTCCAATAATTTTAGGACTGTTCTTTAACCTAGCATTTCAAAACATAGAAAAAAAAGAACAACTACAAGTAATAGATATAGCTATAATAAACTCAAACGATTATAACAATAATAAAATAGTAAAAGAATCACTAAACGAACTAACAAAAGGCAAAAACAAACTATTCAATATCCAACTAACAGATGAAAAAACATCAAAAGATTTA
>CAKOIB010000036.1 GCA_934086255.1 uncultured Bacilli bacterium
TATTAAGTAATAAAATAGATAAAGAAAAAAGACCATTTTTATATATTGGTATAGGTTTGGTTTATGTAGTTGTTACTATTTTAGTATTTATTAAGTATGGAAGTGGAATAGTTTTAATCGGAGATGCTTTTATTGAAAAGTTATTTACTGCAATATATTTTCCTAATATTATATCTTATATGTGTATGCTTATTATTTCAATGTTAATAATGGTATATAGTATTTTTAATAATAAGTATAGTTCATTTTTTAGACTTTGTAATTTGCTTTCTTGTTTAATTATTGGACTTCTTACTATTCTTATTATTGATTCTATTGTTACTGCGGATATAAATGTGTATGAGAAGGTTTCTATTTATTCTAGTACTAATACAATGGTGCTTATTCAATCTAGTATGGGTGTTTTTACTATTTGGTTATCTGTATTGATGGTTAATGGTGTAGTTAATTTAATTACTCGTAGGGTTGTTAAGGAAGAGGATGCTTATGTTGATGTGGATGTTAATGAGGTTGTTCCTTATACTGAGCAAGAGTATATAGATGGTTATATAAATTATACTAAGAAGAAGAAGTATCAAGAGTATTTGAATGAAATATTAAAATGATTTAACGTAAACAATGTGCTTTTTGTATGTTGTTTATTTTTTATATAATATTTTTGTGTTATAATTATTTGAGAGGTGTTTCTATGAAAAAAAGAAATAAAAGTAAAGATAGTATAGATAAAAAAGATAAAGTTAAAAATAAAAAGAAAGGTATAGTTTTTAAGATAATATCTATTTTACAGATAGTGTGTTCTATTGTATTATTTGGTTTTGTGTTTATAATAGATGTTCTTCCTATTAAGTATTTACTTCTTCTTTTACTTTTGCTTGCTATATTGGATATTCTTTTTTTCCTTATACTTTTTAAGAGTAGATTAAAGAAGTTTATAAAGAAGTTCTTTTCTGTTATATCAGTTCTTTTATCAATTGCCTTTGTAGTGGGATCATTTTATTTATATAAGACTTATGGTGTAATATCCGGGATGATTGATACTGATTATGAGACTTATAATTATTCTGTTATGGTATTAAAAGATAGTAATTATAACAGTGTTTCTGATATAAAAAATGAAGTTATTGGTTATTATGAGACTAAGACTAATGAGAATAAGTTGTTAGTTGAAAAGGTTAATAAGCTTGGTAAAGAGTCTAAGAGTTATACTAATTTAAATACTCTTGCTAGTGATTTATTAAATAAAGAGCGTAATGTTATTGTTTTAGAGGATAATTATAAAAAGACTCTTATTGATGAGCAGGATGATAATGAATATAATGAAGTAAAAGATTTTAAGAGTAAGACTAAGACTATTTATACTTTTTCATTTAAAGTAAAGAAAGATGATACTAGTAAGGATGTGGATGTTTCATCTGAGGTTTTTAATATTTATATAAGTGGTATTGATACATATGGGACTGTTTCTTCTGTTTCACGTAGTGATGTTAACATAGTAGTTACAGTGAATCCTAATACTAGACAAGTTTTGCTTACTTCAATTCCTAGGGATTATTATGTACAACTTCATGATACTACTGGTTATAAGGATAAACTTACTCATGCTGGTATATATGGTACTGATTGTTCTATTAAGACTATTGAGGATTTACTTGGTATAGATATTAATTATTATTTTAAAGTTAATTTTACTAGTTTAATTGATATAGTTAATGCTCTTGGTGGTGTTAATGTTTATGCTGATCAATCTTTTAGTACATGGAATGGTTATCATTTTACTAAGGGTTATAATAAAGTAGATGGTAATGCTGCGCTTGCTTTTGTTAGGGAAAGAAAGACTTTTGCTAATGGGGATAGGCAACGTGGTATTAATCAACAAGCTCTTATTAGTGCAATGATAAATAAGTGTGTTAGTATGGAAATTCTTACTAAGTATACTAGTTTGCTTAATTCTATTAAGGGTAGTATTATTACTAATATGCCTACGAAAACAATGTTATCTTTGGTTAAGATGCAACTTAAGAATAATACTAGTTGGACTATTAGTACGAATAGTTTAGATGGTTATAATGCTTATAAGTATACTTATTCTTATGGTTATCAACAATTATATGTTATGGAACCTAAGGAAGAGAGTGTAGAAAAGGGTAAAGAGTTAATTAATAAAGTGCTTAATGGAGAAGTTTTAGAGTCTTCTTATACTGATAGTGATAGTACTGTTCATAGTGTTACTAAGTCTAATGTTTCTAAGAAGAATAATACTAGTAGTAAGACTACTGTAAAGAAAGAGGAAGTTAAAAAGGAAGAGGTTAAAGAGGAGATAAAGGAACCTGTTGAGGATAAGAAGGATGATGTTGTTCCTAGTGTTCCTGATAGTGAAAATAAGACTGATGATTCTTTAAATAAGGGGGATTCTTCGGATAATAAAGATGAAGGTAAGGATGATTCTTCTGCTGATACTGGAAGTGGAGATAGTTCTAATGTTCCTTCTCAAGAAGAGGGTTCTAATTAAATAAAATTAAATTTATTATTACAAATATGCTACCAATTATGAAATATAGTATTGATGATTGGTAGTTTTTATATTTTAGTGATGAAGGCATTAATTCATAGCAGGATATATGGGTCATTATTCCAGCGATTAGACCAAATATTATTCCTAGTACTATGTTTGATGGTTTTAAAAATAATAATGCTAGTAATGCTCCGAATGGTTCACTTATTGATGATATTAGTGTGTAGAAGAATGCTTTTTTCTTTTTATTTGTTCCGTAATAGATTGGAAGGGCAATGCATATTCCTTCGGGTATGTTATGTAGTGCTATTGCAATTGCTAAGGATATTCCTAGGGTTATGTTGCTTTTTGTTGTGATGAATGTTGCTATTCCTTCGGGTATGTTATGAATAATTATTGCTATCATTGAGATGAATCCTACTTTATATAGATTATTATTGTTATCTGTTGGTACTTTTTTGTCTATGAATATTGATATTAGGACTCCGATTGATACAAATATTAATGATATTATAATAGAGGGAAACTTATAGAAATTGGTACTTAAAAGTTTTATTGATTCTGGTAATAGGTCTAATATTGATAGAGAAAACATGACTCCTGCAGAGAAAGCCATTGTTTTTAGGATAAAGTTGTTTATATTTTTCTTTTTAATTAGTATTAGTGTTGCTCCGATTAATGTGGATAGTCCAGCGATTGATGATATTATAAAGGCTACTGTTGTATTGTTCATGATATTTTCTCCCTTCAAAATGGTTATATTTAATAATATGTATATGTTTACTATTGTTTCTTGTTTTATAATGTTTAATTTTTTATACTATAATATGAATAGTTATTATTAAAAATCAACAGAAAAATATTGTTTTAATGGTATAATGTTTATGAGGTGTTGTAATGGAACAATTGATACTAATTTCAATAAAAACAAAATATGCAAATCAAATATTTAATGGAACAAAGTTATATGAATATAGAAGAAAAAGTATTGGAGAAAAAAATTGTAATAAAAAAATATTTGTTTATTCCTCCGAAGAAGAAAAAGCAATAGTAGGATATATAGTTGTAGACAAAATCCTTGAAGGAAATATTAATTATATATTAGAAGAAACTAATAATAAAAATAATGGTGATATAATAGATTATTTTAATGGATGTGATAAATGTTATGCTCTTAAAATAGCTAAAGCAGTTAAGTTTAAAACACCAATTTATTTAAGTGAAATAAAAAAGAAAGAAAAAAACTTTGTAGTACCACAGTTTTATCGTTATATAAAAGAATATGAATATATTTATGAGGAATTAAAGAACGAAGTTTATGAAAGTATATAAAATGGAATTATTGCTTTTTAGTGGTACGAGTTATAAGTAATCTTGGTTGAGGATATTAGAAAACTCTATTAACAATGGAGTTTTTTTAGTAGGTTATTATAATTGATAGAGTATAATGAGTAAGTTTTACTCTTTTTTTATGTTTAGACTTATTTTTGTTAGATAAAATGCAATTATAGCTAGTATTAGTCCAATTAAAAGGTTTTGGTCTAATACTAGTTTTGTTTTTATTAAGGCTGGTATTGTTGATATGGTAAATCCTAGTATAGCAAAGTATGTGTATCCGTAGTATTTGTTTAATAGTTTAGTAATTATTTTAGATAAAATGAATCCTCCGACAAGAAACCCCATAATTATTGGAAATAGTATTGTAATATTTATGGTGTTGATAGCATTTATGTAGATGCCATACATGCCAATCATTGATAGTAGTACAGTAGATGAAATACCAGGAATAATGGTAGAGCTTGCTATTAGGATGCCTGTTGCAAATAAGAGGATATAGTTTTTGATATTTATATCTATGTTGTAGATGGTGGTATTACTTTTATAGAATAGTAACATTGTTCCTATAGAGAAGGTGATAAAAAATAGTATTAGATATTTATCTTTGAATCCTTTTTTAGTTGATTCTTGTATTAATGAAGGAATTGTTCCAAATATTAGTCCTATAAATACTAGTGATGTTATTGTTGGGTATTTATTTAGAAAGTAAAATATTATATTACTAAATAAATATGTACCTATTGCTATTCCTGTTGCTATTGGTAATAGAAATGTAATGCTTTTTTTAGGATTTTTAAAAATATTACTTATTGCAAGTAAACATTTATCATATAGTCCTAAAACAATTAAGAATGCGGAACCACTTACTCCAGGTAAGATGTTAAATATTCCTACTAGTATGCTTTTTAAAAAATTAATCATAGTTAATTATATACATTTATGGTGATGTTATGAAGAAATTATATTATATTATTTTTATTATATTGATTATTTTAATATTTTATTGTTTTTTTAAGAGTGTTATTTTTTATATTGATAATAAAAAAATAGAGGTTAGTTTTAAAGAAACTAATAGTGTTTCATCTTTTTCTAATAGTGATGTTATTTTAACTTATAGGAATAAATATAATAATGATGATATTATTGGTATTTTAGTTATTGATGGTTTAAATATTAATGAGTTAGTGGTTAAAGGAGTTGATAATAGTTATTATTTAAATCATCTTGTTGATGGAAGGGTTAGTGTTCTTGGTTCTTTGTTTATGGATTATCGTAATGATTTTTCTAGTAAACAGATTAATATTTATGGTCATAATTCTAGGTATTATGACGTAGTATTTAAAAGACTTGAAAAGTATTTAGATAAAGATTTTTATAAGGATAATAGATATATTTCTTTGATTAGTGTAGATGGTGTTTTTACTTATGAGATATTTTCTATTAGTGTTACTAATAGTGATGATCATCTTGATTTTTCTTCTTCGTTTAGTGATAGGGTTAAGTATCTTAAGAATAATTCTTTATATGATACAGGGGTTAGTGTTTTGGATGATGATTATTTATTAGTGTTACAGACTTGTATTTATAATAGAGATGGTGATCTTCTTGTTATAAGTGCAAAGAGAGTTAATTTTTAGGAGAGTGATTTGATGAAAAAGTTTTTATTTATTGGATTTATTTCATTTTTTGCATTTTTTAATACAACTTATGCAGTTGATTATAGGAAAAATGTTGATGATTATAGTATTAATGAAGTGTTTAGTAGTGAGGTACTTGCTAATGAAAAGAAAGATGATGTTGTTAAAAAGTTAGAGGAAATTAGAAAGAATGTTTTAAAGACAGGGGGTTTTTATTCTTATGATGTTAAGGTTAATCCTGTTTTAAGTGATGATAAAGTGACTAAAGTTTTTAATTCTTTTGATGAGTATAAGAGTAATTTTAGTTTGTATGATGATTATAAGAATGTATTTTTTACTATTAAACTTAGTGAAAGGTTTAAGGATAGGGATTCTTTGGATAAACGTATTAGTTTTTTAAAGGATGAGTTTGATGATTTTTCATATGAAGTATCTAATGATTATGAATATAGTTTAAAGAGTATTGATGTAGTTAAAAAGACTTTAAAGGATGCAGAGGATGTAGTTAATGATTTTAAGTCTAAGTATGAAGAGGTTACTGGTGGTATTACTAAGGTTAGGAATAAATCTTTGGATGAGGTTATTATTTCTAATGAGATAAAAGATAGTTTTGATAATTATGATGATGCTTTAAGGTTAAAGAATAGTTTGGTTTCAAATGATGAGTATGAGATTTCTTCTGATATAAGTAAAGAAAGTAGGGAGGTAGAGACTTCTAGAGAGGATGTTTCTAAAGTATTTAAAAGTCTTAAGGAAGCAGAAGATTATATAAGTGATTTAAAGAGTAAGGGTTATGATGTAAGTGGTCTTAAGACTGAGTTACAATCTTTTATGGAGTCTGTTTGGTCTGTTGATAGTAGTGTTATAGTAAATCCTGGTACTGTTGATGGTAAAGTGTTTAATTATGGTCATTTTGATATTGTTTTGGTTAATGATTTTGTTAAGATTGATAAGGATGGAAATGAGAGTAATGTAAGGGGAAATATTGTAATAAATAAAGTAGTTGTAAACAATGGTGATAATTCTAAGAATATTAAGATGAATAATCCTAGTAGAGATCCTAATGGTGGATATTATGAGTATACTTCAGAGAAAAGGCAAGGTTTAAATATTACTAATAAGTCTCTTGTTACGATAAGTGGTAATGTTTTATATAATGGTATTAGTCTTCCTTTTACTATAAGTGGATATCTTAGTGAGTCTTGTAATGTATGTGGTGGAAGAGGGTCTTCTAAGGGATTTGATCTTAAGTTTAAGTCTGTTACAATAAAGGATGATAAGGTTATTATTGATACTAAGTTGGTTAATAATTATAAAGTTAGTGGTACTATTTTTAAGAAGGAGAATAAGGATTTTTATGTGGTTAGGTATACTAAGACTAAGAAGGGGTATGATTATAAGGTTTCTTTAAAGGGAAAGGAACGTAGTTTAGTATATGTTCTTAATGGGAATATTAATATAGAACGCAAGGTTTATGATTATGTTTTATCTGGATATGGAAGAGGATATATGTTATATGGTGATGTTTTGGTTAAGTATGTTGATAGAGATGGAAAAGAAATAGCTAAGAATGATTATTTTTATGATAGGGTTAATAATAGTTATAGTACTAAACCAAAGGATTTAAAGAGTAAGGGTTATGTTTATTCTGGTTTATATAGTGTTTCAAAGGATGATTATGATACTTACGGAAAGTTTATAAATGATAGGATTGTTATTACTTATATTTATGATAAGGATAATGTTCATGCTGTACAAACTGGTGTTTCTGTTAATAATGGTTATTTAATTCCTTTAGGAGTTTCTTCTTTAGGATTAGTGTTACTTGTTTATTTTAAAAGAAGATTTAGTTAGGACTTAGGTCCTTTTTTTGATTCACTTATTTTTTTTATTTTCATATAATACAAAAGAAAAGGAGGAATTATGAAAAAAATTATTACTATATTAGGTTGTATATTTATAATAGTTTTCTTTTTTGTTCTATATAAATTAGACACTAAAGATGATGATAAGCTTAAAAAGGTTGTGGTAGCAGAGGTTACTCATAGTGTGTTTTATGCACCTCAATATGCTGCGATTGCAAATGGTTATTTTGAGGATGAAGGTCTTTTAGTTGAACTTGTTTTAACTAGTGGTGCTGATAATGTTATGGCTGCTGTGTTATCTGGTGATGTTGATATTGGATTATCTGGAAGTGAGGCTACTATTTATGTTTATAATGGTGGGGAAAAGGATTATATAAAGACTTTTGCTCAACTTACTAAGAAAGATGGATCATTTATTGTATCTAGAGAGGATATTAAGGATTTTAGTCTTGATGATATGAAGGGAAAGTATGTAATTGGTGGACGTCTTGGAGGAATGCCTGAGATGACTTTGGAATGGTCTTTGAAGGAAGCTGGTATTGATCCTAAGAAAGATTTGACTATTGATACTAGTATTCAATTTGCTTCGATGGCTAGTGCTTTTATCGGGGGAACTGGGGATTTTGTTAATCTTTTTGAACCTCTTGCTACTCAAGTTGTTAATCAAGGATATGGTTATAAGGTTGCATCTCTTGGTAGTTATGGTGGGGATGTTCCATATACTGCGTATAATGCTAGGATTAGTTATATAAATGAAAATAAAGATGTGATTGAATCGTTTACTAAGGCTGTACAAAAGGGACTTGATTATGTTAATAGTACTGATTCTATTGAAATAGCAAAGACTATTTTAGATTTCTTTCCTGATACATCATTAAAGGATTTGACAAGTGCTGTTGATAGTTATAAGAAGAATGATACTTGGCCTAAGTCTACAGAGTTTACTGAAAAGTCATTTGATCATTTACAAGAAATATTAGTTAGTGCAGGACAATTGGATAAGGATAAAACTGTTAAATATAGTGATTTAATATATGTTAAATAGTATATTAGAGTTAAAGAATATAAAGAAAATATATCATAGTAAAGATGGGGAAACTTTGGCACTTGATAATATAGATTTAAAGGTTTTAGATGAGGAGTTTATATCTATAGTTGGTCCTTCTGGATGTGGTAAGTCTACGCTTCTTGGAATAGTTGCAGGTATTGTTTCAAAGTCTTTTGGAGAGATAATTGTTCCTAATGATTTTAAGATAGGGTATATGCTTCAGGATGATTGTTTGTTTCCTAAAAGGACTGTTTTAGAAAATGCTCTTCTTGGGCTTGAGATTAAGGGGCTTGTTAATGATGATACTAGGAGAAAAGTTATAGATTTACTTACTAAGTATGGGTTAGGGGATTTTATAAATAGTTATCCTGATAGTCTTAGTGGGGGAATGAGACAAAGGGTTGCTCTTATTAGGACGCTTGCTCTTGATCCTGATTTGTTACTTTTAGATGAACCTTTTTCTGCTTTGGATTATCAAACTCGTCTTAGTTTGTCTGATGATTTATATAGAATAATTAAACAAGAGAGGAAGACTGTGATAATGGTTACTCATGATATAGCGGAGGCTATTAGTATGTCGGATAAAGTAGTGGTTCTTACTAAGAGGCCTAGTACTATTAAGGGTATTTATGATATTTTATTAGATAAGAAGGATGTTCCTACTAAAAACAGGCAGGATAAGAGGTTTATGGATTATTATAATAAGATATGGAAGGTGCTTGATAATCATGTATAGTGAGGAACATAGAGTTTATTTATCTAAATTAAAAAAGGATAAAGTAATAGTTACAGTACTTAGAATATCAATTTTGTTTATACTTCTTTTGGTATGGGAAGTGTTGGCAAGATATAATTTAATAAATAGTTTTTTATCTTCGTCTCCAGTGCTTGTTTTAAAGACTACTGTTAATTTGATAAAGGAAAATGATCTTATTATTCATATTTGGTATACTCTTTATGAGACAATTATAAGTTTTTCAATTGCTAGTATACTTGGTCTTTTGATAGCTAGTTTGTTTTGGGCAAATAAGAGAGTTGCTATGGTGTTTGATCCTTATTTAACGGTTTTAAACTCACTTCCTAAGGTGTCACTTGGGCCGCTTTTGATAATATGGGTTGGTGCTAATGTGAGTTCTATAATAGTTATGGCTATTTTAATATCTGTTTTTACTACTATTATAAATATGTATAATGCTTTTAATCAAACGGATAAATCAAAGATTTTGCTTCTTAAGTCTTTTGGTGCTAGTAAGATGCAAATATTTATGAAGTTGGTTTTGCCTTTTAATGTTAAGACTTTGATGAATACTTTGAAAATAAATATTAGTTTATCGCTTATTGGTGTAATTATGGGGGAATTGTTGGTGTCAAAAAAAGGACTTGGTTATCTTATAACGTATGGTTCGCAGGTGTTTAATTTGAATTTGGTTATTACTTCAATATTTATACTTGGAATAATATCATATATTTTATATTTAGTTATTGAGAAGGTAGAGAAGAGGTTAAGATAAAAAAATTACAACGTTTTATAATGTTGTAGTTTTCTTTTTTTATTGATTTTTATTAATTGTTAGATAAATATATTTGTTTTTATATTTTTTAATTGTTGCAAAAATTGTAGTAACTGGATTATGCTGGTTTTTTTATTGTTTTAATTATTAATATTTAGTATAATTTTTATATCATGTAGTAAAGGAGGTAGAAATGTATGAAAAATGAAATTATACTATTTGAAAATCAGAATGTAAAATTAGAGGTTAATATGAAGGATGAAAGTGTTTGGCTAAATCGTGAGCAGTTAGCTATGCTTTTTGATAGAGATATTAAAACAATAGGTAAACATATTAATAATGCTTTAAAGGAGGAATTGTCTGATGAAGTGGTTGTCGCAAAATTTGCGACAACCACTCAACATGGGGCAATTGAAGGAAAAAATCAGACTCATATGGTAGATTATTATAATTTGGATATGATAATTAGTGTTGGTTATCGTGTTAAAAGTCAAAATGGTGTTATTTTTAGAAAATGGGCAAATAAAGTATTAAAAGATTATCTATTAAAAGGATATGCTGTTAATCAAAAAAGATTAGAATATCTTGAGAAAACAATTAAATTGATAGATATTGCAGGAAGAATAGATACAGAGCTTAAAGGAACAGAAGCTCAGGAAATAATTAAAGTAATAAATAGTTATTCGAATGCTTTAAATCTGCTTGATGATTATGATCATAAGAGGATAACTAAACCAAATGGAACTAAAGATAATAAAAAGATTACTTATGAAGATTGTATGGATATAGTTAATAAACTTAAGTTCAATAGTGATAGTACTTTGTTTGCTCTTGAAAGAGATGAGGGTTTAAAAGCTATTATAGGTACTATATATCAATCTTTTGATGGTAATGATTTGTATTCTAGTATACAAGAAAAAGCTGCTAATTTTTTATATTTAATTATTAAAAACCATACTTTTATTGATGGTAATAAAAGAATTGCTGCGACACTTTTTATATATTTTCTAGAGTTTTATAGTATTTTATATAATGAAAATGAAAAAGTTATTGATAATAATACTCTTGTTGCTGTTACTTTGTTAATTGCACAGTCTGATCCAAGGGAAAAGGATATATTGATTGATTTAGTAATTAATTTTTTAAATAGTAAGTATTAGTTTATTGTTTGCTTAGGTAATTATTGGTGTTAAAGAAGGCTTTTTGTTATTTAGAAGTTAAGATAAAAAAATTACAATGTTTTATAGTTTTAATTGTTAATATTTAGTATAATTTTTATAGATGGTAGGTGTTTTAAATGGTAAGATTACTTCTTTTTGTATCAATTTTTCCTGTTTTTTTAGTGGGAAGTTATATTTATAATAAGGATAGAGATAGGGAACCGATGAATCTTATATGGAAGTTGTTTTTTGGAGGAGTTATTTCTACTGTTATAACTTTGATTTTGTCTTCTTTGATGGGTTATGTGTTTCCTATTTTTAATGCTGAACCTAATAGTTTAGATGCTTTTTCTTTATTTATATTTGTGTTTATTGGAGTAGCGCTTGTTGAGGAGATGTCTAAATGGATTGTTTTATATGTTTTATCTTATAATCATGAAGAGTATGATCAGTTATATGATATGATTGTTTATGCTGTTTTTGTAGCGCTTGGTTTTGCTTGTTTTGAGAATATTTTATATGTTTTTAGTGGAGGAATTGGTGTTGGAATAACAAGGGCTTTTACTGCGATACCTGGTCATGCTTGTGATGGGGTTTTTATGGGGTATTATTTAGGTCTTGCTAAGATAAATGAGGTTAATGGTAATTATAGACTTAAAAGAAGGAATATGTTTTTATCATTTTTTGTTCCAATGATGCTTCATGGTATTTATGATTATTTATTGTTTTTAAATAACTGGGTTTTTGCTTTGATATTTTTATTGTTTTTTATAGTTTATTTTATAATTACTGTTAAAAAGGTTAAGAGGTTATCAAGGATTAGTTCTAGGTTTAAATAAAAAAAGTACCTATTGGTACTTTTATTCGTTAATGTATCCAGCATTAGCGAATTTTTTAATTATATAGTCTTTTGTTCTTACTCCTTCGATTTTATTCATTGTTTCTTTACCGTCTTCGATGAATAGAACTGCTGGAGTACCTGATATTTCTACTAGTTTGTAGAATGATTCAGAGTCTTTTGTACTTAGTTTATCTGTGTATAGAGAATATACTTTTAAGTTGTATTTTCTAAGTACACCTAAGAATGTTGGATTGAATTCTTCACAAGCTGTGCATCCTTCTTGTTTAACGTATAGTACAAATTTTTCTTTTTTATCCATTTTTGTTACTAATTGTTGGTATGTTATTTCTGTTATGAATTTTTCTTCTTTTTCACTAAAGAATATTGATAAGAATAGTAATATTGCTATTAATAAGAC
>CAKOIB010000037.1 GCA_934086255.1 uncultured Bacilli bacterium
CCCCAATTCAGTATAAAGCCGAATTAGGGTTCTAAAAATTCTTTTTTAGTGTCCACTTTTTATTGACTTATTCAAAAAAATATTTAATTAACTCTTTTTCTTTTTACTAAAACTAACATCATTAACAAAATCCTTCCTACTTTGATAAGACTGATTCCTTTTAAGAGCAGTCTTCGTAACCCTTTCCTCCTCAATATAACCAAATCTATCTTTTAAAGACTTATCAATAACAAGCATCAAAGAAGTATCAATTATAAACCTATCATTCTCAAGCCAACAATGTCCACCGAGTTCCTCAGCATTCCTTGTCCCCTTAATAAGAGGAAGTACTCCAGATACTATATCAACATCATTATAAGAATAACTAAGCTGTCTACTTGCTCCAACACAATTACCAATATTAAAACCCATAAGAAACATATCAATAAACTCCTTCATCCTATCATCATAAGAAACAAAGTTTTGACTATTAATTTTATTAAACTCTAAATCACCAAAAAACCTAATCAAATTATTATCAAATCCATAAGAAATCAATTCTTTAAAATCACTTTTACTATTATATAAATCCCAAAACAAATCAAAAGCCTTAATACTTGTATCCATACTTCACCTACTTAATCTTTTTACTATCACCAGTTTTATAATCTATTTCAATACCATCTTGAACATTATATAAATAAACATTAAACTTAATACCCTTACCAGAATCCTCAATAGAATAAGCCTCCATAACAACACCACTTGCAAGTAAATTATCACCATCATATATCGGAGTCACTCTATATAAAACATGATTATTAGTCTCTTTTATATAAGATGCAACTTTATTTTCAAACTCTAACATACTAACACTATTCATATACCTAGTACAAGTAATTAAGTTCTTAACATTAGCATTTTGCCCAGTAAGTTGATACCCAATCAAATGACACCTATTATATAAATACTTCCCATCTATATTATCATACTTAATAGTATGCCATCCACTAGGTTTAACCATACCAATACTACCTCTTTTTTCAGTAGGCATTAAATCCTTACCAATATTAGCATAAGCATAACCACATCTACCAAGAGAGTCCAAATTACTATAAAATTGAAAAGACTTACTATTAATATCCTCTAAATCAAAATTAGGAACATTATTATTAAGATAAACATAATCCTTACCACTATAAGAAGGAATATCCTCCAAAGTATACGAAATAACCTTATCATCATCAATAAACTCTTTTATATCATCTTGATAATAATAACCAAAAAAACACATTAATATTAAAGTAGTCACTAAAAAAGGACTAGTTTTCTTTTTTCTTTTTCTCATAAATACCTCACTAAATTATAAATATTATATACCAAATTAAATATTTAGTCTTCTCAAAAACAATTTCGGCTTATTTTCGGTTTATTCTCGGCTTATTTTATAATTTTCTCCATCATTAGAGTATTAAAGAATTACTCACATACTGATTCTTAATCACCAATAACTTCTATTGTCTTTTCTTTATTTTGCTTTTTCAATACAAATACATTATACCAAAAATTAACACCAAATCAAAACTTCTTTACAAAAATAACACTTTCTAGTACAATTAACTTGGTGATACAAATGAACGTTGTAATAAAAGTAGATGAACAAACAAAAGAAAAAATGATTGAATATTATAAAGATAAACTAAGAGATAAAACTCCTCCATATGCAATATTCCAAGCACAAGATATGGATACAATAGTAACAATGTACACTTCTGGAAAAGTAATGTTTCAAGGATTAAGTGCAGATATAGATGCAAACATGTGGACTGAGTTAAAAGAAAACACCAATAACAAAGAACAAGAACAAGATAAAGAAAAATACATGTACTGCTCCTCTATTGGATCAGACGAAGTAGGAACAGGTGATTACTTTGGACCAATCGTAGTAACTGCATCATATGTAAACATTAAAGACATAGACTATTTAAAATCAATCAAAGTAGCAGACTCTAAAAAACTAACAGATGACAAAATAAGAAAAATAGCACCTGAAATAATCAAAAAAATAAAATATAAAAGCTTAATACTAACTAACAAAGAATACAACGAAAAACATAGCGAAGATATTAACATGAACAAAATAAAAGCAATAATGCATAATAACGTCCTATACAATCTAAAAAATGAAATAAAAGATGAATTAGACTATATCATAATAGACGAATTCACAAAAGAAAAAAAATACTATGAATACATATCAGAAATACCAAATAAACTAACCAATATAACATTCATGACCAAAGCTGAAGACAAAAACTTAGCAGTAGCATGCTCATCAATAATAAGCAGATACATCTTTTTAGAAGAATTCGATAAAATATGTGACAAATACCACCTACCACTACCTAAAGGTGCAGGACCAGAAGTAGATAAAATAGGACAAGAACTAGTAGAAAAATATGGAAAAGAAGTCCTAAAAGATGTTGCAAAACTTAACTTTTCAAATACATCAAGAGTCCTAAGAACTAAAATAATTTAAGACAGTATGAAAAACACATACTGTCTTTTCTTATAAAAACTTAAGCTCTTCATGAGTATAATCAGTACACTTACAAACAATATTTGAAGAAACACCATAAGACAAAAGCCTCTTAGCAATACTTTTCTTAGCCTCAAAAAGACCCTCTTCCATACCTTCATAATAACCATCATCTCTAGAACTTTTAATTTCATTTAAATACTCTTTTTCTTCATAAACAACCCTATCATAAGCAAGAGATATTTCATTTTGACTAGCTTCTTTAGCACAACTAACATACTCTTTAAAAATAGATTTGTCACATATTCTAGAAAGAACACTATCACTTGTTTCATTAAATACTAACAAAGCCTTTTCCCAACGAGTAAGAAACGAAAAATTATAACACTTCTCTCTAATAACAGGTAAATAAATATTAATAAACTCAATAGAATCATTTCCACAATAAGTATCTCCATCTTTCATAGTACACTTATTAATAGACTTAAAATTACCAGAAAAAGAATAATTATTCAAATTAATCAAAACAAGCCTATCAATATTATAAATAGATTTATTACTTAGTCCCATACCAAACTTCAAAGTAGAAAACACAATATTATTCTCAGTATCCCTACTGTTCTCACAAACACCTATTTCAATACCTACTACTTCTTTATTAATTCTACAAATAAAATCAACCTCTCCATTAGAGTCTTCACTCTTCCTAAAGACAATCTTATTCTTAATAAACCTAATACTATTAAAAACTTCATCATACTTAGCACTAAGTAAACTAGAAATAAAATAACAAATAAACTGCTTTCTAGATTCATTATTAAGCATTACATTAAACATAAAATCAGAAATAATAGGTATTTTATAACCATCTCTTCTCTCATCAAGTCTATAAGACAAATTCTTAATATCAGGTTTATTATAAGTATTACTTCTCACTATATCACCTCCTCAAACTAAATATAAAACAACTAAAAACACTTGTAAAATCACACTCTATAAAAATTAAAACAAAAAAAGATACCAAATCTTAAAATTGCTCTAAGACAATTTTAAAAATTGATATCCAAAATACTCATCAACAAGTAAAATTCATAAAATTTGTTTGCTTTACAAACGTTTACATAAATTGACACTAATTAATAATATCATCAATCTTCTTTAATTCATCATCTATTTCAAGAAGTGACATTTGATGCCCCTGTTCTCTAATAACTACTTCTCTTTTAGGGCTCTCATCAATATCATCCTCTAAAACTTCATCTTTATCATTACTAGAAATATCTTTATCTATATCTATATCTTTTTCCAAGTCTTTTACCATAAACACATCAAGAACCTCTGATGATGAAATACTTGAACCTGTTTGATACCTATCACAAATATTAAGCTCAGTACTCTTTATTACATTAATACCAGAAACACTCTTAATACCAAAACTACACTTATCATTAACAAAAACCTTTATAACACGATAAGGATTAGTTTTAACTTCCCTAAGAATCATAAGACCACGTCTTGCACGAGTACCCTTTTCAAACTCACTAAGTTTAACCCTTTTAGCAGTACTTTTATCAGTAAATACAGATACATATAACATATCATCATCAAAATTAACACTAGATACTACATAATCATCCTTTAAAGCAATAGCCTTAACACCACTTGACTTAATACCAGAAGAAGGCACTTCACTGACATCAAACCATAAACTATAACACTTATTAGTGGCCACTAAAATATTATTGTAAACTGATAAGAACACACTAACAACTTCATCATTATCTTTTAACTTCATACAAGAAATTGGTTTAGAATAACGACTAACCTTAAACTCTTCTAATGAAGTCTTCTTAATCATTCCATTCTTACTAGTTAAAACAACATCTAATCTCTTATTAAAATCACTTACAGCAATAGCATCAACTACCATTTCATTTTCTTCTAATTTAATAATATTACTAAGATGTTTTCCAAGTTGTTTCCACTTAATATCAGGTATTTCATGAACAGGTAAATATATATAATTACCAAGATTAGTAAATATAAGCAAAGTATCAAGTGTATTCTGCTCATAAAGACCAATAACATAATCATTTTCCTTAAGAAGAGGATCCTCAGTATTAGCAAGATAACCCCTCTTACTAGTTCTTTTTACATAACCATCCTTAGTTATTAAAACAACCACATCCTCCTTAGGAATCATTGCTTCCATATCTATTTTTATTTCTATTTCTTCATCCACTATCTCAGTCTTACGAGGAATATCATACTCTTTCTTAATCTTTCTAAGTTCTTCTTTCATAACACTTTTCAAAGCATCTTCTTCATTAACAATCTTTGTAAGTCCTTCGATTATTAACTTAAGATTAGCAAGCTCTTCTTCAAGTAAAGCAATATCAGTATTAGTAAGTCTATAAAGTTGTAACACCACAATAGCTTCAGCCTGTTCAATAGTAAAACCAAACTCTTTAACCAAGTTATCTTTAGCATCACCCTTATTCTTACTTCTACGAATACAAGAAATAACCTCATCCAAAATAGAAATAGCCTTAATTAATCCTTCAACAATATGATATCTTTTCTTAGCATGTTCTAAATCAAACTTAGTTCTAGCAAGAATAACACTTCTCAAATGATCAATATAAGCATCTAAAATATCCATCAAAGAAAGAAGCTTAGGTCTTCTTCTGACAATTGCAATCATATTATAATTATAAGAAGCTTGAAGATCAGTATTCTTATATAAATAATTAAGAATTAACTCCTTATTAGCATCCTTTTTTATATCAATAGCAATTCTAAGTCCATCCTTATCAGACTCATCCCTTACCTCAACAATACCATCAATCTTTTTATCAATTCTAATCTCATCTATTTTTCTTACTATATTAGTCTTTAAAACTTCATAAGGTATTTCAGTAACCACTAATGTAGTCTTACCTTTTTCTTTTTCTTCAACTACTTTAGAACGTACAATTACCTTACCCTTCCCAGTAGTAAGAGCATTATAAATACCCTTTTTATCAAAAACAATACCACCAGTTGGAAAATCAGGACCTTTTACTATATCAAGTAAAGTCTCAATTCTACAATTAGGACTATCTATCCTCTTAATAGTAGCATCAATTACTTCACCTAAATTATGTGGTGGTATATTAGTAGCATAACCAGCACTTATACCAGTAGTACCATTAACAAGTAAATTAGGAAACTTCGCTGGAAGCACAGTAGGTTCCATAATTGTATCATCAAAGTTCGGAGCAAATAATACTGTATTTTTATCAATATCCTTTAAAAGTTCATTAGATATTTTAGAAAGACGCGCTTCAGTATAACGGTATGCCGCAGGACTATCACCATCAATTGATCCGTTATTACCATGCATATCAATATAAGGATTTTTCATCTTCCAATCCTGAGACATTCTAACCATTGCATCATATATAGAACTATCACCATGTGGATGGAAGGAACCTATTACATCCCCAACAGTTTTTGCACTCTTTCTATATGGTTTATCATATGTGTTTTTACCAATATACATAGCATAAAGTATTCTTCTTTGTACAGGTTTTAAACCATCACGAACATCTGGAATAGCACGATCTTGAATAATATATTTAGAATATCTACCAAAACGTTCTCCCATTATCTCTTCTAAAGAATAATCATATATTTTCTCAATTATATTTTTCATGTAATCACATCCATATATATTATAAACGAAAAAAGGTCAACTTTACAAGAAGTTGACAAAGTATTTGACAAAAACTAGAAGAAGTAAAGTATAATATTAGATAATTGGCACACGGACTTCTCACTTAATGAGTTCAGTTACCATTAGCAATAATTATTATATTTCTTCATTATCATGTAAAACTACTAATGTTTTTTTCAACTCACATTGGTCATAGTAATTTTTATTAAATAAATCTTTATAAAATATAGTACTACTTAATATTTTACTTTCATCTAAAAGTTTCTTATTTTTATATAATTCATCTTTTACAAACTTTATATAAATCTCTTCACCACTTTTAATTGATAATCGATTAATTGAAAAGTTAAGATTAAATTCAGTTTCTTCAATTTTATCTTTTGTTTTATATTGTAACTTTACCTTTGTTTTATTAGTATCAATTATAGCAACACTAGCACCATTATTTTTTATACATAATGTTAAATATTCATCTTTATCCAACGTTTTATCGCTATTTTTGCCATGATTAAATGTTGTCACATTATCTTTGTCTTCCTTAAAAAAATTGCTATCTATTTTCATATAAGAAATATCCAAATATGGTCGTTGAGAAGTTCTAAGAACTGCAGTATTTTCATTTCTATCTTTTTCAGTTATAAAAATTAATAATATAGAACTAACAATAGTACCAGCATATGTTCCTATGAAAGATAACCAATCATATTCTCTAGATAAATTTCCATATTGTGGAAATAATTTAGAAAAAATATTATAGTAATCTAAAAATAATAAAATAACCGGTGCTAAAAGTATTGATAATAAAACTTTTAATCTATCTTGTTCTTGCTCACTCATCTTTTTATAGTTTTTTATATCCTTTATTATTGGAATTATTTCTTTTTTCAATATAAAATACGTAGCTAGTAAAAATACTACAACAATAATTATATTTGATAAGCACTTCATTATATCACCTCTGAATACAGAATATTATAACATACATTTATATATTTTTAATATTTTCCTTTTCTACCATAAAGATTCCTTGCTAAATTTCTATTTTCATATTTAAAAGTTGCCTCTAGTATAATATCATATTTAAAACATATAGTAATATTTCTATCTTTATCCATAACTATTTTATCTACCAATGTATCAATTAATTCTTTTTTTGGTTTATTTAAATCTAATAGTTTTTTTATTTTTGATAATAAAACATAAAAATAGGGCTCCATCAAAAATGACAGTGCCCTTGCAAAAATATTTCTACTTTTTTCTCACATAACTAATATATTAAAATTGCTAAAAAAAGCAATAGTTTAATTATTTTTATCAAACAATTTTTGAACAATTAAATCCTTTGAATGCAGGTTATTGTTCTTACCCAATAATAAATTTTCATAAAACTTAACTAAATAACTACTATCTTCTTTTATATTCAAATAATTATTGAAATAATTACTTCTTACTAAAGCATTCCTAAAATAAACTGATTTATCTTTAAATAAACTATTATCTACATTATAACCCAAACTAATTAAATACTTTTCAATAAATAAAGCTGTAGTTCTAGTATTTCCTTCTCTAAAAGGATGTACTTGCCATATACTAGAAGAAAACTTAGTTATATTATTAATAACTACTACTATATTCATTTCTTCATAATTTTTTCCCTTTTCTAATGATATATCATATTCTAATGATGCCATTAAAGTAGCACAATCTCCGTATGCTACTGAATCATTATTAAGTATTTTTTCATGTTTAGAAAAATCTATTTTTCTAAATTCACCAGCGAATCCATAAACATCTTGAAATAAAAATTTATGAACATATTTCAAATAATCAACTGATAAATTAAAATTATCTTTATTTAATAATTCAACTATTCTAGCAGATACAAAATCACATTCTAATTCGATATGATTTATCTCGCTTTTATTTTCTTTTTCAATGTAATATTCTTTTAATGCTTTTTCTACTTCTTCTATTGTTAAATTACCTTCTACTTCTTCTTCTAATAGTTTTTCTAAGTATTTAGAAGGGTTTAAATTATCTACTTTTTGTAGTCCAATAGCCATATCCCATTGTAATTGTTTTACATAATTATTAGTTTTATATTCTTCTTCATATTCATTAACACTTGAATCTAATTCTCTTTCGCTCATAATTTAACCCTTCTTTCTATAATGCTATTATAACATTTTCACCTAATATTTTAAACCTGTTGATTCATTGTTTATAAAAAGATTATTCACCATATTTATTACTTGTTGAATATTGTATTGTTTTTTTGTTAGAAAGCAAACTCTAGTTTTAATTTCATCAATTATATAATAAGTAAAACCGATATTATTAATGTCTATATTTTCATCAATTATATCTTGAAGTTTTTTAATTACTACCAAATGAGAATTTTGCTGAATATTTGATAAGGCTATTTTTATAAATGCCTCTTTACATCCAGAATAAATATTTTTAAACTTGTTATCTTTAAAATTTGGAGAATAAGTTAGTAAGTATATTTTGGAAATTATATCTAAACAGTTTATGTTTTCAACTTGAGATAGAGCATCTTTAATAGTATTTTGATAACAATTCTTCAAATCTACACAACTCATTTGTTTTTTTAATAGATTATAATATTTTTCTAATCCATTTAAATTACCTGATTTAACTAAATATTTTAAAAATATTATTTTATCATCTGTTTTTTTAGTTTTTCTACATTTAATCTCTATATAATCAAGAATGAATTCTTTATCCACTTTATATATTTTATCTATTAAATGTATTCTTGTTTCAAAATCAACTATATCCAATAAATTATTTTTTATAAGTTCTATAGGATAAAATTTTATAATATATTCAATAATTTCTTGCTTATCATAATACTTTAATTTTTTATCTATTAAATAGTTAATAAAATGTTCAGATAAATCATTAATATCATGTTCTATACAATAATTTACATGATTCTTCAAAACATCTCCATACATCTTTTTAGTCTTAACATTATCTATAATTCTATTCCTAACTTTATATTCTGGAATAGCCTCAATGATATAATTAATACCTACAGTTTTACCATCAATATAGCCCCATTCAAAGCTAAGCATATCTAATAAAACATTTTCTGAATACTGTAAATTCAACTTGTGTTTCAGAGTCCAAAGATACACACTTAAATATGAAGTTGATGAACTACCGTCATTTTTATATTTTATAGCATTTCTAAACGAAATTTTATTCAAATATTTTTGACATATACTATTTATTTTTTCTTTCTGCTGAAATGAAATATTAATGTTATTATTTAAAGTCAATATATTATAAGATTCTACTAAGATAAAATAATCCCAATCTATTTTTTCTAAATCGGCTATTAAAATACAATCACTTTTTCTGTCATACCGTTTTAAAAAGTCTATAATATAATTATATTTATCATTATCATCATAAAAATCATCATCTATTTTTTTTATTTCAGATTTTTCTATTCTAGATAGATCTTTTAAATTTAAATGTTCTAAATATTCTTTAAGATTTAAAAAGAATTTTTCTTTATTAAAAATAGAATCAAAATAATCTTGAACCCTTTTGCCTTTTTTTTCTTTATGTTTAGCTTTATTTTTTATTTCTTCAAGAAAATTAATTCCTGTTCTTTTATAGTATAAATTATTAATTTGAATATAATTAATATTATTAGTATTACCAGCTTCACATAAAATTATATATGCCAAATCGTCAGAAAAATATTCAAGACTATACTGATTGTAAAAATATTCAAGACATTCCTCATCTACTAAACAATTCATACTAATAAAGCTTATTCTTTTTTCTAATCGAAGTACTTTTTTAAAAAATTCTAATCTTAATTGTGTTTCACTTAGAAACTCAACTATTATATTCGCATCCCTGCTTAAATAATTCTCATCAATAATTAAGTATAATTTTAGTAATAAATCTAATTCTTTTTCTTTTTCTAAATTTAATTTACCAATAGATTGGCAAATATTTTTAATAATTTCTTCAGAAAAGAGTTCTCTACAATCTCTTTTCTGTAACTCTCCAATTTTTTCTAATAATAATTTCAATAACTTTTCATCTTTAATATTTGAAAAAAGCTTATTAAATTCAAAATATTCATCAAATAAATTAATTTCATCCTCTTCACTATCACTACATCTTGATGCAGATTTCAATCTAGAACTATTCAACCTCTCAAATAATATATTAATATTCTGATCATTAATACCATTCTTATTTAAATGATAATAATATGCAGTTCTCAAATAGGGATCCTCATTTATTTCATTAATTTTTATTATTTCATCTAATTCCGTATCATCAATCAACATATTATCAGATAAAATATTTAATGCTCTTCTCTTTTGAGATGTGTTAAATTTATCACTATATATTAATTTTATTAAAACTTTTTTTAAGTTAATAGCTAATTTACCAAAGTTTTTAAATTGAGAAAGAAGATTTAATGCATTATACACTACTGTATAATGCATATTATTATCTAGTTTAGAAATTAAATATTCTACAACTCTTTCAGAATAAATAAATTCTGCGAATCTATCATTATAATAAATTTCATTAGGTAACCATATCTTTTTTTTCTCATAATTTTTAAATGTACTTATGAACAATTCTTCTCTTCTATTTTGTGAAATTTTATCTTTTTCTAAATAGAAAATAAAATCGGGATATACAATCAACAACCAATTAATAAAACTTTCATTATATTTTTTATTTAACATAAAAACAATAATATTCAGCCAATTTGGATTAAAAGAAATTTCATCATATGTTATTAATTCTTTAATTTCATTAAAATCAAGTTCTTTCATTTGTTCGGCTGCAAAATACTCATAAAAATTGCTGTGAGAAAACATTAATTTATTATTTTTATTTTTCCACAAGCTAGAATAATTTAGCAATTTTCTGTCATCTTCTTTTTTAATCAGTTGCAAAAATTCTTCATTTGTCAAATAGTTTCGTTCAAACAAGGCCATGCTGAAGGATAGCAATTTTAATATTTTAAACATTTTTTCTTTTACATCTTCTAAATCTTTAGTTGTATCAAATTTTTTTACATCGTTATTAAAGGACTCCTGAACAATTTTTGGAATTAATTTTTCCTTTGTTAATAAACACTTGTGTGTTGCGTAATAATCAATTAAAAATATAGCATAAAATGGATTAGCCATTGTATAACCTAGGTTGTTTTTTCTAATATCCAATATTAAATCATCAAAGTTAACATCATAATTTTTTGCTACATCTTTAATATTTTTATCATCAAAATCCAATAAATAATATGGTTCAAACTCTCTAATAGTGCTATATTTGTTTTCAAATTTATAAAAATTTGTTCTACTAGTTATGATTATTTTAACATTATTATTTGCCAATATAAATTTTTGAATTTTTTTAATAAATATTTGTTTTTGACTATTAATTATTTCATCATACCCATCTAATACAAAAGTTATATATTCATTAAGTAAATCTTTATATAAAGATGGCTTTAAATTTTCTATTTCTTCGCCAGTATAGTTTAGTAAATCAAAATAAAATGCAAAACAATTTTTATGACTATTAATAGTATTAACAACATTTTTACATATTTCACTTTTACCTGTACCCGCATCACCAATGATTACTATTCTGTTATTATTTTCTAAAGCAGTTTCAATTTTTAAAGCTTTGTAAGGTGAAAAATATCCATCTTTTTTATAATCACTTGCTTTATATATAAGTCTTTGTGAAAAAAAACTTGTTTCAATTTTATCTATTTTTGAAAATGTATTAAGATTTATAAACTTATATTTTGCATCAATCTCACTTTTTAGGTACTCCAAAGCTTGATCAATTTTTTCTATATCTAAATT